>NZ_CP098806.1:2194500-2508000 GCF_023822005.2 Dyadobacter fanqingshengii
TCATGTCGGGTGCACAAGCGGATTTGTATAGCAAATCAGTAGCGAAAAAGGGTGGATGGAGTGGCTGGCCGCCTTTTGTAGTAAAACAAAAGATGTAGGAGTCGCAGGAGATTAATTCATTCTACCTATATCCTTCTGATAAGGGAAATGTAGCCGACTTTATCCCGGGACATTATATTACAGTACTCCTGTTTGTGCCGAAATTGAATGTATTCCAACTGCGCCAGTACAGCATCTCATGCGATGTTAGAGGTTTTCAACGATATTTATAAATCGAACAACTTCATCATACGCGGTTTTCCCAAAATTTCTAAAATTCTTAAAATGACTTAGTCCGTATTTATTCTTTGCTTCTATCAAGTCTTTGACTGTTTTTATATCAGCATTTTTCAAACATAAGGAAGTCCGCGTTGAAAGTGGGGTCGAGACAATTTCTGTATCTAAGTAATTACTCTTATAATCGTAATTCCCGGAAAGAGATTTCCTAGCATCCTCGATAAGCATCTTTTGATTTTTCACAAATTCATTCAGCACTTGTATATCCTGTCCAATACTACCACTAGGCTCATAAATTAAAGCTGTTTGGATCTGCTTCTCAAACTTCCTAATAAACAGTTCAACTCTATAAGACGCTTTCAAAATTTCCTCCGTTTCAATTTTATTTTTTGCCATACTTATTTCAATTACTGATTATCAACTATTTAATCATTGAAGCAGACATATTCTATACAACCTTCTCAGCTGCTTTTAATATTTTATAAAATGTAGTTTTTGATGAAATTTTATAAGCCTTTATTATTTCCTCAAAGGTTGCATTTTTTCTTTCGTAAGTATCTTTTACTAGATAGATGTAAGGGTTAATAGCATCAAGATGTAAAAATAATGGAAGGCTCAATTTTTATTTCGGAATTAGCAAGCCAATCGTCAACAGGAACCTGACAGGCTAGGGTGAAGCGTCCATCTATTTGTACCATACAGGTTCCGCAGCTTCCCATACCACAACAGAGCCCAAATCCAGAAATGTTCACATAATCCGAAATTAACGTCATCAAAGACAGGTAATTCCTTTCCAGCGTCTGGACCTGATATTCTTCATTTCCGTAAATCAGTGTAAAGAGAATTGTGCATTTCTGTTCTTCTTTCAAATTTATAAGTGTTTGACTTAATTATTAATGCTTTTGCTTACTCCTCACTGTTCAAAGACCTACCACAGGTAAGCCACTTGGTACGGTTACAGGAATTGTTTTATCAAAGGAATCATCGTTGAGTGTATTTAAAAATTCGACGATCCTTGAAATATCCTTGAAATTCACGTCCATGTGTGTGGCGAGGGAATCAATGCTGCCAGCTTTCACATTCGGGTTGAGAATCTTTCCTCCTGCCACATCTTCATAAAACATCAGCACTTGATCCAAAGTAGTAAACTTGCCACTGTGCATGTAGGGAGCAGTAAAACGCAGGTTACGTAGTGTGGGTGTCCTAAATGCATAATCTTGATTGATACCCGCGTCACTTTCTGCCCGGTTATCAGTGTCGGGCACGCCCAAAGTATGCAGCTTATAATCAGAAAACATGGGACCCGAGTGACACTTTGCGCATCCTGTTACTAAAAACGCATTCATCCCATCCTTTTCGCTGGTCGACAATGCATTGCTGTCACCGCGCATATACTGGTCAAACCGGGTATTGCTAGCAATAAGCGTCCGCTCGAAGGACGCTAACGCCTTCGCTAAATTTTTTTGGGTGACTGGTTTGGGATCTGTGGGAAATGCTTTCGAAAATAGCTCATTATAGGCAGGGATCTTATTTATCCGCTCGATGATTTCATCCAGGATCTGGTGATCCACATAAGCATTGCCCCGCATTTCTTCCAGTGTTTTAATTGGCTCCAATGCCTGCGCCTCTAATCCTTTTGCTCTTAAATCCCAAAACATCGGGGCCAGTTCAGGCCTGTATGTTTCGTGATTGGTTATGCCGTTAAAGGCTGTGTTTAAAATGCTTTGCGAGTTTCTTTTGACAAACGGAATGTCATTGGGATCCAGAAATCGTCGCTTGCTACCAGTACCTCTCCCATTTACCCCGATGGAGGTTTCCAGGAACTCAGCATAATTGAACTCGGGCTGATGACAGGTGGCGCAGGATACGTCCTTGTTTCCGGAAAGGATAGGGTCAAAAAACAAATACCGGCCCAGGTTTACCTTTCCCGGGGTCGAAGGGTTGTCATCAGGGTCTGTCACGTACCGTGGTAATGCGTCCAGATCAGCAATTGTTTCGATTACCTTCGGCTTCCTTTGGCGCAACGTTTCCTGGTCCCTTCCGCAGGAGCTACAAAGAATTGTAAGTATAAACACTAGACAAATGGGATGGATAATCATTGTCTTACCGGAATATCTTTCATTGATGGTCTGCTTTCATGAATTTGTCCAGGAACCCTTTCAACGCAATGGCATTGTTAAACTGTTCATCTTGGGCAGCATACAAAAGGGATACTTTTTTGTGCTGCTTGATCAAAGCGATAAGTTGCCCGGCAATTTGCCTGTTTTTGTTGAGCTGGAAGTTGTAGTCTGCAACAAACTCCGGCCACCGTTCCGGGTCGTGGTTAAACCATTTCCTCAGTTCGGCACTCGGGGCAATTTCTCTAAGCCAAAGGTCGACCCCGGCCTGGCTTTTCTTTAATCCCCTTGGCCATAAACGGTCAACAAGTATGCGAAAGCCATCCTTTTTGCTGGCCGGTTCATATATCCGCTTTACGTTTATTATAAGATCTCGCTCAGTCGTTTCCATACTATCAGACCTCATATTCTGATTAAATGTTAGGTTCTGCTAATCATCCGCCTGCAATTCCTTTTCAAGATGTATATGCTTGTGCCGATCACTCTCAAATTCTTCAAGCACAAAAAACAAAGCTTTATTGGCAGTGCAAGCATCAGGGCCCGGTGTGTAATTGCCACTCAATGCTGCGATTTTTCGCATGCGCTTGCATTCGTTTTCATGGTCCTGCATCATAGGCACGGTCTTGATTTGACCGGATCTCATAAAATCACACGGGATGGATAGCTTTGGTAGTACTTGATTTTATATTCAAACATTTCCGCCATTTTCTCCGCCCTGAACTTTGCTTCCTGGGCTTTCTCGCCGATAAACAGTTCATCAATGGTCCCGACAAATAAATCCATCCATTTTTCAAAATGAGTGTGGTCAACCTGTAATATCGCATGCGGTGTAAACGGGCTTCCATAATAAGTATGCTCCTTTAAAAGCACTGTCTGCCAGAACTTGTACATTTTTTCCATATGCTGCGGCCAGTTATCGCTGATCCGCTCGTTAAAAACGGGTGATAATAATGCATCCGCCCTGACCTTTGCGTAAAAAGAATCTACCAAAAGCTTGATATCGTCAATGTCGAGTATCTCTTGTTTTGTTTTCATTTCAAATAGTTACCAAGTTAATGTATCGGATAAGGTAATAGATCGACCACCCTAAAAAGCCGATGAGCAGGATCCAGATCCAGGCCGGAATGCTCTGGGGTGTTTCACTTCCGGTAATCAGAAACCGCTTTTGGTCCCCTTTTCCATATGCATTGATCATTAATGGGACTATCCCATCCACCACTGCATTCTCGGCGATACCTTCAACGGCAATGGCAGGCCCGTTCTTTACCTCAAAAGGAATGATCCGGATACCTTCTTTGCCCGTCGGGTCTTTACTGATAATTTTCAACTCATGCTTGCCATCCACCATTTTACGGGTATCCAGCTCAAAATTCACAGGGGAGAGAAACTCAGCGATGGGCGTTTGGTCCTGATCCAGGAAAAGAAAAACTGTGCTTTTATCTTCCATAACACTAAATGTTTATAATAAGCCTTTTGATATGGTTGTCTGACTTTTCGCCGGGTTTGATCAACATCTTTGCCGAGAAGAAGAGCGTCAGTATCACAATGATGGCAGCAACCGACACGATCAGATAGTCCCAGTTGCTCTCCGGGCCGGCCCCATGCGCGATACCTTGTAATAGCTTTGGCTGACGCTGGTCACATACCGGGCACGCCGCAGCAAAAAAGCCCATCAAGACAAACACGGCTAACAA
This sequence comes from Dyadobacter fanqingshengii, assembly GCF_023822005.2. Taxonomy (GTDB): domain Bacteria; phylum Bacteroidota; class Bacteroidia; order Cytophagales; family Spirosomataceae; genus Dyadobacter; species Dyadobacter fanqingshengii. The sequence goes on from NZ_CP098806.1 coordinate 2,198,588, forward strand.
AAAGGCTTTTTTCATATCAAATCTGAATTCTCTAAAATTTGAAAAATGCCGCCATAGCATCTATTGCACAGGCATTTCCTTGATTTTCTGCACAATCTGCTCTACTTGTTGCACCGTTACGTTGGGCGCATTGTTGCCCCAACTGCTGCGCTCGTGGTTTATAATGGCGGCTATTTGCTCCGGACTTAAATCTGCATTCGCTCCCACAGCGGGCATTGCCCCATATTCCTGGCGGGCGTCATAGCCCCGCATCACGATGTTTACAATTAATGATGGATCTTTATCGAGCACAACCGTACTACCTTTCAAAGGTGGAAAAGCGCCTTTCAAACCTTCTCCGTTTTCCTGGTGGCATGCCTGACAATGGGTGGCGTAAAGCATCTGGCCATTTTCGGAAGTTTCAGAATTGGCTTGCATTGACTGGTCCGTACTTTCTGTTTTCTGTTCATCTTTTGCATATAAAAATGCAGGGGCGCCCGTTGCGCCAGGGAGCTCGGCCTGTTTCAATGATTGTAAATAAGCGACCAGGTCCAGCGCATCCTGAGTTGCTACCAGAGTCATCCCTTGTCTTTGAAACGCATCAGGAACATTTACAACCACATCCTCTTTTGCCGGCTCGGATTTACTTTCGAACAGCCAGGGATATGCCGGCATAATGGACTGCTTGATCACAATACGCGGGTTGTATAAATGCACCAGGTTCCATTCCCGGCTGGGCTGCCGGCTTCCGATCGAGGTTAGGTCGGGCCCGGTCCGCTCAGTACCCATCAGCGTGGCGGTATTACGCCAGAAATCCGTGCGGCGATTTGAAGCATAGTCTGCCGCCAGCCCTGGCCGCTGGCCCCAAACCTTATCCATGTCCACATTGCGGACCTGCTGGGTATGGCAGGCCACGCATCCATTGGAGACATACAATGCCTTTCCCCTGATCGCCGCCTCACTGAGCGGCACTGCACTTGGCAGCGGCGCATTGTTCTGCTCATTATCAATGGCAGGCAATACGGCCACGAAAGCTGTTAAGCCGATAAAGAGCAGGAAAGCAGCGCCAAATAGTTTGTTATGATTATCGAAGAAATCCATGATGTCAAATTGAATGGGATAGATATGCTCGGTTTCAGGACACGTGATCAATAGATTTCAGCTTTTCAAATGCCGTTTCCTTAATATCAACTGTGCCCGGTGAGACCATCATCCTGTAAAGATTATAGGCAAAAAACAGGTGTGAGAGCCACATCAGGCTTCCCCCAATCGCCCGCCAGAGCCAAAACGGCGCCATAAAGCTGACCGAGTCAATAAAAGGTTTGGCTTCCATCCACATCAACCCGCGCATGGTACTGCCGTACATCAACGGTATCGTGTAAAACAAAAGCCCGATCAACGCCAGCCAAAAGTGCGCGCCAACCGTGATCTGCGGCGGCTCCTGCCCGGTAATACGGGGCATAAGTGCATAAATCCCTGCCCAGAGCAAAAAGCAGATAATGCCATACATCGTCAAATGGGAATGGGCGACAGTAAAATCAGTGAAATGCCAAAGCAGATTGGTAGACCGGAAGGCTTCGGCAGTTCCCTGCAAGGAACCGGTAAAGTAAAAAAGGATACCCGTTAAAAAGAACGGAAGCGTATAACTGTCGGTGATCTTGTACCACGCGCCTTTGAAGGTCAACAGGAAATTGGTCGTACCTGCCACTACCGGAATGATCATGCCCACACTGCCCACGATGGCGACCGTTTGAAGCCACCAGGGAATCGCACTGAAAACAAAATGATGGGTACCAATAAGTGTATAAAAAAGGATCTGGGTCCAAAAAGCAAGTATACCAAGGCTATACGAATAGATCGGTTTATTGAGCTGCTGGGGCAGGAAGTAGTAAACGATCCCGAGCGTAAACAGCATGAACCACATTCCAACACCCTGGTGCATGTAATAGCCTTGAATGATCGTTTCACCCAGCCCATTTTGCCAAACAGGCACATATGCAACCACCGCGATCACAATTCCAAAAATCACCGAAGAGACAATGTACCAGTTTGAAATATAGATCTCCTTCGTAGTGCGGCTGGCGACTGTCTTGAAGTAATTGATCAATGTTAGCAGAAGCCCAATGCCAAAAAGCAGCATGACTGGCCATATGTACTCCCGGTACTCCCCGCCCCCATTATTGATTCCAGCCATCAAAGACAATGTGCCCAGTACCACCGCCGTATTAATCAGGATCAATGTGTACCATCCGAGTTTTATACTGAATAGTTTTGTATTGCTGACCCTGGGCACGACATAGTTACCTAACCCCAGCATTGCCAGTGATGCCCAGCCCCAGAAAACGGCATTGGTATGGACCGGCCGCAATCGCCCAAAGCTCAGCCAGCTGAATTGGTCTGCATCCGGCGCAACAAATTTTATCCCAATATATTCCCCTACCGTCGTTCCAAAAACAAGCCAGAATGTCGCAGTGATGATGAACCAGGTGACAAGCCTGGAAAGTTGCGGGTCTACTTTCGGGCGAACGTGCGCCTTTCTTTTACGTGCCACAAATGGAAGTGATGCCTCATGCTCTACATTGTTGATCAGCCCTTTATGATCGTTGGCCGTTAATGCGCCCGACAGTTCATTATGACTCAATACAAAATCCAGCGCATCTTTTCTTCGTTGCAGTGTTTCTGCAAGATCCTCACCTTCAATACCCCCCAGATATACTGCCACACGCCCGGCCTCTGCCACGCGCTGCTGGTTTCTATACCTGTTTAATGTGTCGGTGATCTTGATAAATAAGAAGATAGCGCCTGCCAGCACAGGGATTGATATCAGGACAATGGTAATTAAAATACCTCCCTGGCTCAGCAGCGAGTCAGCAGTTGGTTGGCTCGACTGTGCGTGTGAAGGAAAACTTACCAAACTAAGCATAGCGAGCGCAATAACCCCTAAATGCTGCTTTTTCCCCATCCGGTCGAGCAGCAAAGAGATCTGTTGGCTATTCAGGTTATGGAGATATCTTGAATAATCCTGTCTACCCGGGTTGATTTTATTAATCAGATCATGTTGAACAACGTTTTTGATCAGGACCGCAATGAAAAGCACACCTAGGGCCATCACCAATGCAACGATTCCTACCGATAGCATAACGGCTTGTCCAAATAGGCTATTTGCATATACAGGAGTCGCAACCAAATAAATCAAAAGGCATACGCTACTTATAATCTTATACTTACTAACAGCGATCATATTATATATATTAAGACCTGAATATCTTTTACTCTGGAAAATTTTATCTTTCTTTAATGTAGCTCAGCCCTAAGTTCAAATTTTCATTAAACTCCCCGATCGTCGCAGACTGTAACGTGCGATGCATTTTTGTTCTGATTTCTTTAAAATCGTTGTGCAGTGGGCAAGGCTTTGTTTCAGAGCAACTTTTTAACCCAAGCCCGCAGCCCTTAAATATTTTTTCCCCGTCAATCGCCCTGACAATATCGGCCAGTGTATTGCTCCGGGCAATGCTGTCAACATAAAAGCCGCCATTTGGACCTTTACTGGATTGTATGAGCTCACGTTTGCTGAGTTCCTGAAGAATTTTTGCAATGAAGTGTTCCGGTGAATCAATACCAGCCGCAACTTCTTTAATAGCCACTTTCCTGCCTCCTTCTGACTTCTGGGCAACAAAAATGACCGCTCTTATTGCATATTCGCACGTTTTTGAAAAAAACATCTGCATCTGGTTTATGTGCAAATATATCTTCAAGATTCGGAAAATAAAATACTTTTTACTCTTTTATTTTACGCACTGTTTTGCTGTTTTTCGGCATAATTACAGGCGGTATCACACGCTTAGCAGTAGATAAGCAATTAATAGAATACTGATGACTAAAATGACTCCGGTAAGAATGGTGGTCAATAAAGTTGTTGGTTTATACCGCCCGGTTTTAAGTTGCTTATCAGTCCTACGGTACTGCAAAAAGGCAAACAAAATGGCAAGCATACCTAGGACGACCAAAAAAATCCCAATAATGGCTGAATATGCATGCGAAGGCGTAGCAACTTGTGTTTGCAGCACGAAACCAAGCTGTTTTACAAACAGTGAAAACTTTACAACCACAAATCCAAAGGCCATAATGCCGATCCCTGTCCTTAACCAAGCAAGGTAAGTCCGTTCATTAGCCAGATGATCATTAGGCGTAAATGCTGATGGATTGCTATCTTTTTCTATACTCATGTGGCCTGAATGTCCTATATACCTTAATGATAACACCCTGTTCTTGCATAGCTGTCATCCTCCCTTGTATTGTTAAAGAGTTATTATGCAATGTCGATATTAGCTTTGCACGGTCGTGTGGCCAGGTTCTCTATTTAAACAAGCCCTTGCGCAAGCATAGCATCAGCCACCCGGACAAAGCCTCCTATATTGGCCCCCTGCATATAGCTCATGCGCCCATCTCCCTTACGGTCCAGGATTTTAGCTTTCTGGTAATGCGGCTTATCCTCAATAATGGAATAATTGTTTCGGCCACCTCTTGGAATGCCTGGTGAAATTCATTTTCACCAGGATTTTGATCGATAATCCGGGTCATGAAGGAGAATAATCTCATAGTTGCGTATGATCCGCCCATTTGTAAGAAAAATCTCAATCCACGCAATAATCTAGCGTCTTTTGATACAAAAGCTTATCTGCCAAGCTGCTAGTTTAAATGGAACGTCTCTGATTTTTGATCAACCAGACTTTGGTTTTTAAGTAGGTTTAAAATAACGAGTCCTATTACAATACAGACTGCAAGTAAAAGAGAAATATTGATCAGCCCTCCTGCTGCTTGCCCGTGGGCGCTTTTTATTGTCTTTTTACCCGCATCGGACTGTATTTGAGCAATAGAATGAAGAGTTGAAACAGCTTCCCGGAAAATAATTGCTCCCTGATCTCCAAACAAAAGTCCGGCCTCTTGATGGCGATTTCTACTGATAAGTTGTAGAACGGAATTTTCGAGCCTATCATAAGCTTTCAATCGATCTTTAAAATAGGAAAGTTTTTTTGCTTCCAAAGCAGTCAATGAAGTCTTCTCAAAGCTACTGATCAGACGGTTGCGCTCGGAATTGTCAATACCTGAGGTTTTAACCGGTTCTCCTGTCGAGATGGAGGATGAATCGGTTAAATACCCTTGCACCAGAAGCCGTCTGTTATATAGGTTTTCGCTCAAAAACACAAGATCAACAGCTGGTTGTAAACGGTCAACAAATACAGATTCCAGACTTTGATCCATAACCTGTATCGTCTGATTCGTACTGAGAGAAGCAAGCATTATCACTACTAAAATACCGGCAAGTACTACTGCCGCTTTAACTTTTTGTCGTATTACAAAAGACCATTTCATATGAACATTGTTTATAAGACCAGAGTAAGAAAGCCCGGCGTCGGCAAAGAACATCCGCCAGGCTTATAAAAGGATTTAGGAAATTATAGTAATCAGCCCTAAGCATATACCTAAACTTTTTGCCCTGTTACAGGCTTAAATGCCTAACCACCTGTCTTCATTAAATTGCACCCCAATGTTTTCACGATTGCTTCTGCTTAAAAAACAGGTATATATAAGCGTCAAACCGGTTAAAACCTTCAAATAAAACCAAGGGCCTAATTTTGTCGGAACTAAAATTATTTTATTCATTTCGTCTAAAATTTTGATTGTATTAATTATAGCTGTAAATTTACAACTGTAAAAATACAAAAGCAAATAATCGCCAGCAATAGTGCTCAATCGTACTTGACTAATTCATGTGATGACCTAATGTCCTGATCAGGGACCTTTGCCAAGGTGATCCTGTGGAATAAAAAATGGCCGCAGGGATGAAGAAATTTACAGTACTAGATGTAATACATGCATAAGTTGAAATGTAATAACAACACCAGACCACTTGAGCTCTGTTTCCGATCGAAATAAGGCTGCCCAAAAATGATCGGGGAAATGAAAGGTTTAAACCAGTAACTTAAACATGCTATGCGATGATGTGCGCCTTTCGGAAATGTCGGCACAACATTGTACTTTAGAAGAAACAATTATTACTAATCAAACTTTAAAAGGTGTGACAGTTAAACCGAGTAGTCAGGACTGCTAACAAGTAGTCAGGATGGCTAAATAGAACTGCTACAAAATTAATTAGGTTCTCCGAGCGGATCCTAAGAGTTCACTCCTGCAGTAACTTCACCTAGATCTTCGTTTAATAGCGATTTGACCATAATTTCAATTTTAATCTTCTAAAAAGGTAAAAAAATGAAAAATTTTGAAAACAAGACAATTATCATTACGGGTGCCGCAATGGGGCTTGGTCTAGCAGTCGCAAAGGAACTTGCTATGAGAGGAGCTAATCTCACACTTGTTGACTACAATCAGCAAAGTCTTTCCGAGGCTAAGGATGAGATCAGCAGAGATTTCCCGGATAACAAAATCATTACTGTTGTGGCGGATGTTTCCCAGGAAGCTGCCGTAAAAGGTTACGTTGATGAAACAATTAATCAGTTTGGCCGTATTGATGGGCTGTATAACAATGCCGGAATTGAAGGCAAGCAAGCCAGTATCACAGAATATGACCTAGACACCTTTAAAAAAGTAATCGATATAAATCTTATGGGAGTGTACTACGCGATGCGCTATGTTATTCCTTACATGCAAAACCAAAAGTATGGCAGGATCGTAAATGTAGCATCCGTCGGAGGAATAAGGGGTGTTTTAAATCAAACCCCGTATGTAGCAACAAAACATGCAGTGTCAGGCATGACAAAAAATGCAGCGCTTGAATATGCGAAAGACGGCATCAATACAAACGCAATTGCTCCGGGAGCCATACTGACACCTATGGTTGCGGAAGCTTTTAAACAGGTAAACCCTGAGGATCCGAAAGCTGCTGAATCAGAATATGCTAAGGCCAATCCTACAAAACGGCTTGGCCTGCCCGAAGAAGTGGCGAAGGTAGTGGCGTTTCTTTTAAGCGACGAATGTTCCTATGTAAATGGGCAGATTCTTGCTATTGATGGGGGGCAGTCAAACAGTTATGGCAATGTTTAACAAGTTAAGTGTAAAGCTGCAAACGGTTATGGGCAAATCAGCAAACGGAAACAGCAAGAGCTTGGCTAAGCTCATCCCCCTTCTGATACTTATTTACGTATCACTGACTGCCATCGGGCAAACTCCCAAGCAGACCAAGGCAAATTCATCAGCTCTAACTGCAATTGAAAGCAAGATCCGCGACAAGACGACGGCCATCGAGTCCAAGTTGATCGGCTGGCGCCGGGATATACATCAAAATCCGGAACTGGGAGATCAGGAAGAACGCACTTCAAAACTGGTTGCAGAACACCTTCGCACCCTGGGAATTGAAGTTCAGACAGGAGTGGGCGGCACAGGGGTCGTAGGCATATTGAAAGGCGGGAAGCCGGGAAAGTTGGTTGCCCTGCGGGCTGACATGGACGCTTTGGCCGTTAAGGAGCCCGCCGGATTACCATTCGCTTCAAAAGCCACATCCCAAATAAACGGAAAGACTGAATACCTTATGCATGCCTGTGGGCATGACGCACATACGGCTATGCTAATGGCGGCAGCCGAAGTTCTTGCAAGCATGAAAAGTGAGCTAACAGGTTCAGTAATGTTCATATTCCAGCCTGCCGAAGAAGGCTCAAGCGTTGTAGAGCCAGGGACGGGCAAAAGCTGGGGGGCCAAACGGATGCTTGAAGACGGCATGTTTAAGAAAAACAAACCGGATGCAGTATTCGCACTACACGTTCACCCCGGCAAGTCAGGACAGATTGATTACAAGAGTGGACCAGCCACAGCCAGCAGCGACGTGCTGAATATTACTGTCAGCGGGCAGCAGGGCCATGGAGGTATGCCATGGAACACAATTGACCCGGTAGTAGCCTCGGCATACGTAATAGCCGGCTTACAATCCGTTGTTAGTCGACGCGCTGACCTGACGAAGTCGCCGGCCGTTATTTCAGTGGGGATGATCCATGGCGGGTCCAGCCAGAATGTGATTCCGGACACTGTAAAAATGGTTGGCACCATCCGTTCATATGACCCTGAGGCACGCAAGCAACTTCATACTGATATTAAGCAGGCTGCTGAGCACATTGCGGAAGGAACCTATGCGAGGGCGCAGGTTGACATTTTGCCTATGTATGATGTCACAGACAACAATGATGCCCTGGCTAAACAGATGCTGCCAGTACTGAAGCGCGTTGCCGAAGCCGGCGTGGTACCCGGGTCGTTGCAGGGGGCCTCGGAGGATTTTTCTTACTTTGCCAAAGAAGTGCCGGGTCTGTATATTTTTCTCGGTGTTACGCCCGAAGGTGAGGATCCTGCCAAAGCTGCCCCAAACCATAATCCCAAATTCTTTGTCGATGAAAAAGCATTGGTAGTAGGTACAAGGGCAATGGCGGCAATGGCCGTTAATTTCTTAATGAGCGGATCACCCAACTAACAGCTGGCAAATTTCGAATTTACAATTGAATGACAGCGAAAAGACTATCCGGCCTTTTGACATGCTGCTGCACAGGCCGAGCTTGACAACAGCGAATTGTCTGTTTAGCTTCGTATATCTAGCTTACGCAGCATTTCGTCCGTTATTGATTCGCTGTAAATACCATAGCCGTTTACCAGCACACCTTTTATTTGATGAACATCGGATGATATCGCATATAGCACGGCTGCATCCGAGGGGTTACTGTCCCCTTCAAACCGAATGAATTTATCCACTTTAAAGTCATCGGTAAATATTTTGAACTGCCCGTTACGGCACTCAAGGCAGTTTTGTCGAAGGTTGAAGTCCTCCGAATATCCTTGGTTGCGCAACTCATTCAAACTTTCAGTTAGCGTTACATATGGCTCCATAGTTCTTGAGATATAATAGTAAAAGGATTTTGATTCTTGTAATCTAAGACAAGTATTAGTGCTTAATAATTATCTATTATGCCGTCGCTAAATGCTTTTGAAACGCTCTCCTACTCTGGTGTGGACGTCAGGCAATATGGTATCGTAGGGATCTTATTTCTTATTCATAAGCTTAACCAACTCAATTAAGATAATACAAACAACAGTTGTAATTATCACTATTAGCATAATATGCCAGCTTAATGGTGTTGTTTTAAAAACGGTATCCAAAAACGGCACATACACAATCAGCATTTGAAGCATTATGGTAAGGATTATTGCTCCCCACATCCCCCGGTTAGCAAATATGTCTCTGGAAAATATAGAATGATATGTAGAGCGCACAGAAAGTGCATTACCTAGTTGCACAAAACACAAAGTTGTAAATACTGCGGTCTGTTGTGTTTTTACATCGTAATTTTCATTTATGCACCACCACTGAATGAAGAGTGCAGCAAATGTCATGATGATTCCTATGAGTACGATACGAAGAACTAAACCACCTGCAAATAAATTTTCCTTAGGTGGACGGGGCGGACGGTTCATAATGTCCTTTTCGGCTGGTTCTGCCACCAGCGCAATCCCAGGCAAGCCATCCGTCACCAGATTTATCCAGAGAATGTGTATGGGGAGCAGTGGAATAGCAAACCCAATAATTGGGGCAAAGAAGATTACGAGGATCTCACCCAGGTTACACGAAAGCACATAAACAATAAACTTTTTAATATTTTCGTAAATACGCCTACCTTCCCGAACGGCTTTCACAATGGTGGCAAAATTATCATCCAACAGAATCATATCAGATGCTTCCTTCGATACATCAGTGCCAGTTATCCCCATTGCAATCCCGATATCTGACTGCTTTAAGGATGGTGCATCATTTACGCCATCGCCAGTCATGGCAACAAACTCACCGTTGTTCTGTAAAGCTTTTACAATATTTAATTTCTGCTCTGGCGACACACGGGCATATACAGCAACGTGTTTCGTCACACTCTTAAATTCTTCTTCCGTCAGCTTCTCTAAATCAGAGCCTGCCCTGACCTCTTGGGATCCTTCTTCAATCATCCCCAGGCGTTGGGCGATGGCTGTGGCAGTAAGTGGCTGGTCGCCGGTTATCATTACAGTTTTTATACCCGCGGATTTACATTCTTTAATGGCTTCTATGACTTCTTCGCGGGGCGGATCAATCATGGCTGCCATCCCCAAAAATTCAAGTTCATTCTCTTCATCTGAGGTTATCCTGCCAGGATCTTTTTCAAAAATTTTGTAAGCAAAAAATAGAACCCGAAGGCCATCTGCCGCCCACTTACGGTTTTGCGCGAGCCATCCGTCAGTCTGATTTTTGTGTTTTTCAGATACCGATTCTAGCATTTTTATTGGGGCACCTTTTACAAACAAAATCCATTTGTCCCCATATTTATGTAAGGTGCCCATCCGCATGCGCTCTGAATCGAATGGCAGCTTCTCCAACAGCGGGAATTTTTGATCTGCTTCTTCTTTTGTTTTGCCCTTATCTATGGCATACTTTACCAATGCTGTTTCTGTGGAATCGCCCAACAGTTCTTTGTCTGCGGAAAATCGCACATCATTATTGAGCATCATGGCATAGCCCAAAAGTTCTTCCTTGCCCTCTACAGCAAGGATACTTTCTACCGTCATGATGTTTTGGGTAAGCGTCCCGGTTTTATCGCTGCATATATAGGTGACTGACCCTAACGTTTCAACCGCCGGCAATTTTCTCATCAATGCATTTTGGCTCACCATTCGGCGGGCCCCCTGGGCAAGCGCAATTGTTATAACGGCTGGCAATGCCTCTGGCAACGCAGCAACAGCCAGCGACAATGCGGTAAGAAACATGGCAAATGGTGGCTCGCCACGGAGCAAGCCAAGACCAAAAACGGTTAGGCAAATCACTAGAACAATAACCGCCAGTTGCTTACTAAAAACAGCTAGCCTTTTCTGGAGGGGCGTTTTTTGAGAACTTGCCTCCATCATACCTGCAATTTTACCGATTTCGGTATTCATACCAATGGCAGTGACGACCGCTTGGGCAGAACCATTACTCACAACCGTTCCTTTGAAAACCATATTGAGCTGGTCACCAGGCACAATGTCCCCTTCTTTTATTGGCTCGGTTATTTTTTCTATTGAATGGCTTTCGCCGGTAAGCGATGCTTCGTCCGTTTTAAGAGAACTCACCTGGATAAGCCTTGCATCGGCAGGGACAATATCACCGGCTTCCAGTAGAATTAAATCACCAGGGACTAATTGACTTGCTTCAATTTTTAAAGGGTTATTGTCGCGGATCACGATCGCAAACTGTGCCGACATTTTCTGTAACATCTTTACTGATTGCTCTGCATTATATTCCTGCGAGTAACCCATCCAGGCATTACCGAGAATGATGGCCAGAATAACGTATGCATCTGTATGCTCGCCAACCATAAATGAAATGGCGGCAGCGACAATCAGTATCAAAATCATAACATCCTTAAACTGACCAATAAGGATGGACAGTTTACTTTTTCGTTTGGCCTCCTGCAATACATTCTCCCCAAATTCATTTCGAAGGTTTACAACTGTATCACTTTTTAAACCCGAAGCGGAAGTCTTTAGAGAACTTATGACGTCTGCTGCACTAAGCTGGAAAAAAGTCTGCATGATGGTAAACAATTTAATATGCGTTAGCACTGATCCCTTATACACCCAAAGAAAAATCAACCGCAGTCCACGAACTATCACTACTATGTACTTTCGCGTTGTATGGCTACTGATGCCTCTCCTCTATTTGCGGTATCTGTTATCATTTACAGGTTGTGTTAGCTATAAAAGTACCCAGTATTATAGGCGGTTGGAAAAAGACTACTAATACTATTTTTTACACTATGCCTCCGACAATTCCCCAATGATACCCTTATGCAGTTCATTCTAAAATATAATCTGACTTAGAGCAAAAAATATGGAAATTTCTATAAATTGATGAAAATATCTGCTAATTCCTATCAATGTTTATATAGCTATTCAATCACTCGGTGTGCAACAAGATTTAACTCTCCAGCTGCTCGCTGCGATTCAATAAAAATGTGCGTTTCACTGCCTGCTTCATCGTCTGCGTTTTACATAAATTATATGTCATACTTTAACAAATGAAATAATGAAAAATTATAACATTGCAGTTATCGTAGGAAGCCTTCGCAAAGAGTCCTACAATTTAAAAACTGCGAACGCACTGATTGCCCTTGCGCCGGAATCTCTGAGTCTTGAAATATTAGATATTTCAGATCTTCCAATGTTTAATGAGGACCTGGAAGCAACACCGCCAAACGAATGGGAAGAATTTCGGCGGCAAATCAGGTCTGCCGATGGCCTTTTATTTCTTACGCCAGAATATAACCGTTCGGTACCTGCTGTTTTAAAAAATGCTATTGACGTGGGCTCGCGTCCATATGGGCAAAATTCCTGGAATGGAAAACCAGGAGCAGTGGTAAGCGTTTCGATTGGAAATATTAGTGGTTTCGGTGCTAACCATCACCTACGCCAGTCACTTGTTTTTGTTAATGTACCCACCATGGCACAGCCCGAAGCATATATAGCTGAAGCAACAGGGTTATTTGATGAAAACGGAAGTCTCATTAATGATTCTACAAAGAGCTTTCTGACTGATTTTATGGTAGCCTTTGAGCAATGGGTTACCACGCATGCCACAAAGAATTAGAAGGAAATTGCAGTTTTTTAGCCTCCGTACGGATGGCTGTAGCTTTTATGGCTCATTTTCCACATGGACCGGTATAGCTTTTAGAATAAAGGCGAATTATACATTTTCTATTCCTTAATACCAGTTAAATCAAGCCTGACCTCACTGAATTTATGGATAGCAAAATTTAAAAACGTGATTGCAAACAAACATTTCTTGTATCTTTTCTTATTTCTGCTCGTAGCACTTCACTGCACGCCCTGTCTGGGACAAAAAAAATATGAACGGGAATACACTGTCAAAGCTGATTCCGTTCCGGACAGCGCCACTTTATTTGTGTCCCGCCTATTTAACAACTCCAGGGTTCATTGGTATATGGAGGAAAGCGATACCACTAAGACTATCGAAGCGAAACTGAAGCATTCGGGAAAACATTACAGTATCGAGTTTGATGAATCCGGACAAATACAGGATATCGAAATTCTCATTAACATTCGTGATTTGGAAAAAAATATCCGTTCTGTAATAAAAGATAACCTCAATGCTACATTTAAGCGTCAGAAAATTATCAAAACACAATTGCAATGGAATGGAAGCGAGAATAACCTGGAACGGGCCGTTCTCGCCAAAATGCCGCTTGAAGGAATGATAGTTAAATATGAGATAGTCGTCCGAGGGCAGACAGGAAACGAGGAAGCGTATTTTGAAGTGCTCGTTGATAGTACTGGAAAGATTGAAAGTACTAAGGAAATAGCATTAGCAAATGATGATAATCTTATTTACTGATGTGCAGATTTTTCCTCTTTTATTTATTATCCTTTACAGCATTATGCCAGCAAACATATCGGGCCGGCACAACTACTCAATTTAACGTAAACTTTAAGGTTGGCAAAGCTTTAAAGCTTAATACAAAATTTGAGTCTCGTCAAATCCTATCGCAGAAAGAAATGGATAAGTCTCCCAACCATAGATTTCAATATGAGCGCACTGATTTGACTTTGCTGCTTACTACTAAATTGTCTATTAATAATATCATTGGAGGTGGTTATATGATAAGGTTAGAAGATAATACGTATTATCACCGGATCATTCAACAATTTAATAATGTGAGGAAGTTTGAATGGTTTAGTATAGCACACCGAGTCTTAGCCGACGAAACTTTTACCAACCATGGACTTAGTAACTTCCGGATAAGCTATAGGATCGGGATACAGAAACCGCTTAACGGTCAATACATCGATCCAAAGGAATTTTATGCAAAGGTCAACAATGACTTTCTTGGTATTTGGTCACGTGATGAATCCGACTTTGAGATCGGCATTTTACCTACCCTAGGATATACTGCTACCGCTAATAATAAAATAGAGCTTGGGGTGGACTATCGGGTAAATGAGCTAAGAAAAAATAGCATAACCCAGCAATTCTGGGTAACGCTTGGATGGTTCATTAGTATATGAATGATTATTTACCTGCGACAGGTTCAAATCATTTGCCACAATAAATCCAGGGCTATTCAAATCCTTATTTTGGACCCGTTATACCAGCATCCGGGATCGCAAAAAAGCTAATGCTGGTTGGCGGAACCGTCAGCTCACCGCTCTTTACTGGCTTGCCCTTTAAAACTGGCAACTCACCATTGTCTTCGAGTTTCAGATCTGTCCCGTTAAGCTGTATGGTTTGTCCTTCCAATTGAGAGGAAGTCAGCAAATAGTGCTCGGAGTCTATATCGATATGGATTGGAGCTTCTTTCTTATTTGTATTGATTACCAGCAGCGTTACACCTGCCTTGCTCCCTTTCATGTTGTGAGCAAAAACATAAACGCCCTTTGTCCCCTGCCCTGTTTCGTAAACCTGGGTGCCCATAAGTTTGGCCCACAGATACGCTGCCCAGTAATTTGGTTTAGGCAAATGTGTATCCTGGTCGATCAGACTGTACTCGCTGGCAATAAGGGTATTATGCATGATAACCTTTACCCCTTTCTTGGCCAAGGATCCCATTTGGTACAGGTAGCGGAAAGTGTCAAGGAAAGTCGCTGAGAATGGGTCGCCTCCACCCGCAGCCTGCGCCGTTTCTGTGATCCACAAAGGAATGCCAGGGTTATACTTATCCCTTAAACCCGCATAATAATGTGCGACCGTATCTGTTTTCAGCAACCAACCTGCGTCCAGCGCATTTTCAGCTTTTACCGAAAAAGGCCCACTGCGAATCATGCGCATGGAAGCCGCTCCGTAATAATGATAGGAGAAAACATCGAATTTAGGATTGGGTTTAGCAGCTAACATATCCTCGGTTGGCAAAATATTCATTCCCATCCCCTGAAGAGAAACGTTGGGCGACCCTTCACCTACTGAACCTGGCCCTAGCACCAGCATATCAGGAACTGCCTTTTCGGCCCAGGCATTAAAAGCAGCCATGTCCTTGGCGAAGTTTTCCGCGTTATACGCCTTACTGATTTCACCGCCAGCCGTCGGCATTGTTGGTTCATTAAACAGTTCGGCTGCTGCAATTTTGCCACCTACACTCTTGGCAAAATCCGCTAGTTTCTGGGCTTGTTTTGGCGTCCATACGCCTTGCGCATCCCTTACACCATTGGATACTGCAAACGAAGTAACCAGTTTTGAATCGGTAGCTTTAACAAAATCCAGCAACCCTCCAAATTCTTTTCTTGACATCACATTGACGAAACCGGCAGGCGCCTTCGTCAACTTCGGCTGGTCGTTGTCCTGGAAATAAATACCATTTGTCCACGTACCACTCATTCGTACATACGCAGGGGCTAACCCTTTAGCCAGGATTAGCAACCTTTTGTCTGTCAGATCAAGGGGTTTCAATTGCCGGTACAGCTGATCATTGGTTTGTGAGACGTCGTAAGTTGAATTTGCAGCCAGGTCCGGCAAGCTGTCCATCAAGTGATAAGGTTTCCAGAACTGCCCGCCTGCGACCTCCACTGTTTCCACATTATAAGACTGATAACGTTCATCTACCGCTGCTATCTGTTTCATCGTCTTAGGTGAAAGGCTGATGAGCGTGGTATCCTTTCCTTGATCCGACTGTTCAGAAGTGTTGCAGGCAGAGACAATAAATGCTGTCATAACTACTAGGTTGAGCGACTTGTTCATTACATTATCTAGTTTAGTTGATTTGTATTGAAGAACAACATTACATGATAAAGCTGCCTTACTACCCGCTCGTTTGCTGTGCGGTTAAATACTTTCTGGCGGCCTGGGCCATCGTAGCAATCCCTGCACCAAGCATGATAATATCTTTAATCACAAGTCGCCCTGCTGCACTCAGATAAGGGAACCCATACTCGGCGTCACCAAGTGATGGCACCCAGGTTTCAGGTGTGGTAATCAGAAATGACAATGTGACAATTGACATCATGATAACAAGAAAACTTCCAAATGCTGAGACTGCGGGAAATACCGGGTACAGCGCTACCAAAAAGCCAATCAGAATGATTACTGTGCCCAACCCATAAGAAAAAATATAAGTATGGTTGGCTTGATGCCATGCGACATTTTCGGGCTTTAATTCACCTTCCTTATTCATATGCTGCTTATATTCTGGCGCATCGTATTTATAAAAGAAGTTCATAAATGGACTATTGGCTACAAACGGCACGATGCCGGCAGCTTCATATTGAAAAGCTTTCAAACCGCCAATCCATAACATTACAATCACAATACCCCATCGGGCAGCATTAATGCCGGTCGCTTGTAACCCGGCCGCATAGGATAATAGTTTATTTATCATTGTTTCAATTTTAAGATTATAAAGCCATTTACCAAACAATATCAGGGACTAGCCCAACCTCCTCCCAACGACCTGTATAAGTTAACCACTGATTGCAACCGTTGCAATTGGTCATTAATGCTTCCAAGCTCCGCTTGCAACAAACTTTGTCGGGCCGTAATGACCTCGTTGTAGTTGGCAAAACCGTTTTGGAGTAGCTCGCCTGAATAGCTAACCGATTTCTGCAATGCTTCCAACTGATAGCTGCGGATCGCTATTTTATCAAGGGCAGTGTTGTGTAGCGACATGGCATCCGACACTTGTTGTCCGGCTGTAAGCAGCACATTCTCAAAATTGAGCAGCGCCTCCTTCTGCTGGGCCTTGGCAACTTCCAGGCGGGTTATATTGGCGCGTCTGTTGAATATCGGCTGGGTCAGTCCCGCGCCGATGCTTGCCGCAAGGGAGATTGGTTTAAGAAAGTTTTCCAGTTGCAGAGCCGAATAACCCACCGAGCCGGAGATTGTTAATGCCGGATAAAAGTAAGTCCTCGCCACATTAGTCAACTCAAAATAATATCTAAAATTAAGTTCTGCCTGTTGCACATCAGGGCGATTTGCCAGCAGCAGCGCGGGAACACCCGTTTGCAATACATCAAGCGTATCCTGATCCCAAAGCGTGCCGCGTCTGACGGACGTGGCTGGAACGGCAAGTAGAATACTTAGCGCGTTTTCTGTTTCCCTTGTACTCTGGATCAGGTCAGGAATTGTCACTTCTGCTACATAACGCTGCGCTTCGCTTTGCACCACAGCCGCCTCGGTAACTACGGCTGCTATTTTCAGTTCACGCATGGTCTGCACCGTCGTATCCCAATTGGACACAGTCTGCCTTGTAATGGCTAGCTGCTGATCCAAGGCCAGCAGTGCATAATAATAATTGGCAATATCGGCCACCAGGTTTGTTTGTACAGCTTTCGCACCTGCTTCCGATTGCAATAGAAGTGCTAGGTTAGCGCGTTTTGTGCTTCGTAGTTTCCCCCAAATGTCCGCCTCCCAGCCAGAAGATAATCCCAGCTGATATTGGGTCGCACTGTTTCTAATACCAAAGCCCTGAGCTTCCGAAAGCTTTGAACGCGTCACGCCAAGATCTCCGATAACGGTTGGAAATAATGCTGCTCTACTCTGTTCATAATAGGCCCTGGACTGCTCAATACGTGTATAAGCGATTTGCAGGTTCAGGTTGTTTTTAATTCCCCGACTTATCAGGCTTTGCAAAGTCGTATCGGTAAAGAGCCGGTTCCAGGGAAGCTGGCCGAGCCCGCTTGTGTCGGCCGTGACCACATCTCGGTAAAGGTTACCGGGTGCTGTTAGCGGTTTCTGGTAGGGTCTGACAATGTTACAACAGCAAAGCAGCAAACCCAGCAGACAAAACAGAACTAGTCGCTTTAAATGTTTTTTATACATAATCTTGCTATTAAAACGCTTCAATGATCGTCCTGAACTTGTTCTGTAATTGGCTTGGGCGGACCGCTGATCATTTCTTGTAAAGACTGGAATACGATATAAAGCACCGGTATCACAAAAACCCCAATGAGCGTTCCTACCAGCATTCCTCCTACGGCACCAGTTCCAATGGAGCGGTTTCCAATTGCACCTGCGCCGGTTGAAAGCATGAGTGGAACCAAACCCAGAATAAAAGCAAAAGAGGTCATCAGGATCGGACGCAACCGTGCCTGTGCACCTTCGACAGCCGCTTCCACCAGCGACATCCCATGCCGCCTACGTTCCACTGCAAATTCGACAATCAGAATTGCATTCTTTGCCAAAAGCCCTATCAGCATGACCAGTGTGATTTGCAGATAAATATTGTTGGTGATACCAAATAAGCTGGCGAATAAGAATGTGCCTGCCAATCCGATCGGAAGGGAAAGAAGCACCGCGAAAGGCAATATATAGCTTCCATACTGTGCGCTAAGCAGCAAATAGACAAAAACGATGACCAGCATGAAGACGAAAACGGTCTGCCCGCCAGCAGAAATCTCTTCCCTGGTCATCCCTGAAAACTCATATCCATATCCTTGTGGAAGTACCTCAGCAGCCACTTGCTGAATGGCCGCAATGGCATCGCCTGAGCTAAACCCTGGATTGGGCGAACCGGTAACACCAATAGAAGTAAATAAATTAAACCTGGAAATTGACTGAGGCCCATACACTCTCTTCATGGTGATAAAGCCCGTAATAGGCGCCATCTGGCCGTTTGCATTGCGGACATAAATGTTGCTGAGCCCTTCGGGATTAGCCCGCGAAGCAGCCTCGGCCTGGTACATGACCCGGAATTGTTTACCAAACTGATTGAAATTAGATGCATACACGCCGCCGTAATAGCCCTGCATCGTGCTCATGATGTCATTGACAGTGATGCCTGCCACTTTTGCCTTGGCCACATTCACATCGATCTGATACTGCGGAAAATTCACATTGAATGCAGTGGACGCGTACTGAATTTCAGGCCGCTTACTTAATGCTGCCAGAAAATCATTGCCAATTTTAGAGAATAGGGCAATGTCACTTCCACTTTTGTCTTGCAGCTGAAACTCAAACCCGCCCGATGAGCCAAACCCTGAAATGGTCGGAGGTGCAAAAAAGATGATCTTGGCATCCCTGATCCCGCCTGTTTTTGCAAATAATTTTCCAATCAAAGCCTGAACATCCTGTCCTTCCCCTCCACGCTCAGACCAGGGTTTCAGCCGCATTACAACCATCCCATAGTTGCTTCCAACTCCGCTGATCATCCCTCTACCTGTAATTTTTAATATATTCTGTACTTCCGGGATCGAACGCGCAATTGCCTCGACTTGCTTCATGATGGCCTCTGTTCTTTCCGTCGATGCCGAAGGTGGCAGGGCAATATCAGCCATGATAGAGCCAGTATCTTCATTAGGCACGAATGCAGAAGGGGTGGTTTGCATCAGATAATAAAACAGGCCGGCAAACACGGCAATGATCAATCCCGCAACCCACTTCTTCGCAATCAGGAATGAAACGGCTTGTTTGTAGCGCTGGATTGTCTTGTCAAATGTGCGGTTGAACCAGCCATAAACACGTTGTAAAATGTTCTTTTTATGGCTTGTATCTTCTTTATGCGGTTTTAAAAATATAGCGCACAATGCAGGACTGAGCGTGAGTGCATTGACAGCAGAGAGCATAATCGCAATGGCGAGCGTCAAGCCAAATTGTTTGTAAAACACCCCGGATGAGCCTTCGATAAAACTTACCGGCAGAAATACCGCCGCCATCACAAGGGTGATTGAGATGATGGCTCCCGAAATTTCACTCATGGCGTCTTTTGTGGCTTTGAGCGCGGATGTGTATCCCTCGTCCAGTTTAGCATGAACGGCTTCCACCACGACTATGGCATCATCAACGACAATCCCAATGGCCAAGACCAATGCAAACAATGTCAAAAGGTTAATCGTGAACCCAAAAAGCAGCAGAAAGAAAAAAGTGCCCAGAATAGCCACCGGAACAGCAATAGCGGGAATAAGCGTAGACCGAAAATCTTGCAGGAAAATAAAAACTACTAAAAACACCAGAATGAATGCTTCAATGAGCGTATGGATCACCTTTTCAATGGATGCATCCAGAAAATCGTTTGCATTGATCAGCGTGACGTACTTAATACCGGAAGGGAACGATTTGGCGGCATTATCCAATACCTGCAAACTTCCTTCAATCACTTCCTTGGCATTGGAGCCCGCTGTTTGGCTGATGGATACACCTACCGAGGGGTTGCTATTGGTTGTCGTACTGCTGGCATAGCTCATAGCGCCCAGCTCCACGCGGGCAATGTCTTTGAGCCGTAATACCTGACCACTTGGCGTGGCCTTGATGACCACTTCTTCAAACTCGCCTGCATCTTTGAGCCTGCCCGAATACTTGATCACGTACTGAAAGGATTGCAAGCCCTGTTCACCGAACTGACCGGGGGCAGCCTCTATATTTTGCTCTGCCAG
This sequence comes from Dyadobacter fanqingshengii, assembly GCF_023822005.2. Classification (GTDB taxonomy): domain Bacteria; phylum Bacteroidota; class Bacteroidia; order Cytophagales; family Spirosomataceae; genus Dyadobacter; species Dyadobacter fanqingshengii. The sequence continues at coordinate 2,218,928 of NZ_CP098806.1, forward strand.
TGCAGTGCTGACATCCGAAGGGACAAGCCCATAAGTTGCCATCACATCCGGTTTCAACCAGATCCGCATGGAATAATCCATACGTCCGAACGCATTCGCCTCTCCAACCCCTGATACGCGCTTAATTAAGGGCACCAGGTTTATCTCCGCATAGTTTTGCAAAAATGTCTGATCATAGGCGGGATTCTCGCTGTATAAGGAAAAAATCACAAGGTTACTGCTTTGGCTTTTGGCCGTCGTTACACCGGAGCGCGTGACTTCCTGCGGCAAGAGCGCAGTTGCCCGCGCGACGCGATTCTGCACATTTACAGATGCAAGGTCGGGGTTTGTGCCTAGCTTAAAGTTGATTGTAATCCGCGCTGTGCCATCATTCCCAGCCGAAGATGTCATGTAAGTCATGTCCTCCACGCCGTTGATCTGTTCTTCCAATGGCACAATCACGCTATTAAGCACCACATCCGCATTGGCACCCTGATATGATGTGGAGACAACGACAGTAGGCGGAGCGATCTCAGGATATTGCGCAATAGGCAGGGAAATTAGCCCCAATACACCAAGGATGACAATAAGAACGGAAATGACTGTAGACAGTACTGGCTGATCAATGAATCGATTGAACATAACCTACAAGTTTTTGGCGTAAATACTGTCCGCTTTTACTGGTCTGGAAATGACCTTTGCCCCTTCCCGTAACGACGCTACCCCTTCCAGGATAATCTTGTCCCCTACGGCAAGGCCGGTTTGGGCAACAAAGAACTGTCCATCATTATTGTCCAGCACGCCAACTTCCGCACTCTTAACGGTGCCGTCTGCCGAAACACGGTACACAAACTTTTTCCCTTGTATTTCGTAGGTCGACTTTTGCGGGATGACAATGGCCGAATCAAGCCGGGAAGGAATGCGGACAGTAGCACTGCTCCCACTGCGTATAATACTTCCGGGATTTGGAAAAGTTGCCCGCACCCTAATGGAGCCTGTCTCTGTATTGATAGAACCGCTGGTCGTTGTAATCCGGCCTTTTTCAGCAAAAACGGCTCCATTCGCTAAAACCAGGGATACAGATGGCATTGTCGCGATCCGGGCTTTCGTTGTATTGCCCTTCGTGTTTTTGGAGAATGCTAAAACCTGTTTTTCATTGATCGAGAAATAGGCGTATATGTTGCCAATGTTTGAAACTGTGGTTAATGGTTCGGGTGTATTACTATTGACAAGGCTGCCGATTTTATAAGGAATTAAGCCAACAATGCCATTTGCAGGGCTTGCAATGGTAGTATAGCCCAAATTGGTACGCGCATTGGAAAGCGCAGCGAAAGCCTGTGCCAGCGCCGCTTGTTTTGCTTGCATGGTAAACTGCGCTGATTCAAGTTCGTATTTACTGATAATGTTCTTTTCGACCAATGGCTTCACCTTATTGACACCCATTTGCGCGGCATTGACGTCTGCTTCTGCGATTTTAATATTGGCCTGTGCAGTCCTTACTTCCTGTTCATATTGAGGGGCATTGATTTTAAACAGCGCTTGCCCTTTTTTCACAGTAGCACCTTCATCAACGAAAATCTTTTCTATAAATCCATCAATTTTCGGACGGATCTCAATATCCTGCTGCCCTTCGATGGTTGCCGGGAATTCGCTATTTAATGTGATCGTTCTTTGTGTAATCGTCAGGACCGGATAGTCCTTGATTTGCTCCGCCACATTCCCACTGCCCTGCTTTTTGTCCTGACAGGACAAGAAAAGGACGAACGTCAATGACAAACCAGTTAGTGAGAGCTGTATCCTTTGATTCATAAGAATGGAATTTTGGAAACTCGATCATGAACAGATGATTGCAGATAAAAAACTTAAGAATTGCAGATTAGCCGTGGCGGTGAACTGGGGAGCCTGTTGCACGGATACTGGTTGAAGCTACAATTCATAACCATGCAAAGGATTAGGTGAATGTTATGTCAATGTATAGAATTTTTAGAAGAGTCTGATGCCGGCAAGAATTTAATTAAATTTTGTCACTTCTGCGACTAGCCAATTTTAACAGACGTCATTGTCAGTGAACCGCCAACGGCCTGGTCGTTGAAAAAAGAAACAGGTTCCTTTCCCGCCTTTAAGCCCAATGTATACATCAGAGGAAGGTAATGCTCCGGAGTCGGTATGGCCAGTGCGGCCTCTCTTCCTAACTGACTGTAATTGATCAATGGCTTGTGGTCATTTTCCTGGATCAGAGCTTTGAATTGCTCATTGATTTGCAACGCCCAGTCATATCCATAACCCTGCACGCTAAGCTTGTCCCAGGCTACCATTCTCAGATTGTGCACCATATTTCCGCTACCAATGATCAGCACTCCCTTTTTTCGTAGCGCCATTAATTCCCTTGCCAGGTCATAATGGAATTGAGGCCCTTTGGTGTAATCAATGCTAAGTTGAAGCACTGGAATTTTAGCCTCCGGATACATATGTCTTACCACCGTCCAGGTGCCGTGGTCAAGTCCCCAGTCATGATTAAGCTCCACTTTTGCGGAACGAATGAGCCCGGCAGCTTCTTTGGCTAGTGCTGGATTGCCCGGCGCAGGATATTGTACGGCAAAAAGTGCCGGCGGAAATCCTCCAAAATCATGAATTGTTTGAGGAAAATCCATTGCTGTAATCTTGGTGCCGTTCGTAAACCAGTGCGCCGATACCACCAGCACGGCAGCTGGCGTAGGGATTTCTTTGGCCATTTGTATCCACCTTCTGCTAAACGCAGTGTCTTCAATGCCGTTCATCGGTGAGCCGTGGCCTATAAACAGGACCGGCATCGGTCGCTGCTGGTCTGGAAGCTCATTTGTAAAATGTTTGAATGCTGCTAATGTTGTCATACCAATTGCGCCTGTAACGGCAGTTTTTATGAATTGCTTTCTTTTGATCATTGCTGATGATATTTCTGCCTGGTGATGTAGGATTTTTCACCCGGACAGCCAGTTATAATTGTATTTCATATTGAGTTGGGTCAACAGTGAGGACATCCTTAATAATGTTCGGCTTACGCCAAGCTCGCCTGCTACAACAGGGCTGAAACCGGCAGTTTCGATAAGCTCAATCACAGTTTGGAAAGTCTCTTGATCATTCAGGCAATGAATGAAACGGCCTTCATGCCTACAAGGATAGGCTTGGCAAAGGCAGCCGCAAATACTATATTGAAGGCTTTGACAACTTTCGAATTGGGCAGCAATTTTTGCAGTTCTTCTGCGGCACGCGTACCAGAGACGGTCGCAAAACTGTCATAGGATTCGTTTAACGGGTTAGCAATGCTTATGACCATCTTCTGATTGGCAACTTCCCGGATTTTCTCCGCAATTTCCTGTTGAGATCCATAAGGAACGGCCAGGATAATGATGTCGGCCTCCCAGGATGCCTCTGTCGGACATCCGTAAATTTCGATATCAGCCTCAGGACTCGCGTTTCTAATCTCCTCATATAAAGCTTCCAGTTTATCTGGATGATTACCTAGCAGCAGTAAACGATAGTTGCCTTTTGACAGGCTTTTGGAAATGAAGGTGCCCACATTCCCGGTGGCACCTATGATCGCAATGGTCTGTTTCGTGTTCATTTTGTTTCACTTTTGATACACAAAATTACCCCAATGGGCCTACTCGGGACGATGACTCTGATCAAGAAATTCCATTGATTTTGGTCAAGATAAGCCGTCAGGGGAAAGCAAAGGGAAGCTATTGACTTTTACCGATCCTGCTGCGGATCCTACTCAATGTTTCGGGGGAAAGTCCCATGTGAGAGGCAATCATATGTTGGGGGACACGCTGGACAATGTCAGGGTATTGGTCAATAAAAGATTTATATCGATCATCCAGAGACATACTGATAATGCTCAGCGTTCTTTTCTGGAGTGCAATGTAGGCCTCGGTCATTAATATCCTGAAAAATGTTGCGTACTTGGGCACCGAAATCAGCATCTGGTCATGTGCAGACTTACTGATCAAAACTAGCTCGCAGTCTTCGAGGGCATCTATATTCTGCGTTGAGATCTGCTCAGTCAGGAAACTGGATAGATCGCCGATCGCCCATCCTTCCAGCGCAAATGAAAAAATGTGCTCTTGTCCATTAGAATCCACAATGTAACTGCGCATAGCTCCCTTTTCTATAAATGCTACAGTCTTGCAGATATCTCCTTCCTGTAGCAGGTATTGACGCTTCCGCAGTTTTTTCGGCGTCAGAAATTGTTTCATGGCATATTCTTCTGATTCGCTCAGTTGTACCTTCTCGTTGAATTTGCTGAAAAACACCTCATACATAAGCTACCAGATTCGCATAAACAATTAGTTAATATGTAAGGATATAATCTTTACAAAGCTAAATTCTCCTCATTAATGCACCAACAATATCAATAATTATCAAAATCTGAATATGCCAGATTGAAAGAATGACGCAAAAACCATAATTTTAAGTAACTACAAAAAAGAATCTACATTGAGCAATCAACAAACGATAGCCGGAAGTACAAATGCGTTTCCCTGGCTGATCATGATTTTGATGTCGTCTGTAACATTTGTCGGGATTCTTTCTGAGTTAATGCCATCCGGTGTGATGCCGCAAATAAATTCCGATTTAAATATCAGTGAGCTACAAGGAGGTAATCTGGTAGGCTACTACGCAATTGCGTCCGCTATCTTTGCCATCCCACTTGTTGCGGTAACCCTGAAATTTAACCGCAAAATCTTGATATTGATTTTGCTCGCCGGATTTGCTGCTTCCAATATCATGGTCGGCATTTTAGCCAATTATACTATCATCATTATCCTAAGGATCATAGGCGGTATTTGTGCCGGCGTGATGTGGCCCATGATAGCGGCCTACGGGATGCGCCTAGTCAACCATGAGCATCATGGAAAAGCGATTGCCGTGATTATGGCTGGAAATACCTTGGGTATTAGTGCAGGAATGCCGTCTATAACATTTATTGGCAACCGATACGGGTGGCGGGCAGCATTTATCGCACTTGGGATAATTATTATCGCCATTGCTGTGACATGTGCTGTTGCATTACCATTTACACCCGGCGAGAAACTTACCAGAAGTTCATCGCCTTTTTCCCTGTTCAAAATTCCGTCGGTATTGACAGTCCTACTGCTCACCCTTCTTGGCGTAATGGCCCACTATGGTGTATATGTATATATTACCAGGCTTGTTGACGAAATTGAATTGCTAGGTGGAATAGAAAGTGCCTTACTACTTTTTGGATCAGGGTCTTTGATTTCAGTATTGCTGGCCATAAAATACATCGACAAACATTTGAGGCTGCTTACCACAGCGATGTTTGCACTCGTAATTTTTTCTATGCTTGTTCTATTGCTATTTGGTAGAAAGACATTAGTAGCTCATGTTGCATTCTTTTTATGGGGACTTTCCTTTGGTCCATTAGTGACCTTACTGCAGGCAGCCGTAAGCAGGCAGGTAGAAAGTGGAAAAGACGTTGCCACTTCGGTTCAATCTTCTGCGTTTAATTTATCTATTATGATCGCAACTTCCGCAGCAGGTGTATTGCTCGGAAGTTATTCTCCCATGAGCTTGACATATTTTGCAATCGTTTTAGCAATTCCAGGTATGATCATTTCCATTTTTGCAAAAAAGGCACTAGATTAATTTTCGAATGGACTAGGTTTGGTATCTAAACCAGGCACTGTCGTCACCAAAATAATTCTCATGGCCTCTATTGACAGAGTGATTATCACGACAGTTAAAGTTGTGTTATTAAACCAGGATTTGGCATTATTGCTATTACAAGTTGGGATTTGTCAGTAATTGTATATGTATTCAAGGAAATACGATTGTAAAGATATACATCATCAGATTGACCAAAAGCACAATAGCATATAAGCTGTTCGTTTGTCCCTTATTAAGCGATAGCATTACCGTGAAAATTGAAAGAACTAGCAGGACCATGGATTTCATGGTCAGACCGAGGATAAGTGGTAAATCCATTATTGTACAAACAATGACCACAGTAGGAATACTTAGCCCTATACTTGCTAAGGCTGAGCCTAATGCGAGATTGATGCTTGTCTGATATTGGCCACGTCTTGCCGCACGGATAGCAGCTATGCCTTCTGGTAGTAAAATAACAGCTGCAATAGCCACACCCACCAGTGCCGTGGGTAAGCCGGCTGCAACAATTCCGCTTTCAATTACAGGAGAAAGGTTTTTGGCCAGGAAAATAACTACGCCTAAACATATCATTAAAAAAGCTAGGCTTATCAGGGCTTCGCTTCTAGAAACATCTTTTTCCTGGCCTGAGACTTCTGTTAGAAAATACTTACGGTGCCTGACGGTTTGCGTAAATATAAAAGACCCGTAAATGACCAGGCAGCAAACGCCAATGGCGATTAGCTGAGGCGTGCTGTAGGAAGGTCCGGCAATACTGGTGGTAAAATTAGGCAACACCAGCGTAAGTACTAAAATAGACACTAGGCTGACTAATGCAATTGTAACGCTTTTCGTTTCAAAACTCTGTTCCTTAAATTTCAATGCACCAAAAAACATACTAATACCCAGAATGCCATTTAATATAAGCATAACGGCAGCAAATAGGGTGTCCCGTGCATAAGTATCAGCACCGGCTCCTCCTGTCAACATGAGTGATACGATAATCGAAGCTTCCAAAAGCGTTACCGCTACTGCAAGGATAATTGTTCCATAAGGTTCGCCCACTTTGTGTGCGACTACCTCAGCATGGTGCACGGCTGAAAATACACCTGCAATCAAAGCAACTACGGCTAACGAGTTGACCAGAAAGCCTGAACCAATAGGCAGCACAAGGTAAAAAATCCAGGCAATAACAGGTGCAATGTAACTCCACTGAAATATTTTTTTCATACGAAAAGGTTAAAAAATAAATTGTGCTGAATAGTCTTTCAACTCGAAAACGAAAGTCACTTATCTGATATGGTATACGAGTAAAGGCAGATGCGTTTCTACAACCAACCTTTTAGTCATACTTGGATTCGTCAAATACTGCTGCAAAAAGTGTCTTTCACGATTCGAAACAATCAATAAATCAGCGCCTTGATGATAACAAAATTTATTTATTCCTTCAATAAAACTTACATCCTCAACAATGACCACGTCCATGTCTGCCATATCCAGCTCCTGAATGGTTCTGAGTATGCGCGCTTGATTTGCATGGCTCTCAGGTTCGTGGAATGAATTGATTTTAACCAGGCTTAGTTTGGCACCAAGCTGCTTTGTCAGCACTTTTATCTGATGTAAGATATCTGTTTCCTGTTGATCAAATTGCGTCGCATAAATAATATTCTTAAACCCACTCAGCGTTGCCTGGGGCGGAACAACCAACACAGGACAAGACGCCTCCAATGCAACGCCGGTTGACGAACTGCCGATCAGTTTATCTACGAATGTCCCCTGCCCTGTCCGGCCGACAACTATCAAATCGGCATTAATATTAGTTGCCTGCCGCAATATCGCAGTTTGAATTGCATTAGACTCCCAAATACCCTTTACCTGATAACCTTCTGACTGAGCGCCAGCTACATACTCGTCGAGTTGTTGCTTATATGAGTTCTCCAATTCGTTGAACATCACAAGCGTACCTTCGGTCATCGGCATTGCAATGCCGGTGTTTTCAGACTGGGAGGTATGCATAATGGCTAATTCCGCGCCAGTTTTTTTTGCAATTGTTTTGGCAGCTTGCAGGGCCTTTTGTGAATTTTCAGAGAAATCAATAGGGATAAGTATTTTTTTCATAAGAGTATTGTAATGTTTATTTGCACGAGCCAATTTAGCAGAAGCTTGTGCCTTTTATATTTTTTAAAAAACTAGGGTAGAAGCCGATCTTCACCTTGCTGGTAATGTGCATGGGTTTTTACAGGCGCACTTTTAGATTTGTTCATGCGCATCTGGAATACATCCACCAGCAGGGAAAATGCCATAGAGAAGTAAATATAGCCCTTCGGAATTTCCAGCCCAAAGCCCTCACGTTATCAATGCCTAAAACCGCCTCCAAGCGACCAGCGACAAAAGTGAAACGATGACTTCGAATTCCATGAGTATTTGTTGCTTAGAATTTCAATATGAGACTAGTATGCTGTTAACTGACTGTTATATACGGATTTGATTTTGCCATGCCAAAACATTTTTTCATTTATATTTTCTTTCCGATACTATTTTTTGTAAATTTACAACTGTAAAAATAAAAAACAAGAAAAATGACTTATCTCAGTGCTCAGCCGCAGTTCACTACATCATGGGATGAAATCTGCTACCCTGTACATCCGGTGTGGCTGGCAGACTTATTGCCGGACTATGAAATCATGGCCACTGATAAGCAGCAACTTATCGTAGGGCAGCCTTTTCGCGGGACTAAGACGATTTTTGGCATTCAAAGCGCTGACTATGCCATCATACCGAACGTATTAATTAGAGAAGTTGTCGATAAGCTCTTTTCAGACTATAAACTGGAAATAAAATATACTTCTACGGGTGAATTTAGCATTAATATAATTTTTCCTGAGCAGCTTTCCATTGGCGGTGAGCAGTTGCAGCGGAGCATGATTTTGACGAATAGTTATAATGGAAAAACCCCATTTAGCGTACAAGGCAAAACATTGACGGCCATGCTTGATGGTTCAGGGATTCCGGGCACGAGCATGTACCGGGCAGTTTGCCAGAATGGGCTAATGGGATGGGCGGACTCCTTTTCCGAACTCCCAAAATATCGATCGTGGTTGAAGGAACGTGGGCAGGGAAAAGAAAAAAAACAGGGACCCAACAGCAGTGCCATCGCAAAAAAAGATGCAACCAACCGAAAAATCCACCACAGCAGGCAAACACCTGAACTCTTTCAGGAGCAGCTGTATGAATTGCTGGCTGGCCAGGATTACAAAAGCCCTACCCTGACGACCACTGTATATGAGCATTTTCAACAAAAATCCTTTGGCAGAGCGGATGAAAAACTGCTAAAAACAATGCCGATTCCCGTTCAACTGGCCAAGCAAGCTTATGAGCGGCTCAAACTAGAGCAGCGGCTTTTTGACCAGGATTCATCTTACTGGCTGATGTACAATGCCGTTAATCACGCCCTTTTCAATGCGCGAAGCAGTCTTACATTAAATGACCGCTACAAGCTTGATGAAAAAGTTTTCCATCAGCTCGCAGCCAGCTCCTTAATATAACACGGGCCGTCACGCCCCGGTTGCCGTAGGCCGTTGTAGGGTAAGAACCTGGCAGCGGCTACGGCGTAGACCTATATATCCATATGAAAAATAAAAAAACACAGTCATACTTAGCGAAGACGATTTTCGCATGTTAAAACAGTTTGGAAAAAACATCCCAAGCAACCCGAACGAAATGACGCTATCCTACGAGTTAAACTGTGCCATCGTCGTCGAAAATGATGAGCTGCCAGAAGACAGCGTCCGCCTGAATTCGCAGGTGCGTGTTAAGGAACCGGCTTCTAATTTAATAGACTAACTGAAATGATCATGGAAAACGAAAAAATCAGACCGGATAAGGAAATGTTAACGGCAATGTTCTACGCATTTACGATCATGCTTATGTATATCACCATTTGCATATTGATGACAACCATCAAATAAAAAAACACATACAATGGAATTTTTCAACCAAATCCTAGATGTCTTTTTCCACCTGGACACACATTTGGGACACATCATTGAGCAGTATGGCGCATGGACTTATGCCGTGCTTTTTCTGATCATTTTTATTGAAACGGGGGTTGTATTTATGCCATTTCTCCCTGGCGATTCATTACTGTTTGCAGCAGGAATGATGGCTGCAAAATACCCCGATTCGCTTAACATCTGGCTTATTGTTGCATTGCTTTTACTGGCTGCCATACTTGGCGATAGTTGCAACTACCTGATCGGACGCCGTTTTGGAACTAAGATCCAGCATATCCGCCTTTTTGGAAAGAGAATGATCAAGCCTGAACATCTTGCTCATACCCAAGGTTTTTATGAAAAATACGGAGCGTCCACAATTGTAATAGCGCGGTTTGTGCCGATAGTCAGGACTTTGGCACCATTTGTAGGTGGTGTTGCGGCAATGAATTACAGGGTCTTTTTTAAATTCAATATCGTCGGGGCAATTCTATGGGTTGTGAGCCTTGCTTTTGCCGGCTACTTTCTGGGTAGTATTCCCCTAGTCAGGGACAATTTTGAAAAAGTAGTGCTGGGAATCGTTGCGTTATCCGTATTGCCGATATTTTGGCAGTTAGTTAAAGCTAAATTCCGGTCCAGCCGGCCGGAGGTTATAGTTTAATTTTAGCTTCTGGGAATTACCCCTGGCAATCCTAGTATTATTTCCGAGTCAGCGAAAGTTAGTCGCCTGCTGCCCGGTCGACTGCCAGATCACAGGCAGAAACAACCGACGTAACCAGCAACAAACGTTTTCAAAAAAGCTTTATAAACAAGCAGACGAAATTATGCATATATCTTATTCAAAAATTGGCGCTGCTTCGGTAGCGATGGTACTCGCAGAAATGGAAGATATCTTCCAAAAGAAAGGGGTTCATGACAAAAAGGGTACGCCTGCTACCAGGCAGCAAGCTGATTTTGATGTATATGCCAATTTTCTGGCTGAAAATGCAATTGTGCTTGGTGGTACAGGTGGTATACACGATCAGCAGACTTGTGTCAATACGCCAGTCAAAATCAACCAGTCGGCAAAAAAACGGTTTTTGTCTATCCTAAGCCGTGTAACCAAGGCACATGAAGGCGTTTCACGTCAGGAGCGCATTTTTGTTCATTGGTTTTGGTCACAAATCCAAAACAGCCTTCTACACCGGCCATAATTTTACCTTTCCCTAAGTATACCCCATTAAACGTGGACAATCACCAAGACCTGGTGGTGTGTCCAGGTTATGTTGAAAGCACTAATTAACATATAAGAAATGCACGGTAAAACTCCCATCATACTTGGAAAGAGCGATTTCCGTATCCTAAAACGGTATATGGCAGATTTGTCTGAAAATGAGTCGCTGAGCTCTCAGTTGTTGTCATGCGAGCTTCGGTCAGCGATAGTGGTGGAAGATGATCTCTTACCCGAAAACTGTGTGCGGTTAAACTCTACTATTAAAATCAGGGAGTGGCCAAGTAATAGCGTACGGGAATTCAGCATTGTTCATCCGGAATGCGTGGACCCGAAGAAAAAAATGATTTCGTTTTTAGATCCTTGGGGCGCTGCATTCTTAGGCCTCTCAAAAACAGAAAAAGTTGAAAGGGAAATCAACGGTAATTCCAAGTGCTTCGAGATTATAGATGTTAGGCCTTTGGAGACGCATGTCAAATAAATTGATGACTTGACAAATTACACTTTGGTGATCTAAGCGGTGAACATAAATAAATTAAAGTGTTCAATACCGAATTTTGGGGGCGGTAAGTTACTGGAGCTTTCAGTCAATTTACTAATCATCAACCTAAATTGGAAACGACAATCCTTATATCGTGAAAGTAAGAATTTGCTCAGGAGAAGAAAAGGGAACTTAGTATCCCATATCACTACTCTTTCGGAACTGTTCTTTCAATTATATTTTGTCCGGTATCGAAATCCTTACCATAAAAAAGGGCATAATCGAGCTTCACTTTGATACCAGATGTACCCTCCTTGATTTTAAGAAAAATCCTATCTAAAAACATCTTCCTATTGTTGACCGTCACATAAACCTTGGGCATTCCAGATTTGACCAAATTGAGGTAGAAGGTCACTTTCTTGGAAGCTGCCAGTTGCATCTCGTAAACATTAGCTGACAAACGCTTGGATTTTATTCCAAACGCAAACTTTCTTTGAATAAGGGTGAGCGGTGTCCGTTTTCCATTTTCGGTGTAGGCAATCTTATAGACATTTACAGGCTTGTCTGCTTGGATGTTGCCATCTTGAATAAATGCATCATAGACGAAAGTGTTATGGTTTTTGCTATGCTGAATATAGAACAACCGGTTTTTATTAAATGGCGGTACAGGATAGCCTTCCTGTGCGTAACCTGGTAGAACATAGGTTGTCAGAAACAAGATTACAAGATATTCCACAACTTTATTCGTTGGATGGGATTTCATATTCAAGAATTTAAATTCAATCCGTATGAATGCGCTTTTGACATTCACAAGATACGGACGATTGGTAGAAAATGTGGTGGGAAGGTGAAAGTAACTGTACCAGACTATCAAGCATAGAGAATGGAATCCCAGGCTGAAGGTCCCTTGGTCGTCTTCAAAATCACCTACATTTTCCATCCGGAAATCTAGGGCTACAGGTATCTGTCAGAAAGAGGGTGCAACAAGCACCCTTTCTTTACAAACGTTTTAGCCTGGCAAAAACACCGAAGGAAGTTTGTCATATTTTTTGATTACCTGAATATGATTTACCTATTTCTCAACATTGCCATTCTGGACACAAAAGACAAAAGTTAGTATATTAGGGTTTTTGCCTGGGATGCACATCAAGGAATAGTTGCATTTCTCAAAGGACAGATCTTTGCCCGGAATAACGGACAAGACGAATGCAGCGATATCGGGTGAACACACCTTGTTATTCGAATGAAGATCAGTCAAAACCAGAGGTAATCCAAACCGTTTTTCTTTGCATATCAAGAGAAATATCCAAGATAATTTTAATTAATAAAGTTGAGCTCATGAAATTACCTATACTCCTGCTACTAATTATTCTTCAATCTTCGGCAAAACAAGTCTTCGCTCAAAAACAAATTGCCATCACCATTGACGACTTGCCAACTGTTAGCAGGATCATGAATACCGATGCCTTGAGAGCGGAATTGACAGATCAGCTGTTAAGTCATTTGAAACAATACCAAGTCCAGGCAACGGGGTATGTCATCGGGGAGAAACTTGTCAAAGACGGAAAAGTTATTCCTGCCCAATACGGTTTGCTAAGGAAATGGCTCAAAGCTGGCCATTCACTCGGTAACCATACTTTTGGACATTTAGGCATCAACGATATTTCGGCAGGCGCCTATGAAGCGGATGTGCTCGGTGCCGATACACTGCTTCGACGTTTTCTCCATAGAGAAGGCGCTGAACTCAAATATTTCCGACACCCTTATCTCCATAGAGGAAATACGGCTGCGAAACGAGATTCTCTGGAAATGATACTCGCCAAACACAAATACATTCAGGCACCGGTAACGGTCGATAATGACGAATATCTTTTTGCTGCTGCCTTTGACAAGGCGATTGGCAGCAGAAACGAGCCTCTCGCCGATTCGATATCAAAGACATATGTCAACTATATGATGGATTATGTCCATTACTACGAATCACAGGCCGACTCACTGTTCGACCGGCCGATTCCGCACATTCTGCTAATACACGCCAACCTGCTCAATAGCAAAGCCCTTGGCTTGTTTCTTTCCAGACTAAAAGAGGATGGCTATCAATTTGTCACGCTTCAAAAAGCGCTGGAAGATCCTTGTTACCTCACGGAGGATCAATATATCGGAAAGAAAGGTATCTCCTGGATCCACCGCTGGGCAATTACCAAAGGTAAGAAAGGGGCATTTTTCAAAGGCGAGCCGGAAGTTCCGAAATTCATCTCCGATCTGACGCAATAGGAATTTGTAGACACAAGCTCGCTGGTAGAATGCCTCCATCATAAATCCTTGATTTGCTCAGTCAGTCTGATCATTATGGCAATCAGCAAGGATTTATCTCGTTCCTCAACCCAGTAGCTTTTCACCCTGAAACTACTATGCGAGGTGTCTGCGCGATGTGGCGTAGAAAGATCTTGAATACCTATTGTTGTTGCGACCTTGTTGGACCTGGCAGTTGCTATAAGCGTATCCATATTTCAGGTACATAGTGGGAAACTCGTCAAAAATCAAGCTGCTTCTTAATTTGTTTGGTTGGTTCACTAGCTTAACCAATCGGGTAAAATACAGGGAAAGGACGGCCCCGTAAATCTGTATTTTCTGCGGATTATTACCCATACAGACGATTTTTGGCGCATTGGGATGATTGATATCCACAGTAAAATCATTCCCTGATAATACGTAATACAGCTGGGGCGAAGCAAGACGAGCGAGCGCAATTTTTGTAGAACCGATCTGGCCTTCGAGCTGTTGCATTGCTTCGTTTTGGTATGCGGTAATGAAGGGATTTATCAGCACTTCAATCTTACTATCCGCGCGTAGAATCGTAAAAAAGCGGTCATAATCTAATTGCATTAGCTCTATGACGTGCGGCAACGAACAGAACTCACCATCCCTATACCGGCACAAAAACCAGATAACCGCTGTCATAAAGTTGATAGACGATTCAACAAAAAAATCGCCTTGCCGTTTGATCCATTCCCTGTTTAGTCCCATCAAAATAGTGCGTGCAGACTCCACTGCATCGGTAATGTCAAGCATACTCTCAGGATTCAATGGATTGCATCTATGGCTACGCGATAGGTCATCAAAATTGATTGTGTAAAAAGCTGGCTCGATTGAATAATTGGCCTTATTCCTTAGCCAGGCATTGTACGCAAGCAAAGTCAGATCACTATATTCGAAGTCATACACGAACATCGAAAAACCCTTTTCAATGTGCTGAGCAATCACATGCCGAAAGACAAAAAATGTCTTTCCAGATCCCGGAGATCCGCTCACCAATACTCCTCGAAAAGGATTAATGATGTTGATCCAGCTCAGGCGCGTTTTAAATGAGTGCTACAATCTCTTGGTTTTAATGAACGAAGAGAATAGCCCGGCGGCAAAAATCTTATCCAAAATCCGGTCTGAAATTAAAGATGTCAGGTGCCAATTTTGGAATGCCTGATAACAGAAATAGTAAAAATGTAATGCGAGGACCAGTATGCTGATCAAGCGGGTCATATCATTATTTTGCGAAGGCTTACGTCGTTTTCACCGGTGTTCGATGCCATAATAAACAGGTTTAAAGTGATTGAGAGAACCCTTTTTTCTTTTTACGTTTGTTTCCACGAAGGTCTGCTGGTGTAAAACCATCTTGTTTGACAGGGTCAAATAGTGAATCCTCACCATTGGCAAGTCTTGCCTCATTACTCTGCTCAGGAATTGCGAGCAAATAGCTTTTTGATGTGGCTGACTGTCCATGACCTGTTATTGGATGCTCTTGTTTCTGTGTATTAGATAGCCTGTTAGCCATGGCGGTATCGATAGTCACACAGCGTTCCTGGATGGCTTTTGCACTATAATTTTTACCGAGAGAACTTCCGTTAAAAACTGCTTTCGAGCGGTGATCGACATAAGTAATTCCATAGATCAGTCCGGTATCATTCTTCCAGAGAACGGTGTCGATTCCATCTCGTTCAAGAATATTAATGAGGCGATCAAGTGTCACATTCGTCTTTCCATACAATGTGAAATCAATTGCGTTTTTGACTCTTAGCTTGTCTGTTTGCCGAAGTTGATCGTTGATTTCAAACCGGTTTTGGAGGTAATTTAATGTCGGTTTTTGGTGAAAGTCGCTAGCCTTAATTGGCACACCGACCCGTTCGCCTTTTGCGTTTAACAACCGGTAGTGAAGCCCGCCTTTCTTGAA
This sequence comes from Dyadobacter fanqingshengii, assembly GCF_023822005.2. GTDB lineage: Bacteria > Bacteroidota > Bacteroidia > Cytophagales > Spirosomataceae > Dyadobacter > Dyadobacter fanqingshengii. The sequence continues at coordinate 2,234,464 of NZ_CP098806.1, forward strand.
AGTTCTGGACTCTTCATTTCCGCGATCTGCCGCGACATTGTAGCGATTCAACACGGCGTTTAGCTCAGGAATGGAAGTGAATTTGTACTTGTCGATAACCCCTGCAAGAATATTCGATATTGCTCGTTTGGTCTCAACCTTACCATAGTTTGCACTAACCATCGCGGGCTTTAAATGTTCGGATTGCTGGTGTTTTTTACTAGATGCCTTCACCAGATGAAACTCTTGTTCGATTTCCTTCCTCGCCCTTTCCGATTGGTTTCGTCCGATATTCTGCGTTTCAATCCGGCTTCCATCATGCGCTACTTTTACGCTCACAATGTGGATGTGCGGATGCCCGGCATCGTGATGTTGATACACCAGGAATGGCTGATCACCAAAGCCAATCTTCTCCATATAAGCCTGCGAAATTTCTTTCAAAAGCGCCTTGGAATGTTGCTCGGAAGGGTCAAAATTTAATGAGATGTGAACGCTGTTTCGGACAACATTCGTGTTCAAGGCAGCCAGTTTCAGGAGCATATTTAACCGCTCTTGCTCATTCAGATTTGCCACATCATCCGGGTAATTTCCCGCCATGATGCACTCGGCTACACCCTCCTTCAACTTGTTTTCGTTGTAGTAAAAAGTGCTTCGAATAGAAGCCCCTGTCTTTATGATCGCAACCATATCTTAGAAGCTTTACTGATGTAAATATTGATCTCTTTAACCAGCTCGAGAAACTGATTTTTGTCATTTTCGTTGGCATCCAACCAACTGCGAAAGTCGGCGATTTGGGACAAGGCATGTAGCCGTTTGACGGCTTGATTTAGGTTATTACCGGCAGCTGTTAGCTCGCGTCTGAGACGGGTCAACTCAACCATCGTTTCATCAAATGACTGGTCTCGATGGTTAATCACAACGGGCTCAGAAAGCAGGATCTTTCTTGCATACTCACTCGTCTTTCGGCATGTTGTCCTTTGTACTCTACGAAGAAGCAGCTGAAACTCCTCAGGCGTTAAGCGGACATGCAGCCACTTGGTTCGGTTGTGTTTGTCTTCATTCATCACATTATCATTTTCACATTTCGACATTCATTTTTCGGTCAATCCCGCTAACGACTCCGGAGTGCCCGGCGGGCCAGATCCTTAGGTTGTGATACAACCTGACATCTGGCCGATTGCGGGTAAGAGGCAATCCACCTAGACTTTTTGTAGTTGGGAGTCGTCAAATTTGGCTCCTCTGATAATTCAACTCTTTTGGCTCGATGATGTACTTGCCAACCACTCATTGAAATCCTTATAGCCAGTATACATTCCACTGGCATCATTGTATTTTTCACTGATGTCCTTTACTGTCGAAGTGCTCCTAACACCTGCAGTATCCCGATCAAAATATAGGTCGATGTTATAATGGCTTTCCAGAAAAGGTCGTGCGCGATCGAAGAGAGAGATGGAGTTCAGGATGACGTAATTCTCGGGTTGCTCAGTCATCTTTCTCATCAAGGTTTTGTAGGACAGAAAATCGAACATGCCCTCAAACATCGAGACTGTCAGAGCACCGACATTGATTGTAGTAATATCCTTCGGACTGCTTGCCAACTTCGAGTAAGAATTCCGTAGCTCATAACCACCAGAATTATTGAGCAAGCCAATTTCAAAATACCTTCGGTCTCCCATCTGGTAGTTAACCTGTCGGCAGTATTGCCTGGCGATATCAGGTGAAACAGATCTTGAAACTATGTAGTCCAAAAGTGTTTTACTTGTGAGCTGCCCGGTATACAAAACTTGTATGGGGCAATTCGCGGCAGCCTTCTCTGTTGAAGGTAAAAGAATCTTGGGCCTGTGAAAGGACCAGTAATCGGAGAAAGTCTTGATTACTTCCCCAACTGAGCACTGGTAAAAAATCGTGGCGAAGTCAATTAAATTCCCTCCAAGACTGATTCCGCGATCATACCAACGATTAAGTCTCCGATTGACTTTAAACGATGCAGTCCGTTCATCCCGCAAGGGGGACAAATACCAGTGATCTGCACTATGCACTTTGACTGGCTCAAATCCTAATTCTGACAGATAACCAATAAGGTCTATTTCCCTAATTTCTGCCAACGTTAACAGCCCGCGGCTTCCCCTCTCTCTTTCGCTCATTTTGCTTTCTGTTTTTGTTCGTGGAGCGAAATTAAAGAACACAAATGTCAGCTACCTATCCTGGGTAAATTCTCCTTAGGATCGTTTCAGGGGCAATTATTATTTTTGTACTGTACTAAAAACAAGAAAATGATGAACGCAAAAGAGCTGACAAGTGTGTATGATACCATCATGAGTATCTCCGGAATGAATGATCAAATCAAGATCGATTTGAAGATTAGCAGGCGGAATGTTTTGCTTCTGACCCAGGCAATTAAAAGAGCCTTAAGTTTTCCCGGTGTTGAGGGTAATCCTGACTTGATTGAAATCGCCTCAAACGAGACAAAGGAAGAACTATTAGCATTGTCGGCCGATTGCTTGCAGAAATCCGGTCTGGTAGAGTTGAACAAGCGCCTCGCAAAGTTGTAAGAAATATTTGGGTTGTAATGGCTACTCAGTCAGTAGATAACATCTCGAACCAAAAATTATATCTGCATAATCTTTCGTACCCCCTTGAATTTAAAAAGCCATTTGGATAAAATAGGCGGACTGCTTCGCTGAGCTCACGCTATTTCCTGAGAGGATGTGTGAGTATCGATTACGCTATTTAAGGGCATTATGTTATGTGGTTTTATCTCGGTTAACAATTTTGAGAATAAAAATCAGGAAGGCCGCTATTGAAAAACCTAGTAGAACATATTTAAACGAGCCACTGATGAACATGGCGACAGCGAAAGTGACCCACGCTAGTGATAAAATTACACGATTATTTTTCATATGCGGTTTTTTGAGTAGAAGTCGAAGATCATTAAATCTACTTAAAGCACCTTGGTTTTGGTTGTTATTATGTCAGGTAATCAATGCTGCAGCAACCTTAAAACAAAACGAGTTATGGTTACGCATTTATCCTGGACAGGCTACTTTCTGGCGTTAGTGCCCCAGTGGCGATCTACTATGTAATCATTGGCATCCGGTATACCGCCAGGATATCAAGACCATACTTAATTCGCAATCTCGTTTCTAGAACCGGCAGGAAAGGAACCGCAAATTATAACGCAGCCAACGAATAGTTGACCTAGATAGGCTAGTATTATGTTTCTTGACTATAGCAAACTCTCAAATTCCAGCCAAATTCCTTGATGATTCCGGTTGTATTTACTGTGACATTGCCGTCAAGGTATGCCACAGTAAGATTTGTGATTTCACAAAAGACTCTCATCCGAAAACGAACAAAACCCTTCCGCCGTAACGATCAAATGATCCAACACTCGGATATTCAGTAATTCTCCAGCCTTTCTCATATTCTCAGTAATATACTTATCAGCATGACTCGGCACAAGCTGTCCGGAAGGGTGATTGTGGGCCAGGATAATCCCTGTTGCATTGGCTTTCAAAGCAGCTGCAAAAACGATCCTTACATCAGCACTTGCACCTGAAATCCCACCTTTGGAAACTTCAAAAATACCTAGCACTCGGCTGGCATTATTTAATAGCAGTATCTTGAACTCTTCAATAAATTCTAGCCTGTCAGGATTCCAGGTTTGCATCAGCACCTTATATGCATCTCTGGACGATTCTATTTTAGGACGCTGGCTTGCTTGCACATTGGTTTTGTAGATCAGCTCAATCTCTGCTACCTGATACAAGTTTGAAACATTCGCGAAGCTTTCCATAATTACCTTGATTTTGAAGTGATTGAATGAATTATGGCGCTTCATTCTAGCACTGGGCAAGCAAGTAGTGGAAGCAACGGAATAAAGGAAAGCATGTGGGTGAGCCATGCGTTTATGCCGGAATTTCCACTACGCTCCGCGGCCCTGTGCCTAACTTTGGGGCATCATTGATACATGAAACTCTTTCGGGCATTTAGACGGTCTTCAAAAATTTGGCAAGTCTTGTGGCAATTTCCTTTTTCTATTCAATTGATAATCATTGGGGTACTGTAGTCGCGGCGTGGGTACAAGAAAAAGTTGTACTTGAAGAGCCTTGGTTTTGAGTGTTGTTTTGTCAGGTAATCAATGCAGCAGCAACCTTAAAACAACACGAGTTATGGCAACGCATTTATCCTGGACAGGCTACTTTCTGGCAGTGGGTGCCGCAGTGGCGATCTACTATGTGATCATCGGTATCCGGTATTACAGGCAGGATATCCGGGCACTACTCGATTCAAAATCCCGGTTCTCGGAACGGCCGGAAAAGCCCCCACCGGTTAGCCCACCGCAGGCAAGTCAGCCGGAAGAAACCACTGAGCCTGTTGAAGTGAAAAAGCAACCCTGGCAAAATGAAGCCTTGTTTGCCAAGGTCGAAGAGCTCAGCTCGCAGCTCAGGAATAGCATCAAAGAAGCATACCAAAAAGGGTACGAAAAGCGGGACTTTGTTTTTCTAAACCAGATGTCAATCAAAGATTTTTCTGCCGTCAAAGGCACGCCGTTCCGTGAGGCGATCAACAATGTGATCACTTCGGAATCTGCAAAATATGGCTTCATCAACCTCAGTGCTGTGGAGCTAGAGGAGTTATGGAAGGAGGTTTAATGATGAGCCCGCTCTCCTGCGCTCCCGGGCCTTCGGGCTTGGGAGCCGCAAGGAGACAAACAGAGTAAACAAGTTTAAAACAATAATCAACGAGGCGTATGAAATGTGGGAAAACAGCCCTATCAAGCAGGGCAAAACAAGTATGGGCAGCAGCGCTGCTCTCAGTAATGGCAACCATTGCCAAAGCGCAAGACGGCGCGGCGGGCATCTCCGAAGCCGACAGCCAGGCGCAGAGCTACTTCGAGCCAGGCACGCAGCTGATGTATGCCATTGGCGCGGTGCTGGGGCTGGTAGGCGCAGTGAAGGTTTTCCAGAAATGGAATGCCGGGGACAATGATACCGGAAAGGTCGCGGCGGCGTGGTTTGGAAGCTGTATTTTTCTGGTGGTTGCTACCGTGCTGCAATCTTTCTTTGGCCTATAATTCAGTGGCTCGGGTACATCTGTCAGCAACTGGCATTCAAGAAAAACAAGACGACCAAAATTTCTCCGCCTAAACTTAGTGGCTGACAATTAATTTTTGGAAGATAAATATTGAGGTAATAACTAAGGAAGTTTTGCAAGTCTTATGGCGGGAGCTGCTCGAAGACTTAAAGCGGTTTCTTGCCAGCTCGAATAAGGCTCCGAAGAAATCGCTTCGAAGCGCTAATGCAAAAGGAGGATGCTGAACATCTCATCCGGTACGCATCAGAATCTGAGAATAAACGGAAGGTTAAAACATAGCAATATAGGAGGATCATTTTATTATGCATTCCAGGAAATCCAATCACTGGTGCTAGCTGATACAAAACGAATAAAGTGATGGAAAGATCAATAACAAAAATCTTTAACCGGATCCTTATTGACCGAAGAGTAAGGATCTGGCATGTGGGGACTTACCTTGCCTTGGTGCTGCTTTGGGATAAAAACAGGCAATCAAGTCCCTTTCAGGTAACTAGGCGGATGATCATGCAGATGTCCCGAGCAAAAAGCCCGTCGACATATCATAAACACTTGAAAGAGCTCGAAATATTCGGCTACATAAAATACTTGCCATCATACCATCCTAAGCAGGGAAGTAAAGTCTGGCTGGTTGAATCAAAAGCTAATTGAAGCTTCGCTTCCACGGCGGCCAGCTTTGGTGATAAAAAAAGGAAGACAAGCTCCCCCACTAATTGAGGCTATTAGCCGCTGACGGAACACGAACATCCTCGACAATATTTATATATTGCGTTGAAAACACATTTACTCTCCTTCCCTCCAAATCCCACATCACTTCCTTAGTAAGTGCCATGGCAATCTCTATTAGCTTTTGAGCTGCGAATCAGCAATCGGCCTTGTTGCATTAATCGATAGTAGGTCCAATTAACACCCCAGCAAATAGTTTAGCGTTTTCAACCTGGTAATCTAATCCGGCGTTGGTGATTGCCCTCGGCTACTATGGTACTGATCGACCACCTGTGCAAGCCCTTGTTTGGCTTTTTCCTTAACAGAAATGACTGTACTTGTCTTTTTTTAAGATAATTGATGTTGTGAGCCAGAGATACTACATGTGAGAAGGTGGAAATGATTTTATTCATATTCCTCATGCTCATTTAAAAATATATGCTTGGCAACAGAAAAAGCCTGTTTAACAGTTGCCGTTAACAGCCAAAGGAAACGAAATTAGTGCCCCACTGAGTTCGCTGGTAAAACTTGTAGTACCTCAAACAATAGAAAAAGCCGCCACTATGCCGCAAACTTTTGGCGGCTTCTCAGAGTATTAGGAAATAGGGCCACTTGTTTAGCTGCCCTTTTGCCGAGTCTGTTTGTCAAACTTTAATTAATGGTACCATACATATGATCTAAAATTTTGCGCCTATAATCTCTGACAATCGTTGCATATCATCACTGACTTTTTTGTCCAGGACTTTCGCGTATAGCTGGGTCGTTTTCAGGCTGCGATGTCCAAGCATTCTTGAGACCGTTTCAATTGGAACTCCATTTGAAAGCGTAACTGTTGTGGCAAAAGTGTGTCTAGCTAGGTGAAAAGTAATTGGCTTAACTATTCCACAAACATCTCCAATCTCTTTCAAATAAGCATTCATCTTTTGGTTGGAGAGGACCGGAAGCAGATGCTTGTCTAAACGCTCCAATTGGCTCTCGTACTTTTTTAGCAACTTCAAAGCTGGTGGTAGAAGTGGAATTCGGGAGGCAGAGTCTGTCTTTTGACGCTTTATATTTATCCACATTTCACCTGAACGACCTTCTATTATATCCATTTTGCTAAGTTTTGCGACATCGGCATACGCCAGGCCAGTGTAGCAGCAGAAGAGAAAGATGTCTCTTACTTGTTCTAAACGTGGAATCTCAAACACTTTATTCGCAACTGTGCGTAATTCATGCTCCGTTAGTGCAATTCGATCGACTTCGTGCTTTGCAAATTTAAATGCAAAAAACGGGTCTTTCGCTATGATGTCATTTTTCACGCAAATGAGTACTATCTTCTTTAGGTTTGCCAAGTACTTCATTGTAGCATTGTGACCAACCTTTTTTACACCTTTTAAATAAAACTCGAAATCCGATATAAATTTGAAATTGAGTTTTCGGACATCAAAGTCCTTCGTTTTGTAGTTCCAAGTGATAAACTCTTCGGTGTGCCTGAGCGTGGTCTGATATCGCATATAGGTTGCGTGCGCATATTCTAAATTGATCAACTGTTTGACCTTGGCGTTATGTTCTTTAAATATGGTCAACAGCCCGATGATATTTTGATCTTCTCCCTGCCACTTCCGCTTAAAAATTTCAATACACATCAATAGATCCTCCTTGATGATTTGCCGCTGAATGGCATAAGCTTTACCTGCCAAGGTTTCCAAAAATGCGTTGACTTCTTTAGCCTCTATTGTTGCGCCCTTCGCTTTTCCTGAGCTTGCTAACCACTTTTCCGGTGATACAGATTTGCCTGTTGCAACTTCAAACCTTGCTCCACCAATTGTTACCCGCATGTAAACGGGCAGTTGATTGTTTCGATTGATCTTTGATTGCCTAACCGAAAACAGAATTGTCATGCTTGATTCCATCTTTTTTTGTTTTAAAATTAGATATCTCATTTTGTTGAATCAAGATGTTCATTTGCTGCACATGTTATTGAATGACAAACAATTAGGTATATCCAAGGGACCAAAAAGGGACTAACAATCATAATGGGACTCAGTCCCGAATTCGTCCCTTTGCTATTGTTAGACTTTGAAAGATTTGGATAGCGAGCAGGAAAACAGAAAGCCCGCAAATCTTGATTTACGGGCCTATGCAGATTTAGAAACTTGTTGGAGTGGAGATGGAGGGAGTCGAAATCCATCTCTAATCAACTTATTTTCAAATACTTACTTTCCCGTATTTTTCTCAACCCCTAATTCCTCCCTCGGGTTTTGCTGCAAAATCTGCGGATAACAAAAAACCCGCAAATTGATTTTGCGGGTTTTTGTAAGATTTGATTTTTCAATCAGTGGAGATGCAGGGAGTCGAACCCTGGTCCAGAACAGGGAAACCCTGCGCCTTCTACATGCTTATCCGTGATTAGGTTGTCGGGCCAGACAAGGTGCACGGCGGACCCGCGTCATGGCCTTAGATACTGGTGTCTCGTTGAATTTCCGTACCGCTATTTCAACCAGCGCTGATTTGCGACACCCCGGAGCCCAACCATCAGCACGTAGGTTGGAGGGATGATGGCATTAGCTAAATCCTCCGGATTAGGCTGCCATGGCGTAAGTATTTTCGCCAGTTATTGTTTGAGACCATTATTTACGGGAGGTAATCTCAACTCCCGACATGCTTACACACAGACTTCCAACCCGCTGTCAATTCCAGTCACCCCCATTATTTAGTTGGCATTCGGACTTCACATTAGCAGCAAAAAACTGCCAGGTTAAAGTTTCATTTCAAAACAAATTACAACATTTCAAATCGAAAAGTTCGCATTTGAAAACAGTTTTTTTAACTAAACCCGTTAACAAATTGACCAATAACAACTTAAACACTTTAACATCCAGCGCATCAAGCCCGCCTATTCATCGCAGCGGCGACCGCTCATTCAATCATTCAAAATCAAGTCAAAACTCCCACCGCAGATCCGGCCGGAAATAGTCTTTCATTTTTACCGAGTAATGACTTCGCGCTTCGTAAAGCGTGGTTTTCAGCGTTTCGGAATATTCCACATCAATGGGCCTCCAGCAGCGACCCACGGGCAATACATCGAACCGGAATGTGCTTTGCGGATCGGTAATAGTGCCTGCTTCGGCGGGTGAAAGTGAAACTGTGGCACCAACAAGTGGCAAGCCCCGTATCGGCGTCCATAACTGCCCTAACAAATAAAAGGGCGACCGAATGGCCGCCCTTTTATTTGTGTCAAAGCAGATCAGTAACCTGGGTTCTGCGTTAATGTAGGCTTACCATCCAGCTGGCTGTTCAGGATCTCGTCCTGTGGAAGCGGAAAGTAATTGTTTTTCTCTGTAAAGGTTTTGCCAGCCATGTAACCTCTTTTGCTGAATGTACGGCCAGATGGTTCTTTACCCGGAACCGCTTCCTCAGCAGCATATTTGTTAAGCACTTTGGCTGCAATGCCCCAGCGAACCAGGTCGAAGAATCGGTGACCTTCCATTGCAAATTCAAGACGTTGCTCCATACGGACTGCATTTCTTGCATATTCAGCGCCTTTGCTTGCGAATGTTCCGGCCGGATATGGCTCTACTTTGTAAGTTACCGACGCATCCTGAACAGAACCGGTTTTGGCGCGCAGACGGATTTGGTTTACATAACCTTCTGCAACCGCCAGATTTCCAAGCTCAACTTCGCATTCAGCCAACCACAACAAAACGTGGGAAAGCTTGATCATGCGGAAGTTGTTGTTCACGTTACGTTTGCTGGTTGAGTGCGTTGTGCTGTTTTCCTCAGCCAGGTAATACATCCATTTTTTGCCAGTGAACGGACCTGCATAAACCTGATCACGAATCCATGCTGAACCTGGCATAGGTCCCCAATCCAGGAAGTTCACGCCGCGACGGCCAACTGTCCAGTCAAGACGTGGGTCTACAGGAATTGTCTTGTCCAATGTAAATGCGGCTGAGCTCACAATTCCCTGATCATTCGGAAGATCCACTTTGTTGTAAGTGTCAAGCGAACCATCTCCGGCAGCGCCGATCATTGGTAAACCGTTTTCTGTTTTGAATGCATTCACAAGGTTATGGGAGGCCTGGTAAAAACCGCAGCAGCCACGTCCCGGAGCACCCGCCGAATATGGCCAGTTGAGGTTATCCCCTGCGTTACCATTGTTACCATTTGTTCCGTCGTTTACAGAAAACTGTACTTCGAAAATGGATTCTGTGTTGTTGTTTCCGGTCGTCCTGTAATTGTCATGATAGTTGGCAACCAGTTTTTTACCTGAATTTTTCACAACATCATCCAGCAAAGTTTTTGCTGCTGCCCATTTCTTTTGAAACAGTAAGGATTTTGCAAGGAAAGATTTGGCAGCCCATTGCGTTGCCCTTCCTTTTTGCGCCTGAACCGTTGGAAGATTGTCAGCTGCAAATTTGAAATCCTCCTCAATTTTAGGCCAGATATCTTCTGTATTAGGAACTTTTGTAGAATTAGGATCAGCAGACACGTACACCTTTTCGTCGATGTAAGGAATTTTATTCCACATTTTCTTGGCTTCAAAATGGAAGAATCCTCTTAGAAAACGCGCTTCTGCAACAACCTGAGCAATTTCAGCTTCGGTCATATCCTTTACCAATTCTCCCGTAGCGATCTGGATCACTTCATTGCATCTGGCCACTCCATCATATTGGTGCCACCATTTGCCAAGGAAATAAGTGTTGTCCGAAAGCCAGTTATACTGCTCGATGAACGATTGCTCAGGCTGGTCACCCGCATCCGTTCCTTTCACTGCGTCATCGCTCGCAATCCCGCCGAAAACATAGTTTGAGACCGTAGACTGACGGCCGGTATTTCCGGATCCTACACCATCCACAAGTGAGTAAGCGCCTATTAACAAGGCATTTACACCATTCTTATTACTGAGTTGTTCAAGGGACGCACGGCCTTGTGGTTTTAGATCGAAAAAGCTGTCTGAGCAGGAAAAGCTCAGTCCGATTAAAACGATTAATATGGATATTTTTTTCATTGTTATAATATGAAATTTCGTGAATGTCAGAGGATTAGAAACCAAAACGCAAGCCTACCAGATAAGATTTGGACACCGGATAAGCACCTTCATCCACACCCATATGCTTGTCTTCGTTGTTGTTACCAGATCTTCTCAGGTTAATGTCCGGATCAAGTCCTGTGTATTTGGTAAATGTCAGCATGTTCTGGCCTTGCAGATAAACCTGCGCTGATGCGATCTTAACCCTTTTAAGCAATTTAACCGGCAGCGTGTAAGTCAGCTGAACATTTTTCACGCGGAAATAAGAACCATCTTCCAGAAAGTAAGAAGAAACCTGCTGGCTTGTTGCATCGCCTGAGTTAAGGCGTGGCAATTTGGCGTCATCACCCGATTTTTTCCAGGAGTTGTAAAGCATATCTTTTGACCTGTTACCCTGGAAAACGTTGAAATCCGTCCAGTATCTCACATAGTTGAAGATCTCATTACCCTGAACTCCCTGACCGAACACAGTCAGATCAAATGCTTTGTAACCAACATTCAGGTTCACCCCATAGTTGAAGTCAGGGTGCGGGCTGCCGATGATCGTACGGTCAGCAGCAGTAATGATGCCATCACCATTCACATCACGGAATTTGAATGTTCCCTCACGTGTATACGAACCGAATTTAGGAGCCGCATCTGCTTCTGCCTGATCTTTGATCACACCATCCACAAAGTAGCCATAATAGCTCGCGATCGGGTAGCCTGCTTTTGAAGCTGACATAGCCGGAAGACGCGTTGTGAAACCAAAGATCGTCGCATTAGGGTCGTTGTTCAGCTTAATCACTTCATTTTTGTAGTGACCAAAGTTCACACCAGCTGCATAATAGAAATCTCCTTTTTTATCGCGGAAGTTTAGACCAACGTCGAAACCTTTGTTGCTAACCTCACCAATGTTGGTGTATGGAATTGTTCCTGTTCCGGCCGTTCTTGGAATGGCGATCTGCGTCAACATATCCGTTGTTTTACGGTTGTACAAGTCAAGCACAAATTCCAGTTTACCATTCAGCAACACGGCGTCAAGACCAATGTTGGTAGAAGTGTTGGTTTCCCATTTACCATTGTTGTTACCAAACTGCACAAGGTCAAATCCACCCACGATGGATGTTCCTGTTCCGTTGATATCATAAGCATTGTTTTGTGGATCCGGAGCGTACAATGTGTAAGCATTGTAAACGTTCGGGATCAGCTGGTTACCAGTTTTACCCCATCCAAAACGAAGTTTCAGATCATCCAAAACCTTCTTGGTCGGCTTCATGAATTCAAGCTCCGTCAAGCGCAAACCCACCGAGAACGCAGGGAAAACACCATAACGATTGGCTTCCGAGAAACGGGAAGATCCGTCGCGACGCAGTGTAAAGTCAGCCAGTAACAACTCTTTGAAACCATAGTTGATTTTACCAAATTGTGAGAAAAGCGCAGTCCTTTCAGCACCGGCTCCTGCATTGGCCAAACCTGCCGCCGACCCTGCATCCAGGTAACGGTAATCCAGGTCATCAAATGCAAAACCACTCCTGCTTGCCTGAAAAGCAGCAAAATACGTCTTAACAGCTTCCGTTCCCAGCAAAATATTAACGTTGTGCACGCCGAACGTCTTCGCATAGTTCAATGTATTGAACCAAGTGATCGAACGGTCCAGGTTATTGATCACGTTCATGCTGTTTGCGTTTCTCGACTCTGCAGCTTCAATGTCGCGGTGGAAATATTCCGAGCGGTTTGTTTGGTTGTATTCCAGACCAAAACTGGTGCGGGCAACCAATCCGGGCAAGATGTCCACTTGTGCGAACATATTACCGAACACGTGCGTGCCTCTCGTAATGTTGTCCTTTTCACGATACAGACGGGCCAGTGGGTTTGGCGCATTTCCGAGGTTACTACCGCGGCTTCCCGCAAATCCGTTGTAAGCAGAAGTATTGGTTCCGCCCAATGCAGCAGGACCGCCTGTGATATCAAACACCGGAATGATCGGGTGAACGCGGATCGCAAACATGATCGGGTTACCCTCGTCATTGTTCGTAATGCCTTGTCTTTCGTCATAGGAGAATGTAAGGTTTTCTCCCACAGTGAATTTCCCTTTAGTAAATTCCGTGTTGGCACGTACAGAATATCTTTTGTATTTGGTGTATCTCAAAATACCGTCCTGCTTGAAATGGTTAGCAGAGATCGCATATTTTGCAGATTTTGAACCACCGCTCGCGCCAATCTGATAATTTGAGATCGGTGCCGGATCAAAGATCACATCCTGCCAGTCAGTTCCTTCTTTATTTGCTTTTGTAATGTTGAAGGCTGTCTTACCCAGTGCAGGATCGGCAATGTCATTGGTATAAGTCGTACCAGCTGGCAATTCACCATAAACGTTTGGATAAATGTAATCCGCGATGGTCTGGTTGCCGTTTTCATCAAACTTATACTGCACAGATGGGGAAGTTGCAGAAGGATTTTTACCTGCACCGATATCAGACTGATACAAATATTGACCTAATTCCTTCGTATTCAACAGATCGAGCATTTTACCTGGTCGCTGCGTGCCGGTGTAGAAGTCAAATGTAATGCTGGGATCGCCCTGTTTCCCTTTCTTGGTTGTAATGATCACAACGCCGTTCGCCGCGCGCGCACCGTAAATAGAAGCAGCAGAAGCATCTTTCAACACCTGCATGGATTCTATATCATTCGGGTTCAATTGGTTTAGTGTTCCCTGTGTTGGCACACCATCAATTACATACAGCGGGCTGTTGTTGTTGATAGATCCAAATCCACGAATACGGACCATTGTTCCGCCACCCGGAGAGTTGTCATTTCCAACAGTTACCCCCGCCGCACGTCCCTGCAGCATTTGGGTAACACTCGCAGAAGGCACAGCAGTCAGTTCCTTCGTATTAATTACCGTTACAGCCCCGGTAATGTCCTTTTTACGTTGTGCGGCATAACCCGTTACAACCACTTCGGTGAGTGATTTCACGTCCGCGCTCATGGCAATGTCAATCGTAGAACGATTTCCAATTTCAACTTCCTGGGTAAAGTAACCGATGTAGGAAACAACAAGTGTTCCTGAGGAGGATGGAGTGGCAAGCGAAAAACGACCGTCTGCATCCGTAGTTGTTCCGGATGTTGTTCCTTTCAAGAGGACGCTTACCCCCGGTAGTGGCACATTTTCGGCTGCATCAGTGATGCGTCCGCTTAGCTGGTTTTGTGCCCATACGTGCAGGACAGAGAAACACAGTAAGATAGTCAGGTAGAGATTTTTTTTCATTAACTGTTCGGGTTTGTTTAAATATTAATAAAAAAAGAAGAAGTTGTAACCTATCGTCACATTCCAGGTTGGGCTGATAATGGGTGCTGACAAGTGAAATAGGCTATTATTGGCAAATTATAGAAAATTTCATAGATATCAAGGAAATGATAACTGTTTTGGCAACATAATCTTTCCAACGACGTTGTCAGCGTTTATTCGGTAATAAGTCACCATTTGTTTACTCTTTTATAATAATTCTCTTTTAAACTTTAATTTATCTTATTAATACTTATTGCCATTGACTGTATCACATCAAAGACTTACTGGTTTTTCGGTTGTCGCTCGGGACACTTTAAGATTTATCGTATTTTTGCCCGCAACGATAACGGTAGCGTATGAAGGTTGAAGAAATAGAAGCGTTTTTTAAAGGGTTACAAGACAACATTTGTAAAGCCATTGAAGCAACGGATGGCACCGGGAAATTCAAAGAGGACCTATGGGAACACCATTCCGGCGGCGGCGGCAGAACAAGGCTGATTCAGCATGGAAGTGTGCTTGAAAAAGGCGGCGTCAATTTTTCGAAAGTGCAGGGAGAAGTGCATCCGCGCCTTCGCCAGCAAATGAACTTGGCTGAAAATGATGACTTCCATTTCACCGCGACAGGCGTTTCCATCGTCATGCACCCGTATAACCCGAACGTGCCTATTATACATATGAATGTGCGTTATTTTGAGCTCAATAACGGCACTAGCTGGTTCGGAGGAGGCATTGATTTAACTCCACATTATATTAACACAGATGACGCCGCATTTTTTCACAATTACCTGAAACGCGCCTGCGACAAACACCACATTGATTTTTATCCCAAATTCAAAACCTGGGCCGACGATTATTTCTTTATCCAGCACAGAAATGAAACCCGGGGTGTAGGCGGCGTTTTCTTCGACTATCTGAAACCAGATGATGCCGGAAATGGCAAGGGCTTATCCAAGGAAGAGCTGTTTGCATTTGTGAAGGAGATCGGCGAGTCATTTGCACCTATATATACTGCATTAATGCAAAAGCACCGCGACGAACCATTTACGGAACAGCAGAAACAATGGCAGTTCCTGCGCCGCGGACGTTATGTGGAATTTAATCTGGTTTGGGACCGTGGGACGAAGTTTGGCTTGGAAACCAATGGCCGCACCGAATCAATATTGATGAGCTTGCCGCCTCAGGCGAATTGGGAATATAATTTCGAGCCGGAAGCGGGTTCTGCTGAGGCTAAAACTTTGGAAGCGTTAAAAAAAGGGTTGAATTGGGCTTCCTGATTTATCGTAAATCAGATAACCATTCTCCACACTCAGCGGAGATTCGAAATTGTTGGTATAAAGCTGGCCTGTTCCCAAACCTTGCGGAAGCGGGTTATTGTAAGAAGCAGTGAACTGGGCAATTGCGCTGAGGCCAATGTTGGATTCCAGCGCGGAAGTGATCCACCAGCCAATGTTCAACCGGTTTGCAATTTCGATCCATTCGGAGGTGTGCCGGAATCCGCCCAGTAATGTTGGTTTCAAAATAATGAAAGGCGGCATCAGCTTTTTGAGCATAGCAAATTTTTCACGGTAATCGAAAATGCCGATGAGCTCTTCGTCCAGCGCAACCGGAACAGGCGATGAAACACACAATTCCTGCATGAGCTGATGTTGTCCCGGCTTAACCGGCTGTTCAATAGAATGCAGGTCAAATTCCGCCAGTCTTTTCAGCTTATCATCAACATTGTCCGCTTCAAACGCGCCGTTTGCGTCCACTCTCAATGTAATGTTCTCTTTATCAAATCGCTTGCGAATAGATTCCAGAATGCGGCATTCCTGATCAAAATTGATCGCGCCGACTTTCATTTTAAGCGTAGAAAATCCTTGCTCCAACTTATCCTGGACCTGCTCCGACATATTTTCGTAAGATCCCATCCAGATCAGCCCGTTCATTAATATGGCGGTCTCCCCTCTTGAAAACGCATTTTTGAACTGAACTCTTTTCCCGCCATTCATAATATCCAGCAAAGCCATTTCCACACCAAACCGCACAGAAGGTAAATGTTGCGGGATAACCTGATCGAGAATAATGCCGAGATTAAAAGGAAAAACGTCCAGATCCATCTCATTGAAAAGATCACAGACTGCCGCTAATTGCGGTTCGTAATCGGGCATATCGTCCACGCTCAAACCTGGCAGCGGGCCACATTCACCATAACCTTCAACGCCTGGTTGCTCTGAATCGGTGATTTTGATGAGCCACGACGTCTTTTGTGTAAGAACTCCCCGGGAGGTGCGCGCTTCATTGCGAAAATGCAGCGTGTAGGGTTTATACACAATTTTTAAAGGCATGTTTTTGAGGTGTCAGCGTTTTTCGGGGCACAATATTAGCCAAAAAATACGTAATTATGCACCAGTTATGAAAGAACATAATTGGATAAAAATTGCACTGACACCGTTTTCGTGGATCTATGGTTTGATTACCAATCTTCGCAATTGGGGTTATGATTACCAATTATTCGCTTCCAAAAAACCTTCCCAATTCGTCATATCCATTGGTAACCTGACCGTTGGCGGCACGGGCAAAACGCCTGTTACGGAATATCTTACAAGCCTTTTTTCCAATAGAGTCCCGACGGCGATACTGAGTCGCGGTTATGGCCGGAAAACGCGCGGCTTTATTTTGGCCCATTCTGCGTCGACGCCGGCTGAGATCGGCGATGAGCCTATGCAGTATTTTTTAAAATTCAATCCCAATGTATTAGTTGCCGTTTCTGAAAACCGCGTTCATGGCGCCGAAAACATTGCAGTAACGGCCCCGGAAAAAAAGCTGCTGCTTTTGGACGACGCCTTCCAGCACAGAGCGATTGCAAGGGATATCAATTTGCTGTTGAATGACTTTCAGCGACCATTCTACCAGGACCTCCCCTTCCCTGCCGGGCGCCTGCGCGAAACCAGAAACGGCGCCGGACGAGCCGATGCCATCATCGTAACCAAATCTCCTGCCCTGCTTGCAGATCATGTGCGGAACGACATTACAATAGCCATTCGCCAATTCAGCAAGCCCGAAACGCCCGTTTTTTTTTCATTCCTTGAGTATGGAGAGCCCGAAAGCTACGCAGGAGGGCACGTTTCGTTAAAGAAAGTTAAAATGGCAGCCGGCATCGCAAATCCTTTGCCCTTCACTGCATATCTGCGGGCCCGGTTTGACGTTACAGATGAAGTTGTTTTTAAGGATCATCATAATTACACGCCTGCCGACGCGGAAGAACTGATTAAGAACTTAAAAAACGATACTTTTGTGGTCACAACCGAAAAGGATATGGTCAAGTTGAAGCCGTTGGTTGAAGCGTCGGGAGTGGCAGGAAAGTTTGCCTATATTCCTGTTAAAGTGAGTTTCGGCAATGATACCGGGCGCTTCCACGAATGGATTTTTAAACAAACCGGCCACCTGTTTCAGGCAGAACGATAGTTTCCTTTATGAGAATTGCTTTTTGTATCATACTGTTTTTTTTAGGCAGCTTCATTTTTTTCACACCGACCATACAGGCGCAGGTAAGAATGCCCGGCGGGATGCAGATGCCCGGTAACACGGGCAGCAGCGGCGCTCGTGGACAGCAGGGCAATAACACAGGCACTACAGGCGGCGCACAAACCGGAGGCGTGATCCTGGACGACAGCACAAAGAGCATTTACGGTCCGGCTACAACCCACCATTATTTTGAAAATGATATTCTGAACAACCGGGATTCTTTACGTTACCGCGTGGATACGAACTTGACGAACTTCCATCGCTGGACGCCCGTTGACCGTTCATGGGGAAAGCTTACTGACCTCGGCAACACGGTTACTGCCACCAGAAACCTGCTTTTTGCACCGCGCGAGGACATTGGAACACAATTGGGTTTCAGATCGTACGATGCTTATGCAATCAAGCCTGAGGAAGTCCAGTATATGGACACCAAATCGCAGCACACGGAGCTTAATTTCATTTCCGGTGCGCGGAAAACCTCATTAGGGAGCTTTTCCTACACACAAAATGTACATTCCCGTTTCAATTTTGGACTGGGGTTCCGAAGGCTCACATCCAATAAACAATACGGATTTGTTAACACATTAAATTCAGGCGCATTTCTCGGACAAAACTGGACGCTGCTCATGCACACCAGCTTTTTTTCCAAGAATAAAAAATACCTCATCCTCGCACATTACCGGCACATGAACACAAAAGTGCGCGAGCAAGGCGGCGTCATTCCGAATGTGGGGGATGACGGCGTTGTGGACAAGTATTCTTATGACGGCGCGGCCCGGATCAGCGACGATGCGAATTCGTGGGAGCGGCGCCAGGGACTTCACATTTACCAGCAATATCGGCTCGCCAACGGTTTCCAGGTGTTTCAGCAGGCAGATTATTCAACTGTGATCGATCGTTACACCGATCTGGCCATTGCACGCGGATTGGAAAAAGAGGTTTATCCGGCCGCTAAATACGATTCAGCAAAAACGCGTCAGGACATTTATTACAAGCTTTTTGATAACAAGATCGGGGTTAAGGGCTTTTATTCGGGCTTCAATTACCGCGCTTACATTCGCCAGCGTTTTTATGGGATGCGTGCTGCCACACAGCTTGGCAATGAGATCGGCGAAACCTACACGACTTACCGGACGGGTTTGAAATTTGATAACATTATCGGAGCCTGGCTGGGTTACTATCTAAAAGATTCTGTCAATTACCTGACCGCTGAGGCCGACCTTAACCTTGCCGCTAATGTAGAATATCGCTTGAAAGGAGAGCTGAGCACGCGCTGGGGAATGGCGGGTTTTCAAAGCATTCAAACTGCGCCCGACCTGCTGGTGCAGCGTTATCTGAGCAATCATTTCGACTGGCGAAATAATTTTGACCCGACCAAAGTCCAGACTATTTACGCATCCCTGCCTTTGAAAACCGAGAAAATATCATTTGTTCCTGAAATTCAGATCCATCAGGTCAATGATTACATTTACTATGACTCACTGGCACTGCCCAAGCAGCTGAACTCGGGCTTTCGATTGCTGAGAGTCGGTTTTAATTCCGGGATTAATCTCAAAAAATGGAATTTCACAACAATGGGCTTTCTGACACTGAATGACAACAGCGATGTGATCCGCATTCCGGCGCTGTTTGCCAGCGGAGAGGTTACTTATGATTTAGTGTACGCCAAAGTTCTTTTCATCCAACTCGGCTTGGCTGCCCGCTATCGTTCGGGTTATCTTGCTGACAGTTATATGCCTATCACACAGCAGTTTCACATTCAAAATGACTACCGGCTTGGCGATAATTTAATTGTGGATGGGTTTGCCAATGTGCGGATCAAGCGGGTAAGGCTGTTTTTTAAAATGCAATACTTGAACCAGGGCGGCAATTTCGGGCTTTTTCCCAAGGGTTATTACATTGCCCCAAATTACCTGGGCCTCGCCAGATCTTTTTCTTTCGGCGTCAACTGGCCGTTATTTGACTAATCATACAGCATTATTATGGCTTCATCACTCACCACTCTTGGACTTGAACTGCCAACCGATCCGCGTTGGACAAACATCGTGGCGATGCAGCTGGGCGAAATCCTGATTGACCACGCTTATTGTGAGCAGAAAGCGGCATCCACTTGTATTTCCATCATTGTTCATTATCCGGAAAAGACGGAATTGGTTGAAACGCTCTCACCGATCGTAGCCGAAGAATGGGGCCATTTTCAGCGTGTTTTGAAGGAATTGAAAAAACGAAACATTCCTTTAGGACGCCAGCGTAAAGATGAATATGTGGGCCAGCTCATGAAACTCGTGCGTAATAAGGGCGACTATGAAGGTGCGTTAATGGATCGCTTGCTCATTAGCGGACTGATTGAAGCACGCAGCTGCGAACGGTTTAAATTACTGTCGGAATCCCTTGAAGATGAATCACTTCAAAAGTTTTACAGGGAACTGATGATCTCGGAAGCGGGCCATTACCGGACATTCATTGAGCTGGCCGAAAAATATGCGCCGGTTCAGGAAGTGCGGGCGCGATGGAAAGAATTGCTCCATCAGGAAGCCGAAATCATGCGGTCGCTGACGCTCCGCGGCGACCGGATACATTAACTTTTTCACCAACACATAAGCATGCAATCCTTTCTTAATCTTGTTGCAAAACATATTCTCGATAGTCATGCGACTTTGGAAAGGGTGAATATCATTGTGCCCACGCGCAGGGCAGCCTTTTTCCTGATGCAGGAATTGGCGAAGGAAACCACCGAGGCCATGATGAGCCCGAATGTGGTGGCGGTGGACGATTTCGTGGAAAGCATGTCCACGTTGGAGATTGAAGACCCGGTGCATCTGCTATTTGATCTGTATGAAACATTCAAAGAGATTGACCCGGATGTACAATTTGACCGTTTTATGGGCTGGGCTTCTGTGCTGCTCAATGACCTCGACCGCATCGATCAATATCTGGTAAAAACGTCGTATCTGTTTGATTATCTGACCGAAGCGCACGCAATTACGCGCTGGCAGGAAAGTATGCCGGCGGGTAAAACGCTTCAAACTGAAGGTGGCACGAAGCAGTATTTTTCGCTTTTTGAGAATATTAATAAAGTTTACGTTTCATTTCGCAACCGCTTGCTGGCCAAAGGCAAGGCCTATCGGGGCATGGCTTACCGGGAAGTTGCCGAAGATGTTGAGGGGCTTCTGGTTGAAAAAAGTGATTTTGAAAAACTATATTTTGCAGGTTTCAACGCATTTACCGAGTCAGAAAAAGTCATTGTCAGCGCATTGATCAAGGCAAAAAAAGCCGAAGTGCTCTGGGACACGGACCGCTATTACATGTCTGAAAATGTGGGCGTTGAAGCGGGGAAGAGTCTGAGGGAATATCAAAAGAGCAAAACATTTGGTGAATGGCGCTGGACGACAGACCATTTGATGTCGTCGGAAAAGCACATTACCATTTACGGCGTGCCTAATGCGACATTACAGACGAAAGTGGCAGGGCAGCTTTATAAGCAAATGCGGGAACTGGACGAGCAGGGTGAGCCCGTCCCTACGGCCATTGTGCTTGCTGATGAGAATTTGCTGTCGCCTATGTTGTATTCGCTGGACGAAAGCGTGAGCGACCTGAATGTAACCATGGGACTTTCCATGCGAAATTCGCTGCTTTACACATTGATAGACAGCATTTTTGAGCTGCAACAGAACGTTGTTGAATTTAAAAATAAAAAAGGACAGCTGATAAGGGTTCCGAAATTCGGACACAAGTCGATTAACAAGGTCCTCAATCATCCATTCATCAGACATTATGAACATGTCGCATTACGTCCGCTGAATGATGGACAAACGATCATTCAGAAAACACTTTGGGCTATAACCAGCGGCAATCAGGTGTTTCTGAGCCCGGAAGACCTGATGGCGCTAAGTGATGATCACCCGTTGTTTAAAATCCTTTTCACACATTGGAAAAAGAACGATTCCAGGCAGGTTATCCAGACATTTTACCAGCTTATCGAGCTGCTCAGGGAAGTTTATAAGGATTACAAAAACGCACTGGAAACCGAATATCTCTACCTTTTTTACACTTTACTCAAACAATTTGAACAAACCATTGAAGAAAAAAACGAGCTGATCACCTTGCGCACATTGCGTTCGTTTATGTTTGAGCTGATCCGGCAAACGAAAATCCCTTTCAGCGGTGAACCGGTAAGTAATCTTCAAATTATGGGAATGCTCGAAACCCGGGCGATTGATTTTGAGCGCATTATTATTCTTTCCGTGAATGAGGGAATGATCCCGCAGGCCAAGAGACAAAATTCCCTTATTCCCTATGACGCTGCGCAAGCCGTAGGGCTTCCTACGCACCAGCATCAGGAAGCTGTCATGTCCTATCATTTTTATAGGCTGTTGCAGCGTTCCAAAGAAGTGCATATGCTTTATACCAGCACGAATGATGCCCCCGGAGGTGGCGAAAAAAGTCGCTTCATCAGGCAGGTTGAATATGAGCTGGCGCAGTACAATCCAAATATCAGGATCGAGAACCGGACGGTTGTGCTGGAAAGCCGCAAGCAGGACGAGCTGGAAGAAGTGGTGCATAAAGATGAGGCAATGCTTGCCGTAATCAGGAATTACCTGGCTGGTAAGGGCATTTTCCCTACACATTTGAATGAGTTCATCCGCTGTTCCATGCAGTTTTATTTAAAACACATTGTGGGTGTGAAGGAGAAGGAGGAGGTTGAGGAAGAGCTTGGAATGGACAAGATCGGGACGTGGCTGCATGCTGCGCTGGAAAGATTGGATAAAGAGTTTTTCCTGCAAAAAACGGATCCTTCCGAAGACCAGATCAAAGCTGTTTTGCGAGAAGAATTTGATGATAAATTCAGGGGTTATGTGACGGATATGGGCTTGAACCGGATCTATTACCAGGTGGGCGAAAATCAGATACTCGTTTTTCTGAAACATCAGATGTCGCAACAGCCGAGAAGGGAGATTCTTGCGGCTGAGCAACCACTAAGCACTAAAATCCAACTCATATTGCAAGGCGCCTACACACCGGTCCGCATCGGCGGGAAAATTGACCGCATTGAACAGAGCGAAGACGGGACATTGTATGTGATGGATTACAAAACGGGCAGCGTGGAGCTGACCGGGAAGCAAAAGCTCGCGGACCCGGTCAGGCGCGAGGAAGTGATCCGCAATGATCCGGATCGTAAAATGGGCTATGTCAGGCAGCTTTGGATGTACGAATATCTCATGTATCGCAAGATGCTGGATGAACAGGGACTGAAAATTGCCGGCAATAATTACGCTTTTGGCCACTATGCCGTGAAGTCTGGATTTTATTCATTTCGTGACCCCAAAAACCTGATTTCAAACCCGCTGGATCTGACGGAAGAGCTCGCTCCGGCTCAATTCATTGAGAAGTCGGAAGTGATCTTGACCGACATTTTAAATGTGCTCCTGGACCCGGACGTTCCTTTCCGCAAAACCCCGGATCTGAGCACTTGCCAATACTGCGATTTTGTGGGCATCTGCGGCAGATAGCAGGATTTTATTAACAAAAAATAACATTTAGCGCTTACAACCAAAGGCAAGAAAAGTCGATCTTTAGTTAAAATAAAAATGATTCAATATGGTCGTTCTTGCTAAATTAACCCTCTTTCTTTTGTGGCTAGTGGCCTTTGCATTGACCTGCCTTATAATGGGTACGGTATTTCCTTTGATCGTAATATACGAAAAGCTGAGGACGGTAATAGACGGGACTTCGGTTTGATAAAATCAAAGAGACGTGGCGTTTGAAAACGAAGAAAGCGATTGGACAACCAATCGCTTTCTTCGTTTATTCGGATCTTATTATTTCTTTTTAAATTCCAGATAACCTTCATAGGAGGTTTTTCCGTTGGCCGGGTCGGCCAGCTTCAAATTGGTATTCAGCTGAGCCACGCCGGAAGCTCCATCCACTTTGGTCGCTGTGCCCGTTACCAAATGGCGTAAAGGCTTTCCATTGTCTTGTTTCACATCCACCGTTTCATTGATCGTGAATGAGTCTTTGGTCGATTTTACGTCTACAAGGTTGTATTCCTGAACCACATCTACCTCGGTTCCGGCAATCTCTACGTGAATATTTCTGGTGTAAACAATCGCCAGTTGATTTTTTCCAGTCGCTGTGATAACCCAGTCATTCTGAACCGAAGTTGGTCCGTCCACAACCAATGTTCCATAACTTCCCACATATTCCGGTGCATAGTCCACTTCCGGTTCTACTTCGTCTTTTTTATCTTTGCAAGAACCCATTAAAACAACCAGACAGCAAAAAATCAGCTTTTTCATACTTTAACATTAAGAGTAAATAACATCTATAATTTAACAAGCCGGAGTGCGGCAATTTTCTACTAATAACGGCAATGAAGTGTTAACCGCATATTTAGCCGCAACTAAATTGTATTTTGTTACAAAAGTCGAGCCTGAGAGGATCTAGAATGGCAATTTACCAAGATCCACGTTTCCGCCGGTCAGGATAATGCCTGCTTTTTTCCCCTGAAACTGGTCTTTGTTCTTAATAAATGCGGCCAGAGAAACTGCGCCTGACGGCTCCACAACGAGCTTCATCCGCTCCCACAAATAACGCATTGCCTGAATGATCTCTTCATCCGAGACCGTTAAAACGTCCGTAACATGTTGCTTAATAATGGGAAACGTTTTGTCTCCCAGGTAAGTCAGCAAACCATCCGCGATGGTTTTAACGTAAGGTGCTTTCTCGATCTTGTCACTTCTGAATGACAGCACGGCGTCTGCCGCACCTTCCGGCTCGCCTGCGTAAACCTTTGTTCCCGGCGAAAAATAATGTGCGGATAATGCAGTGCCGCTCAAAAGCCCGCCGCCGCCGACGGGCGCAAAGATCAGGTCCAGCTTCTCTTCGCAATCCTCAATGAGTTCCTTTGCCGCAGTTGCCTGTCCGGCCATTACTGCATAATTATTGAAAGGGTGGATAAATGTAGCGCCGGTTTGCTTAATAATTTCCTGCACCGTATGCTCCCGTTCCTCGGGCGTATTTTTACAAAAGGTGATCTCACCACCGTAACCTTCCACCGCCTTGATCTTTACCAACGGCGAATTGTCAGGCATAACAATGTATGCCTTCGCTCCCACTTTGGCCGCTGCAAATGCAATTGCCTGCGCGTGATTTCCACTGGAATGTGTGGTAACCCCGTTTTTTAACTGGTCCTCCGTAAGCGAAAGGATTGCATTAAGTCCTCCCCTCGCCTTGAACGCGCCGATTTTTTGCAGGTTCTCGCATTTAAAAAACACCTCTGCTCCACACAGATCATTCAAAAAGCTGGAAGTCAGAACCGGCGTGTGGTGAATGTATGGCGCTACGAGCTTGTGCGCTGCCTCAATGGCTTCCCTGTTTGGTATTGTATCAGACATATCAGATTCTTAACACGACTATTCTTGATCCATTAATGGAAACAAAAATAAATAAAAAAAGAGCCCGTCGTACCGGACGGGCTCTGGAAATAATGCAATCCAACTGTTACTTGCCAGCGTTAGGCGTGTACAGGTTAAAGAATTGATCCAATTTCGGCGTAATGATAATTTCAGTACGACGGTTCAAGCTGCGGTTTGGCGCTGAATCATTTGCCACTTTGGGTAAATATTCGCCACGGCCACCAGCAATCATACGAACAGGCTCAACTCCATATTTCTTTTGCAGCGTACGGGCAACTGACGTAGCACGCAAAACGCTGAGATCCCAGTTGTCAGACACTTTATCCGTAGCGATAGGCACATTATCCGTGTGGCCCTCGATCAGGATTTCGATTTCTTTGTAGTCGTTCAGGATCTTGGCAACTTTGCTCAACACCGACTCAGCTTGTGTATTGATAACCGAGCTTCCGGATTTGAACAACATTTTGTCAGAAAGCGAAACGTAAACAACACCTTTCTTCACTTCGATCTGAACGTCTTCGTCGCTCACATCAGCCAATGAACGTTTCAGGTTCAACACCAGCGCCATGTTCAGAGAATCTTTTTTCTGAATGCTGGTATTCAGATCGCGGATCTGAGTGCCCTGTGCATCCATCATTGCAAGCGATTTTTTGATGCTTTCAGATCCTTCTTTGCTTATAACGGAAAGGTCAGACATGCGGTCAAGCAGGTTGTTGTTGTTCTTTTTCAAGAATTCAACTTGTTCTTCCAGCTCTTTCAATTTCGCATTTTTGCTGGTAAGCTCGTCATTTTTAGCCTTCAAATCATTATTAAGTCCGGCAGTTCTGCTGTCGCAATCGTTCAAGTCAGCGCGTGCCTTATCTAGCTGGATCTGGATTTCACTGGCTTGTTTCTGTGCAGTAAGCAATTTCTTCTTACTCGCACAAGAGCCAAGAATAAAGAGCATAGCAACGGCCAAAAGCGTTTGTTTCATAATAAAGGGTGGTTAATTAAATCTATAGAGTTAAGTATAAAAAATTGGTACGCAAGTAAATTCTAAAAATATCGAGCCAAACCATTGCAGATCACGGCCCCTTTCAAATCGCAAATGTACTAAAAAAGGAAAGACTGTTCCAGACAATCTTTCCTTTTTCAGCTTTTTGGATAATTCTAATTAAAAACTAATAGGGTATCGACCAGAACGGGTTCCGGTGCGCTTTGATGCTGTCCCGGATATGCGTACTCATCAATTCGTTGTATTTCTGCGTATCGATCTTTTTGCCTTTCATCTTTTTAGGCATAGCCAGTTCCTCGGCGGTAACCGGTCTGAATTTCACTTCTTTGGCGGTTGTAACAATGTCCCCGTCATTCACGTCCAGTTCAAGGATCATTCCCGGCAATCCTCCGTATAGCTGCGGGCCGCCCGACACAGGAATGTTATCTGCAAACCACGCGGTTATTTTCTGGCCTTTCACGGTGTCTTCCGTGACCGCCATCATGCACATGTAGCCCGCCACTTCCTTGATCTTGTTCATCACTTTCCAGTTGGGCGTTTGCAATGAGTCTTCAATGATGTAGGTTTTTCCGAGCATTGCGATCACATCCGTCATTTTGCCATTTTCATAGTCGCGGAAACTTTTAAACTCTAGATTGGTCCAGGAATATCCGCCTTCTGATAATGTCTCAACTTTGGGATAAGTGTAATAACTCTGCTTATCATTAAATACCAGCAACATCTCCTGCTTGGATTCATCATCGTTGCCCCAGGTAAGTTTCAGCCTGTCCTTTTCTTCCTGACTCAGATAACTCAGACGTGAATACACCCGGGTCCAGTGAAAAACCCGCTCGTAAGTAATTTCGCCCTCCGATTTCTGAGCATCGGCAAAAAATACGACGGCAACGAGCAACAACATTGTTATAAATACGGCTCTCATAGGTTTTGATCAATGTTTTAGAAATTGTTATTGCGACGAACTGAGGCAGTTACACCTCGCATATTATACGTGAAGCTCAGCATAAAATATCTGGACAATGTCGCCACGCGCCTTTCAGTGTAATAGTTTTGATTCACATTTTGGGTTATACCCAGATTTTTCTTGAACACGTCATTGGCAGTAAGCCGGATTTCTCCTTTTTTACTTTTCAGGATGATCTTGTACACAGAAAGATTCAGGATCGGCAATTTTTGATCGAAGCCAAACTGATCATTTTTATAGATCCTGTAATTGAAACGGGCGTTAAAGTAAATGTCCTTGGGCCCCTTCGCATTTACATCAGCTCCATAAGTCGCATTAAAGATCTTCTGGTTCTGGTTTGTGTTGATGGAATATTCTGAATTGCTGAAACCCCAGTTCGCATTTCCATAAAAAGTAAATGCATCGCTCGGCGTTAAATCCAGACGAGTTCCAAAATTATAACTATTTGTGTTTGTCTCATTTTCAACGTCATTAATGTAAGTAATGTTGTTGTTATAATTGACGCTCGCATTCAGGTTCATCGTTGCCTTCGTTTTCTTTAAAGGAAAGCCAAAACCGCCATAACTTCCGTAGCTGTATCCCCCGGAAATATTGATCGGCCTGGTTGTAGTAATGAGATTTTCAACATTCACTGTCCGGTTATAGACGATCTGATTTACATTATAATTATAAGAAAGACCGATATAAAGGTTGATAAAATTGGCCGGGTTGAACATGTTATAACCTGCATACACGCTGTGTGTAGAAGATGGGATCAGGTCCGGATTTCCCTCGGTGATGAAAAGCGGGTTGCTGTTATCCACTATAGGCTGCAAATCGGTAATCGACGGCTCACGTACATTCAAACCATATTCTGCGTACAAATAACGGTTATTTTTCAGGTCATAATTTAATGAAACGTTTGGCACGAGTGTGAAATAGCTTTTGCTTACACGCATAAAATCGGAAGCAGCTTTGTCAGCAGCAAACTTTCCTCTCAGTTCGAACTGGACACCGGCCAACCCGGCAGAGAGATTGAGTCCTTTATTCGAGTAACGCAGGCTGGTCCCTACGCGGTTGTAAGTGAAATCATTGGAATAAAACCTTGTCAGCTGCGTATTAACTTCCCGTTCCGCATCCGAAAGATTGAACACATCGCGGTCCACTTTATCCTTCCGCATGCTGTAATTGTAGAATGTCTCCCAGAAGAATTTCTTGGCAAAAGGCTCAATGTATGACAAGCTGCCTTTCAGGTTGCCCCGCGTGCTTTCGGTTTCATTAAGCTGGTTAATAATGCTGTTTCGTGCCGGATCCTGAAAGAAAGTGTTGGTCGAGCTCAGATTTTTGTTCTCGTCAGCATTGTTGACGTTGTAAGCAACGCTGGCCGCAAAATTCCTGCCCTTTTTCTTAAACTTATGCCGATAAATAAGCAGGTTGGCCATCGCGAACGAATTGTATTCGCTCACGTTTTTTACGGCTGACTGGTTGGTTGCCACGCCTTCGTTGCGGAACGATTGCTGGTAACTGTCAAAATTATCATCCCCTGCATTGATCCTAGAATTGCTGATCAGGATGATGGTGTTCAGGGAGTCAATATTTTTTTCAAAGCGGAAGCTTGGGCGATGGTTTCCTGTAAATCCGATCGTTTTGGAATTGGCCAGTGAGCTGTACGAATCGTTTGTCAGGAAGTTTTCTGTACTTGAACGCACGTCCATGATCGCCTTCGTCTGGTTATAAAAATAGCTGGTGCTCAGCTTCGTTTTTTTGTCATCATAATTATAGTTGGCACCGCCCGCGAAATTTTTAGTAAAACCTTCCGATCCTCCTCCACCCCAGTTAGGCTGAATCGTAATCTCGTCGCCTCCATAATTACGACCGCTGCTAAAACCAAAATCACCGTCATCACCCCAGTTGAAAGACTGGCTTCCTTTAAAATCCTGGTAATCGTTCCGGGCAATGCCGGATTGGTTTGTGTTATTTCCAAAGCCCAGCAAGGCAAATTGTTGCTTATCGTTGAAGCGGTTGTAGCTTACCTTTCCTTCCAGTCGCTTGTCCGTTCCCACGCCCGCAATCGCCTTTCCGAAGCCGCCTTTCTTATGGCTATCCTTTAATTCCAGGTTGACCGTCTTTTCACGTTTTCCATCATCCACGCCCGTCACTTTGGACTGCTCCGTTTTGCCATTGAAAACCTGAACTTTATTAATAGCCTCTGCGGGAAGATTTTTTGTGGCCATCTTCGGATCATCGCCAAAGAACCGCTTACCGTCCACCGTTACACGTTTCACTTCCTCACCCTGTGCCTTAATGTTCCCGTCTGCATCAACCTGCATGCCGGGCAATTTCCGGAGCAGGTCTTCCACAGTTGATCCTGGCGGAACTTTGAATGCCCGGGCGTCAAATTCCACCGTATCACCCCGTATGCTCAACGGCGCCCTTGCGGTTTTAATAACGACCTCGTAGAGCTCCTTTTGCAATACTTTCATTTTCATCCTGCCCAAATCTGTTAAATCGCCATCTTTCGGGTTAACCGTTTCCTGATAAGGTACAAAGCCTACATAAGATACTTTGAAAATGTATTGCGCACGTTTCAGGTTTTTCAATTCAAATGCACCTTCTTTGTTCGTTCTTCCGAAGTTGACCAACGATGAATCTTTGGGTAATAGCAGCATGACCGTGGCTTCGGGCAAGACTGCACCCGAGGTGTCTGTAACAACACCTTTCAGCGTAAAGCGTCCTCCGGTTTGTGCGTGCACAACCGTCAAATGAAGACATAAATAGAACAGAAGTAGGATTTTTTTCAAGGCTGGTCTGGTGGTTATGTGAATAGTAGGTTGTAACTGATAAATTACATTACGCAATAATAGATAAACTGCTGCAACTTTACAACTAATGAATTAGTTTGAGAGCCATTTTATAGGATGTTAATAAAAAATTAACTTAAATTAAGATTCTAGCCCTAATATATAAAAACGTTATATATAAGTTACTTTAATCTCAAAGAAAAATAAATTAATTTATTTTGCGGTTACAAAATGCGAACACCATTCGCCACGACACCATCTATTTTTGAATAAATGAGAACAATTGGCCTAATATCAGACACACACGGCTATCTGGACGAGCGGGTATTCGATCACTTTGCAAACTGCGATGAGATTTGGCATGCGGGGGATATAGGGTCGGTCAAAATCATTGACCAACTGGAAGCATTCAAACCTTGCCGGATTGTTTTCGGTAACATTGATAACAATGATATCCGGGCCAGGACGGTGGAGAACCTGCATTTTGATATGGAAGGATTTCGGGTGTGGATCACGCATATAGGCGGCGCGCCCCCGCGTTACAATCCTATGGTGATGCCTGAACTAAAATCCCAGACACCGGATATATTCGTTTGCGGGCATTCACACATTCTGCGCGTGATCCGTGATAAATCGTTGAATAACATGCTTTACATTAACCCCGGCGCGGCTGGCCGGGAAGGCTTTCATAAGTTCCGGACTTTGCTCCGCTTCAATCTGCACGAAGGCCTGATCAGTCAGATGGAGGCTATTGAACTGGGAAAACGGGGGGCGATAATCAATTAAAAGGTTACAGAAACCTTTTTTGTTTCAGAACCACGCAAGAACTCTGCCTCCACTTTCTCGCCTTTTTCATGTTTGCCGAGCACTTCCATATAATCGTAAATGGACGTAATTTCCTTTCCGGCAAGCTTCTTAATAATGTCGCCAGCCTGGATTCCTGCCTTTTCGGCTGGACGTGCTTTTGAAACGCCGTCTATTTTGAGACCTTTTCCGGAATAACTGTAATCCGGCATTACGCCTAATGTGACTTTAAAATCTGTCGTCTTGTCGCCCGTATGGGGGTTTGCAGCGGCAACGAACTGCGGATCAACGGTTTCTTTATCGAGGTTTTCGAGCAGCCCTGCAATAATGCTCAGGATTTTAGCTTCGCCGTCAAAATTTATGCGTTCAATATCGTCGCTCACTTTATGATAATCTCCATGTCCGCCTGTAAAGAACTGGACAACAGGAATGTTTTTCAAATAGAAAGAAGTGTGGTCCGATGCGCCTACGCCGGAAGAATCCACCGTGTATTTCAGATTCTGCGCTTTGGCAAGTCCTGGAATCAATTTTCCCCAAACAGGACTGGTGCCCCATCCCGAAACGATGATTCCTTTTTCATCACTCAACCGACCTATCATGTCCATATTAATCATGCAGGAAATGGCGGTAAGCGGAACCGTGGGACTTTCGGTAAAATGCTTGGAGCCGAGCAGACCGAGCTCTTCGCCTGAAAATGCAAGAAAAAGATAATTGTGTTTTTCAGTAATGTTGTTTTTCGCAAAATACTTTGCCAGCTCCAAAAGACCGGTCGTCCCCGAAGCATTATCATCGGCACCATTGTGGATTTTATTTCGGCTATCCGGTGACAGCGAACTTCCCTGAAACCCTTTCCCCAAATGATCATAATGTGCACCTATCACGATCGTTTTTTTAGCACCATTATCCAGAAAACCAGCCACATTTCTTCCGGTAACCTGGTGCAGATTGCCTTCAATGGAATACTTAACCTGAAAAGGCTGAAAAAAAGCAGCGTCGCTTCCGGCTGGTTTCAAGCCCAGCTCACCAAAAATCGTGGCAATGTAATTAGCCGACCTGATCTCTCCCAGACTCCCTGTGCCACGCCCCTCCATTTCATCGGAAGCAAGGAATTCAATGTGTTTGCGGATAGCTGCCGCTTGAAATTGTTGTGCAGAGGACAGCAAAGAAGTGCAGGCAAGCACAAGCAAAAGAAGATATTTCATGGGAACCTCAGGATTAGGCAAAATAAATTATAAAGTTTCCTGCAACTCAACCAGGAACTTGCGGACACGCATTAAACGCTGTATAAGGAGCTGCGATTCCTCTTTTCTGCGCATCTGCTCGCGTGCTCCTTTGATCGTACGCCCCTGCTTATCACGCTGGTGCATGATCTTGCGTATAATCTCAATGTCGCGCTCTGTGTATCTCCGCCTGTTACGCGCGTCCCGTTTGGGGTTTAGCTGAGGAAACTTTTTTTCCCAAAAACGCAGGGCCGAGGGTTCGCAGCCAACCATTTCGGCTACTTCATTGGTGTCGTAATATAGTTTGGTGTTCGCTTGCATGACTTTGGCCGGTGATCAATACAAATATACTCATGGCCACAATTAAAGTCTGTTTTCTGCCAGATTTTTGATTTTTTCCAATGCAGTTTCAGCAAATTCGACAGACGAATCGTAGTAAGCCTGCCCATCTTCCAAAACACCGAAATCACCTATTTCCAGTTGCAGCAAAACGCCGTCCACTTCTTCCGAGAGCCTGTAAGTGTATGCAATGTCGTAAGCGGCGGGTGGCAATTCCCATTTGTCCA
Organism: Dyadobacter fanqingshengii; assembly: GCF_023822005.2. Classification (GTDB taxonomy): domain Bacteria; phylum Bacteroidota; class Bacteroidia; order Cytophagales; family Spirosomataceae; genus Dyadobacter; species Dyadobacter fanqingshengii. The sequence goes on from NZ_CP098806.1 coordinate 2,266,774, forward strand.
CATATAATGAGAGTTTCAAAACCGCATTCGGTTCGCTCTCCGAAACCGTGAGCTTGGTGATGCCCGTCCATTCGATGATCCTGCCGGGTTCCAGGTAGTAATCATCAAATCCGGACGGGAGGTCGTCCCATTGCCGGATGTATTTTGGGGCCACCAGCACTTCCCAAACTTTGCTTAAAGGGGCTTCTATTTGTATCTGATCATTTACTATCAACGTCCGGTCCATTGTTCTGTGTTTTACTTTTTGCAATATACGTTTACCTTGGATAACTAAAACTATGCCGCTTTGCTCTAAAACCGGCATTTGACCGGAAAATCACCTGCAGTTCCCGACAAATTACAACATGAAGCAAACTTTAACTTACTTTACGCCCGGATCCCAAACCGCCAATTTTTATTTTACAGAATGAATCAGGAGACAAAGCCGGTAAGCAATCCTTTTGAGTCCAAAATCAACAGTATACAGGTTCTGAGAGCTGCTGCTGCACTTACTGTCACAATTTATCACCTCAAAGACGTTATCGGGAAAGCCGAGCCTTTCAAGCAGGAACTCGATTATTTTTTCAATTCAGGGCCTTCCGGCGTAGCATTGTTCTTTGTGATCAGCGGGTTTATTATGGTTTATATTACCAAACATTCCACATTCTCACTGCGCTCGGTTTACAAATTTATGGCGCGCAGGTTCATCAGGATCTGGCCTACCTACGCGATCATCACGCTTATTTATTTTGTGTTTCAAAGCAGGATCGGCCTGCAACCCGGCGCTTTTAAAAGCCTGATTCTGAGCTTGCTATTTATCCCGGTCACCCACACGGATCCGCCTTTTTACGGTTATGCATTCCTGCCGGTCGGCTGGACGCTGAATTATGAGATTTACTTTTATGCCCTTGTCGCCATCTCGATGTTTTTTTCGCGGTTTCGGTGGTATGTGTTCTTCGTGATCGTAATCATTACGCTCATCATTCTTCCCCTTACATTGGGTTACATGACACTGGAAACGCAGCGCACAGCGGATTACGGCAATGGTTACCTGAACATGATCATGAATCCGATCATCTGGAATTTTGTATACGGCGTCATCATCGGTCTCATTTACACAAACGAGAAACTCTTCCCCATTTTCGCATCCGTTTTCTCGAAAGTTTGGCTTGTGTTTATGTTTGTCTCGCTCGCCTTATGGCAATATTGGTCTGGCTTTTTTGGGGGACTAGGGCCTTCACAGTGGGGATTGGGTTCCAGCTTATTGTTCACTGCATTCATCTTCTACAATGCACGCCGCCCTATTCAATTTCCCGACTGGCTGGTAAAAATCGGAGATATGTCGTTTTCAGTTTACCTCGTGCATCTGCCGGTTGTGGTGATTCTGGGTAATTTATTCAAAAGGCTGGGTTACCCGGTTTATAGTACCGGGACATCGATGTTCTTCTTATCGCTATTCATGACATTGGTCCTTTCCTATCTGTCTTATCAATTTCTGGAATTGAGATTATCCAGTTACCTGAAACAATGGTTGCCTTTCATGAAAAAGCGATAGGCATATCAGGGAAGTTTGAGATCTTCCAACGTCTTAAAGTTTTCAATCGTCGTTTGACGCTTGTCACCAGACCAGAACCGTTTCATAAATTGCGCGTAACGGTTTGCCACATGCTCCTCAGTGTACGAAAGAACGTGTCCTTTTTCAGGCTGGTAATTGAGCTCATAGGGCATTTTCAATGTTTTCAGCCTGTCTGAAGCAGGTTTGGCACCTTGCATCCAGAAATAATTTCCGCATGAAAACAAATTTCCCTGGGTGTATGGCAACACCGTGTCGCCAGTCCTTTGAAAAAATACGGTAGGTTTTGCATTAGATTTCTTAACATATCCTGTCCTGAAAATAGAATAGCCTAAATACGTCAGCAAGGCCCGGACGCGAAATTCCGTCCCTGTTTTAACCGGATCCAATGGCCCAAGCGTTTTCACAATCCCTGGTTGTAATGCCTCGAAATCAGCCTCGTCCATATAAACGAGCGCCGAAATAATGATCGCGCCTGCACTGCTTCCCGCAAGCATCATCTGGCCCGGATCGATACCAAATTCATTTGATTTGTCCGCGAAATAATGTAATGCTGTATATGTGTCCTGAACACCGCGGTAAATAGCCTGGATGACCTCCGTATTGTTCCCGCCGCACGTGTTAGCTTCTGTTCCTCCGTTGAAACCCAGCCTGTAATTGATGGCGGCTGTGGCGTAACCTTTTCTTGCCATCCATTTCGCTTTACCCATCTCATTGGCCAGATCACCAAAAATGAATGCACCTTCATGCACCATCAATATGAAGGGCCGAAATTCCAGTGTGTCGTTTTCTTTTTCGAGAAATGAGTAATTGAGGTTGACCGTACGGCCAATGTAGTCGCGGGCTTGCTTGTAGGTGCCCGTGCGAATGCCGAGCTGTGCCTCGCTGTAAATGTTGGTGGTGCCAAAACCCTTGGACAATGCAAGAAACTGGTTGCTGTTTCTGGGTTTTAATGTATCAATGATAATGGTGTCCGGATCTGAATGTCCTGTGGTGTCGTTCCCGGTGGTGTCAATCGGTTCTTCTCCGTTACCCGGTTCCTCGATGGGCTTTTTGGGAGGTGGAGGAGGGATTGTGCCCTCCCCGCACGATGTGAACAGTCCTGCCAGAATAAAAAAAACAAGTTGTAACCAGACAGTTCTCCGCATTGTCACCGAAAATATTATACTTAATTTACTCGAATCTGGTCGCCGGCAGCATTATCTGTCGCCAGCTCGCCCTGATGGTAAAAATACCCTTCTGTTTTGTTATTCCCGGCAATTTCATCCTGTTTTTTTTCCAGGTGGAAGTTTCTTTCCATTTGTCTGAAAAATTTGTTGAAGAAAACATACAACACTACACCTGAAACTGCTCCTACTGCCAATATCTTTTTCATGATTGAATCGGTTTGATGAATTTTTGCTCACTTGTATATGGTAATGCAAGCAAAAACAATACCAGCGTAGTTGGAAAGCAAGAATTTAGCGCAGTTTTCACAGCTGGTATGATTTTAACATATCAAGTTGAAAACACCACTAAAGACTTAAGACATGGACGCAATCCTATTTTTAAAGGCAATTGGCAACTTAGTTTTTGCCGCAATACTTTTCCTGGCCATTTTCATAACGGCAGGTTTTTCAGTCGTGCTTAACCTGTTGAAGCAGTTTAGCGTAGCACAGTTGAATAAAAGAAGTTTCAGTTTCAGAAGAAAATGAATCTGCCTGGTATTTTCTAGGAAAGCAGATTTTGCCTGAGCAGGAATTCCAGCTGACCATTGACTTCGATCAGCTTTTCAATGAGCTCCTTATTTTTTTCCCGCAGATAGAAGATCTCGTGGGCATTTTTAATAATGATCCGCAACTGGGCTTCATCCCACGGCTTGTTCAGATAGTAGTAAATGTGTCCCTTATTCACCGCATCGATCACGGCTGAAACGTCTGTGTAGCCGGTTAACAAAATCCGCACCGGCTCGGCGTAGTCCTTCAAAACCTCAATCAAAAAGTCGACCCCGGTCATTTCAGGCATGCGCTGATCTGTAATGATCACGTGCACAACATTATGTTTGAGTAATTCGAGGCCTTCACGACCCGAAGTCGCAATAAGGATATTAAAATCTCTCCTAAACGCTGCCTTAAACGAATTGAGATTGTTTATTTCATCATCAACATACAGGACACTTATCTTTTCTTTGGTTTCCATTATTGCAAAATTCTTTCTCTTCGGAGGTTTTTTATGACTGTTTAGTTTGAACTAAGGTTCTAAACTAATTGATAATATTATAATATTAATTCTATATTAACATAAAATCGGCAAGTGCTTTTTACAAATTAACTTTTTGTGGTTTGGTTAATTGACTACGTGTCAATGAATTTTGACGCTTTTCAACCAAATATTTTGTACACGAGTGAACCAGTGGTAGTTTTACAAAAATAATTTAAGCAATTTGTGTAACTATTGATTCACCTAAGATCACTTGGTATCTCCTAAATCTGTTCACTCGCCAGGGATTTTATAAAGATCAATACATTTTATCAAATTTTAAATTTAAAGTGAGTTCTTCTGGGAACCATCCTCCTAATAGTTAAAAAATGTATCCAGATTCAACAAACAATACGATATATAAGCCGGTTTTTATCTTTAATGAGCAAAGTGGTGACAAGCAAAAGTTTAACTTAGTTATCTCCGACTACCAGAACAAGATCGTATTGGACCTGTTCCCTTCACAAATGAAGGAACTGATCAAGATTCAGAGTCCGCGGATACGTTTGACGAGTGCTGAGATTGACGACAAGTACAACCAATGGGTGGCTGACAAAGATCCAGATCTGCTGGGTTCCTGGATTTACTACCCCTGGTCCAACCGGCTACTACACATTCTGAACGAGACGGATTTCGTTACGTTGCGGACCAGCAGAAATCATTACAAAATCACTCCACAGGAACAAGCGGCATTGTCTAAACGCAAGATTGGCATAATCGGGCTATCGGTGGGACATGCGGTTGCGGTGAGCGTTGCGACAGAGCGCATTTGCGGAACACTAAAACTCGCCGATTTTGATACCATTGAACTCAGCAATCTGAACAGGATAAAAACCGGCCTGCATAATCTGGGGATTAACAAATGCATTGTCACAGCCCGGGAAATCGCTGAAATTGATCCTTACCTGGAAATACAATGTTATCCGGAAGGGATTACGGACGGCAACATCACCGCTTTCCTGAGCGAACACGGAAAGCTCGACATTCTGGTGGACGAATGTGACGACCTGGAAGTGAAGATCAGCGCGCGCCAGATGGCCAAAAGCCTCCAAATTCCGGTTGTTATGGAAACGAGCGACCGTGGTATGCTCGATGTAGAGAGATTTGACAGGGAAACAGACAGGCCCATCCTGCACGGAATGCTGGCTGGTATTCCTTCCGAAAAATTAAAAAATATTGCACCTGCCGACCGCTTTCCACTGGTTATGCGCATTATAGACGCGATGAACACTTCTACGCGTGGCCGTGCTTCGCTCCTGGAAATCGGGCAGACGATCAGCACTTGGCCTCAGCTTGCGAGTGCGGTAACCTTGGGCGGAGGCGTTGTAACCGATGTTTGCAGACGTATTTTGCTTGATCAGTTTACTGATTCCGGAAGATATTATGTGGATCTCGAAAACATAATCGGGAACAAATCGGACGTAACTTCGGAAATCGTTTATAGTAATCCGAACGCACCTTTTGATCTGAATGAAGCTGCAAAAATCATTGACACTTTACCGGAAATAAACGCACACGTAATTCCTGATGACGATGAGATCGCAGCGATAGTTAACGCCGGAACGCGTGCGCACTCGAATGGAAATGATCAGCCCTGGAAATGGGTCTACCGCAATGGAAATCTGCATTTGTTTCAGGATGCATTCCGTTCGCATTCCTTCTCTAACGTTAATAATATTGCTGCGCATCTGGCGCTGGGCTCGGCCTTTGAAAACGCCACATTAAGAGCCAATCAGCTTGGTTATCTAGCCCATGTTCAATTATTCCCTGCCCCGACCTTCCCTAATCTGGTTGCCAGCATACAGTTTGAAAAGCGAAGCCAGACCGAAAATGAATTTGCCGGGCTGGCAGATTTCATAGCGTCGAGGGCTACAAATCGTGGCCCAGGTTTGCCATATAAACTTAATGAGCCGGAAATAAATGCATTGCGGAGCGCTGCGGAAAGCATATCCGGCGTGCAAGTTCAATTTATCACAGAAAAAAACGATCTTGACAACCTTGGCAAGATTGTAGCAGCCTGTGACCTGGTGTTCATGCTGAATGAAGAAGGTCACCGCGACTTTTTTGAGCGCAACACCAGGTGGCCGGGAGATGAAAATGCAAACATGAAGGATGGGATTCCAATCCAGACATTGATCTCGGCGCCCGTTCAAATAGCTGCTCTATCCATTGTTAAGGAGAAAAAAATAGCCGCAACGTTAAGGGCTATGGGCGGCGGAAACGCATTGACAGAAGCCACCCGGACCAGTGTCGCCAGCGCATCTTGCGTGGCCGTTATTACATTACCTGCGTCAGCGGATCAACATTTCCAGGCTGGCATGGCTGCACAAAAGCTTTGGTTAAATGTGGAAAAACTGGGTCTGGCTGGTGAACCATTATTGTCACCACTTTTTCTTTTTGAAAGACTCGATTCCGGGGCTGGATTAAGCGAAGGAGAAAAAGACAAATTGCACGGTTTACGATATGAGTTTCAAAATATCATATATTTAAAAAATAACGCAAGAGCGGTTTTTCTTCTAAAAATCATAAAACCCGAAATGTCCGCCATTCAATCTCAGCGCCTTCCATTGAATGAAACCTTGTTTATTGTAAACGACGCAATTTGATGGTAGCAAAAATTAAAGCATACAAGGCCACGGAGGATATCGAAACCTCTTACAGATACATTGACGAACACCGAAAAGTATTAGAGGCTTATGGCGTAAAACAGGTAACTTCCGCGAGCCATGACTGGCTCAATGACGAAAACACCTACGTTATCATTGTAGAATCTGAAGACGGCGAAAAGATATATGGCGGAGGAAGAATTCAGGTACGTAATGAGAAAATGAAGATGCCGATGGAAGGTGCCATTGCCAAGAAAGATGAGCGCATTTACGGGTACGTAGACAATTTAGGAGAAAAAAAACTGGCAGAATTCTGTGGCCTGTTCAATTCCAAGGAAGTTGCGGGTTATGGCATTGGCAGTATTTTTCTCGGGAGGATTGGTGTCGCGATCACCTCACAGGTGGGCGTAGATCATTTGCTCGCATTGTGCTCCCCTCCTACCTTGCGCCAGTGCCTCAGGATCGGATTTGAAATCATTCGCGACCTGGGAAATAACGGGACGTTTTATTATCCCAAAGAAGGCCTTATTGCAACGGCCATCATTGTCAACGATCTGTATAATTTGCCGCATGCGCACGAGGAAGAAAGAGAACGAATTATGAATTTGAGGGAACACCCTGTTCAATATGCCGTGGAAAAAGGGCCAAAGGGAGAAATAGCGTTACATTACAATCTGGATATGAAGATTTAAGTTTTATGAGTCTGTTGAAACACATATTTACAATTCTATTTCTACTCTCTGCGCAGCTTGTTTATGGAATTCCTGTGAACTTTTACCAAGGTTCACAGATGATTGGCAAGCATGTTGAAATTTTTGAAGACGCTACAAACACACGCAGTTTTGAACAGGTAGTACAGGAGAAAAACTTCGTGCAAAGTACGGATGACACGCCTAATATGGGTCTCAGCCAATCCACATTCTGGATCCGTTTTTCAATTGCCAACAAGTCCGCAAGCTCGTTACTCTACCTGGAACTGGCCCACCCGCTGATCCACACCTGCGAGCTTTTTGAGATTACCGGCAATAAAATCAGCACTGAAAAATACCTTGAAAATGCCGACTTCGGCGATCGGAATATCAAACACCAGAACCTCGTTTTTAATCTGGATATAAGGCCCGGGCAGCAGAAAAATTATTATCTGAAAGTGAAGGGGTTCAATCAGGTAATTCTTCCGCTCATTATCCGCGACCAGGAAAACTTCTTTGAAGCTGCGCAAATCGGCGAAACAATCAATGGGATCTTTTCAGGGATCATCATTGTCATGGTACTTTACAATATCTTTATTTACTTTTCCACACGCGATAAAAGTTACCTCTTTTATGTGCTTTATGTCCTTTCTGTTGGGCTCGCACAGACCGCATTAACCGGTTATGGGTTTAAATATTTATGGCCTTACGCGCCACAGTTTAATTCTATTGCCACAATCTACTTTTCAGGTTTTGCTGGCATTTTCGCAATGCTATTTGTCAAAAACTTTCTCCAGTTAAAAGAAAAATGGCCACCCGGTGTCATTATTCTTAATGTAATTATCGTACTTTATTCGTCTACCGGGCTTTTGAATCTGCTCGGTTTTGAACTTTTAAGCTTCCGGGCAGTCGACGTTTCAGGAGGAATCGGGGCTATTGGTCTTTTCATTATAGGTTTCAAGCTTTCAAAAGAAGATTACCGGCCGGCCAAGCTGTTTTTAATCGCCTGGACCATCTTTTTGTTCGGTCTTTTTCTGCTGGTGCTTCGGAATATCAACATTTTGCCGTATAATTTCTTAACAACTTATACCATGCAATTCGGCTCAATTGCAGAAGTAGTATTACTTTCTATTGCACTAGCCGATAAGATTAATATATTTAAAAAGGAAAGAGAGGAATCGCAGGCCGAGGCGCTGAAAGTGTCATTGGAAAATGAAAAAATCATTATGGAGCAAAACACTTTTCTGGAAAAAAGCGTCAACGAGCGAACTGCTGAGTTGCAATACGCTAATACAGAACTGAATGTAACGCTCACCAAGTTGAAAGACACCCAGACGCAGCTCCTGGATTCCGAGAAAATGGCTTCTCTTGGTCAGCTTACTGCCGGTATAGCCCACGAGATCAACAACCCGATCAACTTTGTAAGCTCCAACATCAGGCCGCTCCGCCGTGATATTGACGACGTGCTGGAAATACTCGATTCCTACGACGGCATCCAGGATGTCGATTCGATTGACGGATTGCAGGTGAAAATCAGGGAAATTGAAAAACTGAAAGAAGACTTGGACCTTGATTATATTAAAACCGAGCTGGGAACGCTGTTAAAAGGCATGGAAGATGGCGCGAGCAGGACGGTCGAGATTGTAAAAGGCTTAAAAATATTTTCCCGTGTAGACGAATCCGATCTGAATGTCGTAAACATTAACGATGGCATTGAGTCAACCCTGATCATTTTGAATTATCAAATGGGTAATTCGATAACCCTGGTAAAGGAACTGGGGAATATTCCAAGCATTGAATGTTTTGCAGGCAAGCTTAACCAGGTCTTTATGAACATTCTCAACAATTCCATTTACGCGTTGCTAAAACAAAAGAACGACAATAAGACGCCAACGATCTGGGTCAGGTCCTGGCTGAAAGACCCAGAAAATATCGCCATTTCCATTCGGGACAATGGCCCGGGAATGCCGCCGGAGGTTCGTGCCAAGATCTTTGAGCCATTCTTCACTACCAAGCAGGTCGGTGATGGAACGGGCCTTGGATTGTCTATTGTATTTAAAATTATTGCAGTTCACAGCGGAAATATTCAGGTAAATACGGAGGTCGGTCAGGGAACCGAATTCCTGATCACCCTTCCAGTAAAACAAAAAGCACGCCCTATCCAGGAATTCAATGAGTGAAAAACCGATAACCATCTTATACATTGACGATGAGGAACATAACCTTCACTCGTTCAAGGCTTCTTTCCGGAAGCAGTACGACATTACAATCGCCTCGTCGGTTTTAGAAGCCGAGGGGATTCTTGAAAATAATGACTTTTGCATCATTCTCGCCGATCAGCGCATGCCGATCATGACGGGCGTGCAATTTTTTGAAAAAATCAGGACCAAATATCCAAAACCTATCCGCATACTCATTACCGGGCACACGGACATCGGTGCAGCGATCGACGCTATCAACAAAGGCGAGGTTTTCAGGTTTATTGATAAACCCTGGGACTATAATTACGTTGAAAATGCCATTTCCCATGCTTACGATATTTACAAAACCCGTGAGGACCTGAAACAGCGCAATGTAGAGTTGCAGAAGGCGAATGAAGAACTGGACAAATTCGTTTACAGTGCTTCCCATGACCTGAGGGCCCCACTAATGTCTGTGCTGGGAATTGTCAATCTGGCGCTGCTGGAAGATGATATCAAGTCGCAAAACGAATACCTGGAACTGATCCGGCAATCCGTGAAAAAGCTGGATACATTCATTATCAATATCATTGATTACTATAAGAACGCACGGGGTGTTCCCGTTGTGACCGACATCAGCTTCGAAGAACTCGTTACGGAAGTTCAGGCAACGATCCAGTATCTGCCCGAATACGGTAACCTGAAAATGACCACGGACATTGATCAGGCCGGGGTATTCCAGTCGGACGTGATGAAACTCAGGATAATTTTTAACAACCTGATCAACAATGCGATTAAATTCCAGGACAAATCAAAGCCGAATCAATTCGTACATTTGACGATAAAATCCACTCCTGCGCACGCTAAAATTATCGTTGAAGACAATGGTTATGGCATTAAAGACACAGATCAGGATAAAATATTCAAGATGTTTTACAGGGCTGGGGCTACAAACAGCGGCTCCGGCATAGGATTGTATATTGTACATGAAGCGATAGCCAAACTCGGAGGCGAAATCAGCGTATCCTCGAAAGTGGGTGAAGGTAGTATTTTCGAGGTCAACATCCCTTCTATTCATAAATAAAGAGACATGAAGCCACTTCTACACTTTTTTCTTATAGATGATAGTGCTTTTGATCTGTTTATTTACGAAAAATTGCTAATTAAAAGTGGCATAACCGATTCTGTAAAGACCTTCAATTCTGCGCGTGATGCATTAAAACACCTTGTAAGTCAAGCTGATACCCTACCTGAAAGTATCATTCTCCTGGATCTGCAAATGCCCGACATGAACGGCTTTGAATTCATCGACGAATTCGATCATCTGCCTCTGATGCTGCAGGAAAAGATCCGCATCTTCATGCTGTCCTCAACCATTGACACCCGTGATATCGACAAAGCAAAGGCAAGCCAGCATATCATAGACCTCCTTCCCAAACCTTTGGAAATCGCAACTTTAAAGAAAAAGCTCGGGATCTGACATTTCCCATCCGGGTAAGTTCCGGCTTGCCCAAAGCACGCTTCACCTCAAATGTATTCTATACAACATAGAATTAATTCTCTCTGGCACAGCTTTTTAGCAATTCTATATATACGAAGGAAAAAGACAAATAAAGCGTGTTTTAAAACGTATATCGCGATGCGAATACCCAATTTGTCCTAAAATGTTACAAAAGTCGTTCGCCCATGTCCCCACCCAAGGAACTAATGGGAAAATTATGCCCCATTGCATAACAATTCGCACTATTAATATAAATTTTTAAACATTCTTTTAACGAGGGCTTGTTTAGGTACAGCTTTGGTACGCTAAAATCCAAATGCATCGTAACCTTTAACATCCATTATTAAATGAAAACTGATAGCAAAACCCTGTCTGAGATCTTAAAATTGCATGCTGAATATGTTAAGGAAGTCGAATACAGTGGTATCAAGCCACTTTCTATGGAGATTTACAAAACCAATTCAAACAATTTTGTTCGCTGGATCCAGGACGAGTTTAACCCTGGAAGCAAATTACGCAGAAGCGTATAACATTTATTAGCTGAAAAAAAGACATTTATACTCAACGTTTAGCCAAGCTAACAACTACCGGAAGACTCGTTCTCCGGTAGTTTTTTTTTATACCAAACTTTTCTATGTTTGATGTACGTTAATATGACGATTCCATTTTAAAAATATCCCAGTATGTTATTTGCCCTGTTTAACCTTTTCAAAGGTCGCTTCTCCAAAGAGTCTATTAACGAAGCGAAAGCGAGCGAAAAGCGCATGAGCCGCCAGGAGGCGCTGCAACAAATGCGCAGCATTGCCAGCAAACGTGTTGAGAAGAAGGACTAATCAGCACCCCTGCCCGTAGTAAGCATCTTTCCCGTGTTTGCGAAAATAATGTTTATCGATAAGCCCCTGCTTAATGGTCTGGGCGGAAGGATTGATGTTGAGCGTGAGATAGGCCATCTTGGCAATTTCTTCCAGAACGACCGAATTGTAAACCGCCTTAGCCGGATCCTTTCCCCAGGTGAAGGGCCCATGACAGGCAACCAGCACCATTTCTGTTTCTTCATAACTGAGCTTTCCTGCTGAAAATAAATCCAGAATTTGATTTCCTGTTTCCAGCTCGTAGTCCCTTTGGATCATTTCATCGGACATTATCTCGGTAACGGGCACAGCAGTGGTCAAATGATCTGCATGCGTGGTGCCCAGATTCGGGATAGCGCGGATTGCTTGTGCCCACGCTACTGCATATGTAGAATGGGTGTGACAAACGCCGCCAATCGAGGGGAAATGCCTGTAAAGCAGCGTATGCGTTTTTGTGTCGGAAGATGGCCGCATAGTGCCTTCTACAACGTTATTTTCGAGATCCAGCACAACGATGTCTTCGACACGCAACCGATGATACGGCACGCCGCTGGGTTTGATAGCGATTACGCCAGCATCCCGGTCAATTCCGCTTACATTACCGAAAGTTACAATTGCCAGGTTTTCCCTGGGAATTTCCATGTTGGCTTCGTAGACCTGCTCCTTTAAATAGGTGTAATTCGACATGTTCTCTAAAATATCATTTGTAAGAAGCTTCGCTCCATCTCAATTCATTTTTCAGTTGCCTCAGCGAAGTGTTTTTATCAATCACAACCAGCTCAACACCGGTCATGTCGGCAAACATTTCAATATGATCGGTCGTCAAATTCTGGCTGTAAACCGTATGGTGCGCGCCGCCGGCGTAGATCCAGGCTGCACACCCCGTGGCCATGTCAGGAGCTGGTTTCCATAACACCCGGGCAACGGGCAGTTTCGGAAGCGTTTCGGTTACTTCCACGGCTTCAACTTCATTAACCAAAATCCGAAAGCGGTTTCCCATATCAACCAGCGAAACATTGATCGCGGGACCGGCATCTGCATTGAAAACCAGTCGGACCGGATCTTCTTTACCACCAATACCCAATGGATGTATTTCACAAGAGGGCCTTCCCGAAGCAATGCTCGGACAAATTTCCAGCATATGCGACCCAAGAACCAAATTGTTAGCCGGATCAAAATGATAGGTATAATCTTCCATGAACGAATTCCCGCCTCTCAGGCCGCTTCCCATCACTTTCGAAGCCCTGACCATCGCGGACGTTTTCCAGTCGCCTTCGCCTGCATAACCGTAACCTGCCGCCATCATGCGCTGCGATCCGATGCCGGGAAGCTGCTTCATTCCGTGCAGGTCCTCAAATGTGTTGGTATAACCCTTGAAATTTCCGTCTTCCAGGAAATATTTTAGCCCCAATTCAATTCTTGCCGCATCCCAAAGTGCGCCATGTCTCCCCTCGCCTTTCCTGATGCCACCCGCCAGATCATACAACGCCTCATACTCGTCAATCAAAAGCCCGACTTCCTCATCCGAAACCTGATTAATCACCGCCACCAGGTCGCCAACTGCATAAGTGTTTACCGAAAAGCCGAAAGTCATTTCTGCTGCAACTTTATCGCCATCCGTGACAGCCACTTGCCGCATATTATCGCCGAAACGAACAAATTTGGCCCCTTTCATATCATGCCTGGCAGCAGCTACGCGCGTCCATTGCGCAAGATCTTCAATGACCTGCGCTTGTTGCCAATGTCCTACAACCACTTTTCGGTTCAGGCGCATACGCGTCATCATAAAACCAAATTCCCTGTCGCCATGCGCCGACTGGTTGAGGTTCATAAAATCCATATCAATGTTCGCCCAAGGAATGTCCCGGTTGAACTGTGTGTGCAAATGCAGCAGCGGCTTTTGCATGATCTGCAAACCACGGATCCACATTTTTGCAGGCGAAAATGTATGCATCCAGGCCACAATGCCAATGCAGTTTTTGGCGACATTGGCATCCTGCATAATATTGAAAATCTCTTCCGAAGACTTTACAACAGGCTTAAAAACCGTCCTGACCGGAATTTGGGCGGCCTCATCGAAATGCTTGCTGATGATCCGGGCATGTTCTGCGACCTGTCGAAGCGTTTCTTCTCCATACAAGTCCTGACTTCCCGTAATGAACCAAATTTCAAATTGTTTTAAATCAACCATTGGGATTGTGAAAGGGTGACTATTGTAAAGAAGTTGACAATGTACTTTCCGGGGTAAACTGAACTTTTCGCAAAAAGTCATTTTCTAAAAATGCCCCGGATTGTGTATATTTTTGATATAATGATTGATAAACAGCTGCTTGCGCAGGTCTGGGCGTGTATACAGCATCAAAACCCGAGCTCATCGCTTCCTGTGCTTCCGGTAATGTTTTATAGATTCCTGAGGCAACAGCCGCGAACATTGCCGCTCCCAGTGCACAAGCCTGCTCCGAGGCAGCCACCTTTATGGGCATATTGAGAACGTCGGCCAACGTTTGCATCACGAATGCCGATTTTTTGGCAACCCCGCCAATCGCGATCACCTCATGGATAGGAACACCTTCCTTCCGAAACCGCTCTACAATGCTCTTCGACCCATAAGCCGTTGCTTCAACCAATGCTTTGAAAATACGGACATGATCGCTTGCCAGATTCAGGCCCAGTATTGCCCCTTTCAAAGTATGTTTTGCATCAGGCGTCCTGCGACCGTTCAGCCAGTCGATGGCGATGATGTCGTTTTCCGAGACAGGTAATTTGGCCGCTTGTTCGGCCAGATGCGGGATGAGGTTTTTTGACAACTCCTGTGCGGCATCTTCGCCCAACAGTACCCGGACAGGTTCCACAATGATCTTCGCAAACCAGGCATAAATATCTCCAAATGCCGATTGTCCCGCCTCCATACCCAGCATGCCGGGAATAATAGAGCCATCCACTTGTCCGCAAATGCCTTTGATCAGCAAATGTCCTGCTTCCTCATTGGGTGCAATGAGCATATCACAGGTTGAAGTCCCGATCACTTTGCAAAGCGAATAAGGCTCAATTAATGCTCCTACTGCACCCATATGCGCGTCGAAAGCGCCCACGCCAATGATCGTATCCACCGGAATGCCCAGTTTTTCGGCCCATTTCTGGGATAACGTTCCCATAACTTCGTCTGAAGTCTCTGTCTTCGTGAAGAGCCTGTCCCTGATTCCGTCCAGAAGCGGGTCCAGTTTAGCCAGGAAATCATTAGGCGGTAAGCCATCGAAATCGTTGTGCCATAATGCTTTATGTCCCGCGGCACATCTGGATCTTTTTAATGTTAGGGGATCTGTGTTGCCGGTTAGTTCGGCAGAAATCCAGTCGCAATGTTCTACCCAGGAAAATGCCTTTTCCCTGACTTGTCCGTCGACTCTCAGGGTCCTCAGGATTTTGGCCCAAAACCATTCCGACGAATAAATTCCGCCCACGTATTTGGTATAATCTGTTTCCAGACTGTGTGCTAATGTATTTATTTCCTCCGCTTCTGCATTGGCCGTGTGATCTTTCCAAAGGATAAACATCCCATTCGGATTTTCAGCGAATTCAGGCAAAAGTGATAAAGGCGTCCCATTCCGGTCCACAGCCACGGGCGTAGAACCCGTCGTATCAACCGAAATCCCCCGCACATTTTGCCGTGCACCTTCTGGCGATTTTTCTAATGCTTCCAGCACCGCACCTTCCAGTGCTTCCAGGTAATCCAGGGGATGTTGTCTGAACTGCGACGAAGCTGCATCGCAATATTTTCCTTGCTTCCATCGGCTATATTCACGAACCGCAGTTCCCGCTTGATCGCCCGTATGCGCGTTCACAACCAGCGCCCTTACCGAGTCGGTGCCAAAATCAATTCCGATAACGTAACTCTCTTTCATGGTCGTTTTATTTCACTTATCACCTAACAAATATAAATAAATTTGTTTATGGTGTTATTTTGACACAATTAAAATTACCATAAACGGACTAATCTTCCCTATGACTGCTTCATGCTGTCGGGCATAAAATTCCAAAAAGAGTGGAATTTCTCTTTGTATCTTACCTCATCCAACTTATATAATGTTGCCTTTTTCGTGGTGCTGTTGCTGTTTTTGCTACCCGTATCGATGAGTAAGCCAGTCGACAACAGCTTCCTGCTGAAATTGCGCCTGTCGAGCGGAATGTTATAAATCGCTTCGTAGAGTTTTTGTAATTGGGGAATGGTAAAAAGCTCGGGTAAGAGCTCGAAACCGATGGGATGCAAAGCGGCTTTGTATTTCAAATGCTCAATGGCCTTGCAAACCATATTTTCATGATCAAAAATCAATGCGGGGCGATTTTCCAGCGTGATCCAGGAAGCGTTATGGCTCCTGACTGCTTCCGAGTCGTGGTCGTCGATTTGAATAAGCGCAAAAAACACAACCGAAACGGTTCTTTCGGCTGGGTCGCGGTTGATCTTTCCGTACGTTTCCAGCTGCTCCACGTAGATATTTTTCAATCCCGTAAGGTTATACAAGATACGCGCTGCGCCGTCTGCAAGGTCTTCATCCGCATTGAGGAAACCGCCCATTAACGACCATTTCCCCTTCTCAGGCTCAAAATTCCTCTTGACCAGCAAAAGCTTGATATCCTTTCCGTCAAATCCGAAAATAATACAGTCTATTGCCAGCAGAATGCGCGAAGCCTGCGGATAATTATTCATTCAATCAATGTGGTAGAGGTATGTAACAGTAAGCAATTTAAGGAACCGGCGGTTACAAAGAACATTCGGGACCTGACTTTTATATAATGTTACGAAAGTAAAAAAAGTAGTGCGGTTACTTAGTTTGTTAAAAGATTCAAACGGTTATGCTTTCAGACAGAAGATCGTTTCTCGAAAAATGATCCTGGACTCTGGCAAATTGCTTGGTAGATTCCTGCTCGCAAAAATGGGCAAATGATCATACTGACACAATATTCATTACCGCCGGGCCTATTAACTTTGCTTTTTATTCACAAATAATTTAGTACCAAATGAAAAAAATTGCCTTAGCCCTTTCCCTTTTGTTTGCATTGTCTCAAACCACATTTGCCCAAAAGAACACAATCAATGTTGCCTCCTATAACCTTCGTTACAACACCCCAAATGATGGCGTAAATGCGTGGCCTAACCGTAAAGAAAACGTGAAAGGCCTGATCCGTTTCCATGAATTTGACATTTTCGGTGTGCAGGAAGCTTTGATAGGCCAGCTGAAAGATGTGGCTGAACTGACTGAATTTACATTTTATGGAAAGGGCCGCGACGATGGTAAGGAAGGTGGCGAGCATTCTGCCATTTTTTACAAAAAAGACCGTTTCAAAGCACTGCAATCAGGTGACTTCTGGCTGAGTGAAACGCCCGACAAACCAGGCAAGGGCTGGGACGCAACTTGCTGTAACAGAATTGCTTCTTGGGTGAAATTCCAGGATCTGCTTAGCAAGAAAGAGTTTTATTTCTTCAATGTCCACTTCGATCATCAGGGCGTTGAAGCGCGCAGGCAATCGGGACATTTGATGGTAAAAAAGATCAGCGAGATCGCTGGTAAATCAACCGTGATCTTAACCGGGGATTTCAACTCGACACCTGATACCGAGCAGATCAAAACCATTTCAGGTCTACTGAATGACACCCATGATGTCACAAAACAGGCTCCGTATGGCCCGGAAGGAACATTTAACAGTTTCAAATTCGATGCGCCTATGGATAAGCGCATTGATTATATTTTTGTCAGCAAGAATATTGATGTCCTGAAATACGGCGTTTTAACAGATGCCAGAGAACAACGTTATCCATCTGATCACCAGCCGGTTTTGGTCAAGATTGAAATAAAGTAAGTGCCGCTTGTTAACGGCCGGTTTTTGGCAATTGATTTTGAGATTTTTTCCCTAATTTACCTGTCAAAAACCGGCCGTCGACAATCGATTGCATCCTAATGTCCTTCTAAAATGATCCAATTGCTGCCGAGGGTTGTTGCACTTTTCTTCCTCATCTCCCCTGCTTTTGGTCAGCTTATCAAAATAAAAATCCTTAATCCGGACGGACTTAAAGGTCGCAAAGCGATTTTATTAACCCGTGAAAAAGGTTTTGCTGCAACCGTCCATTCGCTCAAACTTAGCCCGGACAGCATTAATTTGCTTATGGAGAAGGATTTGGTTCCCAACTTGTATCAAATGCAAGTTTCTCAATTGAAGGGCTCGTTATTCTTCTTCCTGGAAAACGGCGTAAGAATCCAGCTCGACACCACTGATCTGTCAAAATCCCTCGTCAGCAATTCCAAAAGCAATGAAGAATGGCGGCTGTTTTGGAATAAAATCCAAAAACCATCGGACGACCGTTTACAGGTTTACATTGCCGGTGAAGCCCGAGCCAGAAAGAAGGTCCAGGCCGATAGCATTGATTACTGGCGTGGCTTGCAAACCATTGAACGCCTGGATCTGCAAACCAAAACCAGCACATTTATTCTGGATCACCTAGGCTCATTCGTAAGCCTTTACCTACTCAAAATAAATTGGTACGCCTTCAAAAGCCTCGGCATTTTCGAAAAGCTAGACCCAGCCCTCGCGCGGCATCGGACGTATAAATTTTTAAAGGAGAAGAGCCGGGGGAATAGTTGAGTTCTTTTTACAAATCCGCAATGTACTTCTGCCCGCCCAGATAACGCATTTGCCTTGCAATTTGTCCGGTGCGTTTTTGGACATAACCCGAAGGATTTTTGATGGAAAACCGCACCGGGTTCGGGAGCACGGCAGCGATGCGCGCGGCCTCGTAGCGGGAGAGTTTTTTGGCGGGTTTATTATAATATCTCAATGATGCAGCTTCCACACCAAATGTCATTTCCCCCATTTCTGCGACATTTAAATACACTTCCAGAATGCGCTCTTTGTCCCAAATCAATTCGATTAGAACTGTAAAATAAGCTTCCAATCCCTTCCTGATAAAACTCCTGCCATGCCATAAAAACACATTTTTGGCAACTTGCTGAGAAATTGTACTGGCTCCGCGGGCACGTTTGCGCTTCTCAGTTACCGCATTATAGATCTGGTCAAAGTCGAATCCCCAGTGATTAGGGAAATTCTGGTCCTCTGATGCCACCACCGCCAGCGCAACTTCCTTTGAAATGTTCTCGTAAGGTTCCCAATCGTGGTGAATTTCTGTGTCTTCGTCCGCCCGGCAAGCTTCGATTTTCCTGGACAGCATAAATGGTGTCACCCAAACAGGTAAGAACTTCAAAACCAGCACCCAAACGATTGAAACTACAAAAAAGACAATGAGAAATCTAAGCGCAATAAATTGCAAACGGCGGAGCATAAAACTTTTTTACTTCTAAAACCTGTGACCAAACCAAAACAACAGCGTACAAAGAACAGAAACTAATCAGGTTTAGGCAAAGAAAATAAAAAGCATTCCCTTAAATATTTCTACACACGCTAATTCCAAATGTTATGAATGAAGATATCCTGAGTTTTATATGGCGATTCCAATATTTCGCCGCCGAAGCATTATGCACCGACGAAGGCAGCAAACTTTCCATTCTCCGAACCGGGCACAGAAACGGCAATGCTGGCCCCGACTTCTCAGAAGCGCGGGTCATGATCGACGACTTCCAATGGGTGGGCAGCGTTGAAATTCATGTAAAATCCTCGGATTGGTATTTGCATAACCACGAAACCGATCCGGCTTACGAAACGGTGATCCTGCACGTGGTTTGGGAAAACGACAGGCCGGTTATGAGGCAGGATGGCACATTTTTACCGACATTAACACTGAAACAATTTGTCGAAAAGTCCGTTTTGGAGCGATATGTGCAGTTGCAGGACGAGACGGAGACTATCCCGTGTGCAGGAATGTTCGGGCAAGTGAATGACATTCAAAAATACGGAATGCTGGACCGGGTTCTACTGGAAAGGCTGGATAGGAAAGCCTCACTGGTGACAGAACTGCTCGCAAAATGCAACAATGATTGGGAAGAAACAGCTTACCAATGGTTGGGAAGGCATTTTGGTTTCAAATTAAATGATGCCCCCTTCGCGCGCCTGACCGAAATTGTGTCCTGGAAAATCATACGGAAACACCGCGACAAGCTGATTCAGATTGAAGCATTGCTTTTCGGTTGCGCCGGACTTGTTCCAACCGAATCCAATGATTTTTACATCCGCCAGCTGCGAACGGAATACCAGTTTCTGAGTGCTAAGTATAGATTGAAAAGTAAGCAAATGAATGGTCATGAATGGAAAAACCTGCGCATGAGACCATCAGGCTTCCCGACCGTGCGCCTGGCGCAATTTGCTCGACTTTTGAACAAAAACGGCAGCCTGTTTTCTGAAATTATTTTAGCTCCTGGTTTTTCCACTTTGCAATCCATGTTCCACATTGAGCAGTCGGATTATTGGCAGGATCATTATCTTTTCGAGAAAAAATCAAAAGGCAAGGTGCCATTGCTGGGAAAGGATTCGGCTAATTTGCTCATTGTGAATGGCGCGGTGCCCCTTCTGGTTGCTTATGCCAGGCATCGGCAGCAACCGGAACTGTTGGAAAAAGCAATTTACTGGCTGTCGGAAATCGCTGCGGAAAAGAACCGCATTACAAAGGAATGGGAGACATTAGGGATGAAAGTGACGACTGCCGCTGATTCACAGGCGCTTATCGAATGGTATAATAATTACTGTACATTCCGGAAATGTCTGGAATGTACAGTTGGAGCTTCATTAGTGCGCTCCGTTAGCCCTTAACCAGGTTCACGCCCGTCAGCAGGAAAACCGTTCCGACCAAAAACGGAACAACGGATTCCCATTTAGAGACGGTAAGGCCTAAAACGGGCTTGTCGGATAGAAATGCAATGCAGGCAAACAATAGAACCGAAATGCCCAAAATCGTAAGAAGTGCGCCGAAGAAGCGTTTAAACTGCGTATTGTTTTCCATCTAAATGTAATGAGGAGTCAGATTTATGATTGTAAAGTTAAGCCCATTTTTTCACCCTCTTGCACCATATACGCGTATGCAGGATCAAATTCATTCGGAATAATGCCTTCCAGGATTGCTTCCCGCACGATTTCTTTGAGAATTCCAACTTCCTTCGCCGGTTTCAAACCAAAAGCCTGCATGATCATTTCGCCGGTAATAACGGGCTGAAAGTTGCGCAGCTTATCACGTTCCTCAAGGTCTTTCAACTTTTGTTCCACCAGATCAAAGTTGAACAGGTAACGCTTTACTTTGTCAGGATTTTTAGAAGTGATATCAGCCCTGCACAGCTTCATTAATGCTTCAATGTCTTCTCCCGCTTCCACCAGCAAGCGGCGCATGGCCGAGTCTGTAATTTCCTCTTTTGATAAAACTATCGGTCTAAGATGCAGTCGCACGAGCTTTTTGACAAAACGCATTTTCTCATTCAAAGGCAATTTCATCCGCCGAAAAATAACTGGCACCATTCGCGCGCCCACTTCTTCGTGGTTATGGAATGACCAGCCAATGCGTTTGTCAAACTTCTTGGTGGCAGGTTTGGCAATGTCGTGCAGGATCGCGGACCAGCGAAGCCAAAGGTCATCTGTGTTTTGGGACACATTGTCCAGCACTTGCAATGTATGGTAAAAATTATCCTTATGTCCCTTTCCATCAATGGTTTGCACGCCGAGCAGCTCGATCATTTCCGGGAAGATGATTTGTAAAATACCAGCGTGATAAAGCAATTTGAAACCATAGGAAGGCGTCGGTGAAAGGATTATCTTATTCAATTCATCCGAAATGCGCTCCATGGATACGATCTCTATGCGATCCTTCATTTTAATGATCGCGTCGAATGTATCAGCTTCAATGTCAAAGTTAAGCTGGCTCGCAAAGCGGATCGCGCGCATCATGCGCAGCGGATCGTCGGAAAAAGTGATTTCCGGTTCAAGCGGCGTACGAATGATCTTCCTTTTAATATCCCTTAACCCGTCGAAAGGATCAACGAGCTCGCCCAATGTTCTTTTATTCAGGCTGATCCCCATGGCATTGATTGTAAAATCACGCCGGTTCTGGTCGTCGCTCAACGTGCCGTCTTCCACAGCCGGTTTCCTCGAATCAGAGCGGTAAGATTCTTTACGCGCGCCCACAAATTCGATTTCCAGATCTCCCTGTCGGATCTGCGCTGTTCCAAAATTTTTGTATATGCTTACAAAAACATCTGGTCCTAGCTGACTGGCCACCGATTCGGCCAGTTCAATGCCGCTTCCGATCGAAACGATATCAATGTCCTTACTATTCCGTTTGAGTATCAGGTCCCTTACAAATCCACCGATGACATATGCCTCCACACCCAGCTCCGCCGCAGCCTTCGCCACAATTTCAAGAATCGGATACTGGACTAACTGCTCTTTAAAATTCATGCGGCAAAGGTAAAGAACTTAACTAATGTCTGATAAAACTTGTTTAACCTTTCGGAATATTTAAATTTGTTAGAAACCGGCAACAAAAATATTATGCTTACGCTGACGAAAAAACAAATCGGCAATTGGGTTTTGTTGGATTATCTAGCTCAAAGGCAACAATTTCAGGATAAAATTAATATTCTTGAAAAGAAATATAATGGTGATCTTCAAGCTTTCGAAACCAAGCTTGAAACCGCAACGTCTGAGGATTTCCAAGCCTGGGACGATCTTATAGAATGGAAGGCCTATACTCAGTTCCTATCAGAAATAGATTCAAAAATAGCTGATATCAGGAATGGAGATTTTCAAATGGCTGGATGATGAAAATTTTGTCATCTCGTATACAATTAATGACTTCCGTGAGTTTTCCGAAAGCTATTATTTAAATCTGGAAATCAGATTTAATCAAAACACAGTGCTCTATGTAAGAGAATACGTAGAAGCGAGCCGGAGGAAATACGCGTTTCATTGGCAAAAAGAGAATGGAGATTTGCTCGTCCGCTGGGATAACGCACCACACTTTCCAAATCTCCCGACGTTCCCCCATCACAAACATAAAGCCGACGGCACTGTTCAGGAAAGCACTGATATTTCTTTGGACGATGTTTTTGAATATATCAAAAAAGAGCTAGCGCCCTAGTGAATCGCTCGCAACTCACCGATTTACCATAAAAAACGCTGTCCGCGGGAACCGGTCGAACAACTCGTCCTTCAACTCCTTGCTGATAGGAAGCTTCCCTACGGCTTCGGACATGCATTGTAGCCAGGCAATGGCGTCGTCTTCGGTGATGACGTGGGGCATGTGGCGGGCGCGCATCATGGGGTGACCGTGAATGTCGGAGTAAAGTTGCGGGCCTCCGAGGAACTGGGTCAGGAAAAGGCGCTGCTTTTCTTTGATCTCGTCTTTGTCGCTTTTGAAAAGCCTGGAAATCAGCTCGTGTGCAAAAACCAGGTCGTAAAATTTATCAGTTAACTGTCTTAGCGCGGCGTCGCCGCCAATACGCTCATATAAGGATGCTTCACTCATTTTTTTATTCAATTTTCAAACCGCAAATGTTTCACCGACGCGCCGGATCTCGCCAGTTCCGTCAATGACTCTATGCCAATTTCGAGGTGCATTTTCACATAATTTGTGGTCACTTTTTTATCACTTTCTTCTGTTTTCACCCCTTCCGGCACCAAAGGGTTATCAGACACCAGAAGCAGCGCGCCATGCGGGATGGAGTTAGCAAATCCAACTATAAAAATCGTCGCCGTTTCCATATCGATGGCCATAGCACGAATGTCCCGCAGATATTCTTTGAAACTATCATCATGCTCCCAAATCCTCCGGTTAGTCGTGTAAACTGTCCCGGTCCAATAATCCATTTTATGCTTCGCGATACTGGCCGAAACCGTGCTTTGAAGTCGGAATGAGGGCAATGCGGGAATTTCCGAAGGCATGTAGTCATCACTCGTTCCTTCCCCGCGAATGGCTGCGATGGGCAAAATAAGATCGCCTACCTGCGTCTTTTTCAGACCGCCACATTTGCCCAAAAACAATACAGCCTTTGGATTGATGGCCGACAAAAGGTCCATCACCGTGGCGGCCATCGGGCTTCCCATTCCGAAATTGATGATGGTAATGTCCTTAGCCGTAGCCGTTTGCATGGCCCGTCCCTGCCCTTTTACTTCCACATTGAATTTCTCCGCAAACATCGTCACGTAGTTCCCGAAGTTGGTCAGCAATATATAGTTTCCGAAATCCTCAACCGCCGTGCCTGTGTAGCGTGGCAGCCAGTTTTCGACGATTTGTTCCTTTGTAGTCATGAATTCAATGCGTTTATTGGCTGCGTTTGTTGTGATGTGTATCTTCGTTCATGGAATCTTTGAACCTCCCGACGTTTGCTTACAAAGTTAAGCACGTTAACGGGAAACCGCATATCTTCGACATTATACGCAGGAAATTCGTTTCACTTACGCCGGAGGAATGGGTAAGGCAGCATTTTATTCATTTGCTGATCACGGAGTATGGTTATCCAAAATCCCTTTTCGCAGTGGAAACCGGCCTTCAATACAACACATTGGCCAAAAGAACGGACATTGTGATCTTATCCGGTGACTCACTACCATTTCTTTTGGTAGAATGCAAAGCGCCTTTCATATCCGTCACCGACGCCACCTTTGCACAGATCAGCCGCTACAATTTTACATTACAACCTCAATATCTGGCTGTTACCAATGGCATCAGCCACTATTGTTTCCAGGCGGTGAATGGTCAGATCCATTTTATGGACGATTTTCCCAAATACAGGGAGTTTAACAACTGACATTTTTTTGATATACAAACAAAAACCTGCCCAACCAAAAGGTCGGACAGGTTAACAATCTTAGCCATGAAAATTTTAAATGTCAGTCGATTATTTGGCCGCTACCAATTTCACGTCAATTGTGAAATCGTCATTGATCATTTTGTCGCCCAGGTTTTCAAAGAAAGACTTTGAATTATATTTAATGTCGTATTTCGAACGGTCTACAACGATTTTACCAGTTGCTTCTGCACCGGTTGCTGTTGTCTTCACAGTTACAGGGAAAGTCACAGGTTTTGTGATGCCTTTAATCGTCAGGTCGCCGGTAACTTCGTAAACGCCAGTTGATTTTGGTGTCGCTTTTGTCACGACAAATGTTGCAGTCGGGTGTTTTTCAACAGCAAAGAAATCATCCGATTTCAAATGGCCGATCAGTTTACCGTTGTATTCTTTGTCGGCAAGGTCTGTATTTGTGATGGTTGTCAAGTCAGCAACGAACTTACCGCCAGTCAGTTTAGCGCCGTCCATGGTGATCGTTCCTTCTTTCAGGGCAATTTTACCAGTATGCTCGCCAGTTACTTTTTTACCAACCCAGGTCAGCTCGCTTTTGGAGGTGTTTACTTTCAAATTTGTCGCCTTTTTAACTTTGTCATCTGCTGATACCAAGCCAGAAACGAAAAGCGCAACTGCAACAGAAGCAAGGAAAAATTTAACGGATTTCATTGTAGTTTTCATTTTTAAATTAATTGATTGTTTTAAATTATTGGGTTATTCACTTTTTGGTTATTCATTCTTTAATGGTCAGCCTCGCGAAGCTTATCCAGCATTGCATTGATCTGATCCGCTTCCTCTACCGAGATCACATTAAAGCGGTCCTCCCACTCTGCCACATGCGGATCAAGCTCTTCAAGCATCTTCAAGCCTTCTTCTGTTATCAACACATCCACAGCTCTTCTGTCATTCGGGCACGACGAACGTTTCGCCAGGTTCTTGGCCAAAAGCTTGTCTACAAGTCGGGATGTATTAGAATTTTTATCAAGCATCCTTTCCGTAATATCACTTACCTTGATCGGGTTCAATTGTTGTCCGCGCAAGATCCGCAGCACATTGTATTGCTGGCTCGTGATATCGTATTCTTTAAAAAATTCGTGTTGCTTAGATTCCAGCCAGTTGCTCGTATAAATCAGGTTCAACGCGAGTCGCTGGTAAGCGCTTCGAAATTTTTTTTGTTTTATATCAGTTTCAATAGACATAGCTGAATGTAAATGTATTTATGATGTATATACATTTAATGTCATAACATCTATTTATAACCGAATGGTTCATCGCTGAGAAAAATATTTTTGTCTTACATGATTTCATTACAAAAGCCGCTCATTCTCGCTTCCAATTCACCACGGAGAAAACAACTGCTTAACGACGCAGGTTTTGATTTTACCGTTGAAGTGCTGCCAACCGATGAAACCTTTCCAATAACGTTGCCCGCTGAGCAAGTTGCCGACTATATTTCGAAAGGAAAAGCGGATATGTTCAGGGGCATCAGGCCGGATGCGATCGTCCTGACTGCCGACACCATCGTTGTTGCTGACCACGAAATTTTGGGAAAACCTGCGGATCGTGCCGAAGCATTTAAAATGCTGGAAATGTTGTCCGGTCGATCGCATACGGTGATTACATCGGTAAGCTTGCTATCGGAAAATACGATCCAGACCGTTTCAGACATCGCAGCAGTGACATTCAGCGCCTTGGAGGAATGGGAAATAACACATTATATTGAACAATATAAACCCTTCGATAAAGCAGGTTCCTATGGCATTCAGGAATGGATCGGGATGGTTGGGGTTCAAAAAATCGAAGGATCTTTTTACACAATTATGGGCTTGCCGGTGCATATTGTTTATAAATTGCTGAAACCGTATTTCATCAGCTAAGCTGGCCAAAGCCAAATTCAGGCGACATTAATATGATTGCAGATAAGTCAAGATTTATTCCGAGGGTTTGCTACGAGATTTTTGTCCGTTCATTTTGTGACTCGAATGGCGATGGGATTGGTGATTTAAATGGCATCATTTCTAAACTCGATTATCTGTCCGATCTGGGCATAGAGGCAATCTGGCTCACGCCGATCCATCCTTCGCCCAGTTATCATAAATACGATGTAACAGATTATTACGCCATTGAACCCGAATTTGGAACAATGGATGACTTCAAAAAACTGCTCGAAGGTGCGCACGAGCGGGGCATTGAAATTTACCTGGACCTGATCATTAACCATACCAGCACCCTGCATCCGTGGTTTTCCGAAGCACGAAAAAACAATGCGAATGCTTACCGCGAATTTTACTGGTGGATGACGCCGCCACAAATCGAAGCATTAGGCATTTCTACAAGGGAAACTTCGGACGATTCGCAAGTCGTTTATCCCTGGCACCAAAATCTCGAAGATCCTGAAAAATATTACGGCCTTTTTTTCGTAGGCATGCCGGACCTTAATTATCATTCCGAGGCCTTGCGCGCCGAGTTAAAAAAGATTTTGCGATTTTGGCTCGTTGACGTCGGTGTGGACGGTTTCCGGCTCGACGCCGCCCGGCACGTCTACCCGGAATGGGAGAAACATTTGAGCGTCGAATTCTGGCAATATTTTTCAAAGCTGGTGCAGGACATTAAGCCTGAAGCATTTACGGTCGGAGAAGTTTGGGCCGAAACGGAGGAAGTTGCGCCTTATTTCCGATATCTGGACGCAACTTTTCATTTTGATCTCAGCTTCGCCCTGCAACGCATGTTAATTGGTGAGCGGGATGAGGATATTGTTGAAAAGTTACAGGCGAGTTATGCGGTTTTTGAAAAATACAACCCGCTGTTCGTGGACGCGATCATGCTCACAAACCACGATCAGGACCGCATTGCGAGCGTTACCGGCAATCAGAAAGCAAAGATCAAAATGGCCGCCAGCATTCTGCTGACCTTGCCGGGACAGCCGTACATTTATTATGGTGAAGAAATTGGCATGCTCGGCACCAAGCCCGACCCCTACATCAGGGAGCCGTTTATCTGGTCCGGGGATGCGGAAAACAGCTGCACTGCGAGCTGGATTGATGCGCAATTTTCAAAATCAGAAACCATTGCACCCTTATCCGTACAAACCGAAGATCCGGATTCTGTTTTTAATCATTATAAAACATTGATAAACTTGCGGAAATCCGAACCCGCGCTGAGCCAGATCTTTGCACCAAACCTGCATCGCGTGTGCCTGCAAGACGATCAGATGCTCTCTTATTTCCGGCCACATGTGGATAAATCGCTGGTTATCATTCACAATTTGAGCAGTTACGACAAGCCCATTCTGATGCCGGAAGACAAGTCAGCATTCACGCACATTCTTTTTTCCACAGACCCGCAGCATTCCGGCACATTACAAACCATGCAGCTCGCGCCGCATTCGAGCCTTATCCTTGCTTCTCATTCCTGAAATTTAGACAGTAGGTTGCAGTGCATTCGCTTCTTTAATTCCATAATAAGGTTTTCTATCTAAATAAACGCTGGAATCATGAAGCTCTGCAAGCACGTTCTGCCTTTTCTTTTACTGCTTTCATCCATCAGTTTTGCCCAAAAATCTTATCCTACCATGGGCAAGATCATCTACGAGGATCCGGCGTTTGAGAAGTTGCTTGCAAAAGATGCGAAAATCGAAGTGCTCGCTTCGGGTTTTGAATGGTCCGAAGGGCCGGTCTGGGTGAAGGATAGCAGCTTTTTACTGTTTTCCGATGTTCCCAAAAACAGAATTTACAAATGGGATGAAAAAAGTGGCCTATCCGTTTTCCTGGAACCTTCAGGCTACACAGGCAGGGGCGTTTACAGCGATGAGCCAGGCAGCAATGGCCTGATTATCGACAGCAAAGGCCGGCTCGTTTCCTGCGAGCACGGCGACCGGCGCATTTCGGCCGTATCATTAAAAGTAGGGGGAAAAATAACGCTGGCAGACCATTTCGAGGGCAAAAGGTTCAACAGCCCAAATGATGTTACAGAGCATGCTAACGGCAGTTATTATTTCACTGATCCGCCGTATGGAATGGCCAAAAAGCACAATGATCCAAGCAGGGAAACAAAGCAATTTGGCGTTTACCGCATCTCAAAAGACGGGAAAGTAAGTTTGCAGATCCCGGATCTCACCAGACCAAACGGATTGGCTTTTTCTCCCGATGGAAAAATCCTCTACATTGCCCAATCCGATCCCGAAAAAGCAGTGATCATGGCCTATAATGTGGATGAAAATGGAAGTGTTGCAGGAAAAGGGAGACTCATTTACGATGCAACACCCATGCTAAAAACTGGAAAACAAGGCTTGCCGGACGGCTTAAAAATAGATAAGGAAGGCAATTTGTGGTCATCCGGCCCCGGCGGAATGCTGGTTATAACACCGGCCGGGAAGTTATTAGGCAGAATCGAAATGGGTGAACTGACGTCCAATTGTGCCTGGGGAAATGATGGTTCTACATTATATATGACCGTGGACGGTTATGTATGCAGGGTGAGAACCAACACCAAAGGCGCAGGTTGGTAATCAGCGGTCGGCAACCCTCCTAACCGATCTCAAATCGTTTTCAACATCCCTTTTTACAGAAACCCAATTGGTTTTTCCGTTGCGGTAAATGTTGGTATATGCCCGATAGAGCACCAGCTGATCCGCACTGATCCTGTCCAATTGATCTGCCAAAACGCCCTTCTGCGCAGATTTGGCTGTTCTGTATTCATTGATCAACACATTATAGCGGTTTTCCAGGTTGTCCAGCTCATACAAAACCACTTCCCCGAGCTTGTCCATTTCCTGATATTGCGCAATAAGCTGCTGATTGTAATCTGCGGTTCCGGGCGAACCGGCATTTTGCGAATCATTGCGGGGCGAATCATTCAGTACGCGGTCGTAATCCCGTTTGTAAGTGCCACTGTTGGAACGATAATCGCTGTCATACGACCGGTCAGAATCGTCGCGGCTGCTGGACGATGTGCCGTGCCGCTGATCGTAACGCCTTTGTAACTGCTGAGAACACGACGAGCTGATCACCGCCAAAGCGGCCATACAGCAGATTATATAAATATTTTTCACGGTTTTTTGTTGTTAAAAGTTATGTCTCAACCCAATGCTCAGGTTGGGATTGAAGTAAAAGAATTTCGGTATCAATTCCAGGTAACCGCCGCCTTCAATAAAAAAAGAGGCCGGCTTCTGAGAGAAAAAGAATTCAAGTCCGGCTGTTGCCGACGGCCCCGTTGAAATGTTGGTTGTATAAACAGATTTTACATTACGGTCTGGGTAATATCTTCTCGAATTCACCTGCACACCCGGGCCTGCATACGCAATCATCCGTTCGTTGAACAAAGGCGCATACCAAAGATAAGTCGCATTAAACATAACTCCTACACCCCCCAGATCATCATTGCTGACTTTGTAATTATCCTTACTTTTAAATAATCCAATGTAGGTTCCGATGCTGATGTCCAGCGCATTACGCTCACCGTATTTTCTTAAACTCACCGCGATAGGCTCACCGACTTCAAATCCGACCGCCCATTTTTGAGTTTGTGCAAAGGCTGGAATTGCGCCAGATAAAAGAGTAACGAGAAGAAGAAACTTTTTCATAATCATGGTTCAAAATGGTAAAGAGGGCAAAAATAGTGCCATAACTTCGGCCTTAACCTCCAATTCCACTTGCTCAAATTCCGAATCCCGTTTTGTTTCAGGATCAATTTATTTCTAATATTGGGCCATAGTTGTTCCCGGCAGTCCATTAACCAACTCTCAAGTGGCCCAAGTAAAGCAGGATAAAATTCTCAATGCCAAAGATTTAATAGCGTATTTTCTTGTTGCGGGCACCGGGGCAGTAATACAACTTGTATCAAGCAGTTTAATCCAGGATTGGTTTGATGTCACCTGGAGTGAATCCATTACACTTTCTTATTTAGTAGGATTTGTTGTAGGTTTTATTCTTACCAAATTATTCGCATTCGACGCACGCCGCAGCAATCAGACGCGCCGCGAAATGGTGAAGTTCCTGATCGTAGCGCTAATTTCCCTGGGTGTTACCAAAATTTTCACATTAGGATCATTCAAGCTCGCCACAGAAGTTTTGGGCATGGACATTTACATTGTGAAACTTCCTTTTGGTAAAAAACAGGTTAACCTCACCGAAATGGGCTCGTATTTGACAGGAATGGGTTTCAGTTTTGTAAGCAATTACATTTTGCACAAAACATTCACATTCAAAAGCACCGGATTTTACAATCGCCTCAAAGTCCTAATCCGCTAATTTTTACAATCTTTCGATAATTACCGCCGAAGCGCCGCCGCCGCCGTTACAAATGGAAGCCAGGCCATAACGACCATTATTTTGTTCTAAAACAGAAAGTAATGTGGCGATAATGCGTGAGCCGGAAGATCCCAACGGATGGCCCAGCGACACCGCACCACCAAAGACATTCACTTTTTCAATGTCGAGTTCCAGCATTTTAATGTAAGCCAGCGCCACGACAGCAAATGCCTCATTCACTTCAAAATAATCTATTTGCGAAAGTGAGATCCCGGCTTTCTTCAAAACCTTTTGCGTTGCCAAAACGGGCGTTGTTGTGAACCAGGCCGGTTCCTGTTCCGCGTCGGCATAAGCCACGATTCTCGCCAGCGGCTTCACACCATTGCTTTTTACAAATTCATTTCCTGCAATAACCAGTGCCGAAGCGCCATCATTAATGGTGGAAGCATTGGCTGCTGTGACTGTTCCGTCTTTGGAAAAAACAGGCTTTAAGAAAGGGATTTTTTCAAATTTCACCTTTTTAAATTCCTCGTCCTCAGACACAATCGTCGCTTCCCCGCCTTTTAGCGAAGGTACTTCCACAGCTTTTATTTCTTTTTGAAAAAATCCATTAGCCGTTGATTCCGCACTTTTTGTATAGGAGCGAATGGCGAATGCATCCTGCTCTTCTCGCGAAATATTATATTTTTCCGCCGTCCTGTCGCCGCATAAGCCCATTCCGATCTGGTCATAAACGTCTACCAAACCGTCTCTCAGCAAACCATCAATGATTTCGCCGTTCCCGTAGCCGTAACCGTTTCTGGCTTTGGGCAGATAATAAGGCACTTGGGACATGCTTTCCATCCCGCCCGCCACGATCAGCTCAGCATCGCCCAGCTGGATCGATTGCGCGCCAAAAACCACAGCCTTCATTCCCGAAGCGCACACTTTATTGACTGTTGAACAAATTACATTGTTTGGCAAGCCCGCATACAATGCCGCCTGCCGCGCCGGAGCCTGTCCGAGATTGGCCGAAATCACATTGCCCATAATCACTTCCTGAACCTGCCCGGCAGCAACGCCCGCCTTCTCAATAGCGCCCTGGATGGCCGTTGCACCGAGTTTTGCAGCATGAACGGATGACAAACTTCCTCCAAAACTTCCAATCGGTGTCCGTGCTGCGGACAAAATAAAAACGTCTTCTTTCATGGTTGATGCTCGCATTTTGAGATCGTCAAAAATAGAAACTATCCTGACAAATCAATGTTAACAAGCACCAAATCCACAAAAGAAGAGGTTTGATAATTCCTTCTTCCTATAAATCAGCCGAACTTCCGGGTAACTTTTCATACTCGCCTTTCCAGCCATAATAACCGAAAATGACCAGCCCGGCGCAAATGGGGATGAATATCAGGATAATGATCGACCATTGTAAAGTTGTGTTTGTCCTGGCAATTCCCTCCGCAGCCAGCCCAATTTTCTCGCTGGCCTGCATGAAGAGGAATATAATGATTACCGGCCCCAGCAGCATCCAGACAATCCCCAGAAATTTCTTTAAAGCATTCATATCGAACAATTTTTAAATCTTATTTTAACAAAATGAGGCTTAATCCTCAACATTTGCATCTCCTTTATTATCAATATAAACCGCCCCGATCACAAAGGAAAGCGCCGCAATTCCGATCGGATACCAAAGGCCCGATAATGGCGTGGAACCGCTGAAAGAGGCGACCAAGGTGGCGATGAACGGCACCAAACCGCCAAAAACGCCATTGCCAATGTGGTAAGGAAGCGACATCGATGTGTAGCGGATCTTTGTTGGAAACAATTCCACCAAAAATGCCGCGATAGGCCCGTAAACCATCGTAACCAGCAAAACCTGGAAGAAGACCAACGCAATAATAATAATGTACGTTGAACCTGAAAGCGTCACGTCTTTAATCACCGTCTGCGGTTCGGGGAATGTTGCCAGCACATCATCAGGAATAGTGACCACTGTGGCTTCCTTAAAAGTGATTCCGCTGTTCAATGTTTTAAATACGGTGGTCGTGATCAGCGAATCTTTCGTGTCTTTGACCAGCGTTCTTTCCACAACCGGGTCTGATGCACTTTTCAGCTCCGTTTTCTGGAATTCCTTTACATTGGTTGCATCAATAAAATATTGATAAATTGGCCGGTAACAGAGCACACCTAGCAGCATGCCCGTCAGCATGATCCATTTTCGGCCCACTTTATCACTCCATGAACCGAATACAACGAAAAATGGCGTCGCAAACAAGATCGCCCATAACAGAATGTAACGCGATTCATTGAAATCGAGCTTACATGTATTTTCCAAAAATGATTGTGCATAAAACTGCCCGGTATACCATACAACCCCCTGCCCCATTGTTGCCCCGAATAATGCGAGCAACACCATTTTGAAATTAGCCTTCTTCTGAAAACTCTCTTTTAATGGATTGGTAGAGACTTTTCCTTCGGCTTTCAGCTTCGTGAAAACCGGGGATTCATGCATTTTCATCCGGATATAGATGGAAACACCAACCAGTAATATAGACACCAGGAACGGAATCCGCCAGCCCCAATCCGCAAACGCTTCCGCGCCTAACATGTTCTTTGTAAGCACAATAACACCCAGTGAAAGAAATAATCCCAGTGTTGCAGTGGTCTGGATCCAGCTGGTGAAAAACCCTCTTTTGCCCACTGGCGCGTGCTCCGCTACATAGGTGGCTGCACCGCCGTACTCGCCCCCAAGCGCAAGTCCCTGTACCAATCTCAATATCAAAACCAAAATTGGCGCGGCATAACCAATGCTCGAATAGGAAGGAATTAATCCAATAAGAAAAGTGGAGCCGCCCATTAAAACCAGGGTCAGCAGAAATGTATATTTTCTGCCGATCAGATCTCCTAACCGACCAAAAACCAGTGCGCCGAATGGTCGCACGATGAAGCCGGCAGCGAAAATGGCGAGGGTGTTGATTAACGCAGAAGCGCCGGCGTCGCTGGGGAAAAGTTGCTGTCCGATAATAACAGCCAGACTGCCAAAAATGTAGAAATCATACCATTCAATTAAAGTACCAAGAGAAGAAGCAGCAATTACCTGGGTAATGCTTTGGGAAACATTTTTGTCTGTGGACTGCATGGGTTAGGTAAAGGTGTGGATAAGAAAAATCTTCCTTCATAAGCTGGAAAAGCGGCAACAGAGATATCATTACTCATTAAGCACACAAAAAAGCCCCCGGATCGATAATCCGGGGGCCAATCATATTCCCTTTTTCAGGAAAAATTATCAGACGGAACGTCTACAAGATATCATCGTCCTCATCATCATCATCACGTTCTACAATCTCGTCACCATCAATAATCACCGGCTCATCATCGTCAAGCAGGCTGTCGTCATCGTCATCCAGGACATCTTGCGGCAACGCATCATCTGCATCATCGTCTACGTCCAGATCATCGTCATCATTACCGCCTACCAGATCCGGATCATCGGCTACCGAGCGCGTTTGTTGCGTGTTAGTCGGAAAATCAGGAACTACGGGTGCTTCAAGAATTGGTTTGCTGGTATCAGCTATTGCGGGTTCTCCTCGTTCGCGTATCATAATTTTAAAAGTTAAATGGTTTGTTGATTCTATATGAACAACTCTTTAAATAATCATTCCAAAGCAAGATGGAAACGGGAAAAGTGAGCCTGGACGAGGCACTGGAGAGAAATAATCATTTGGTAATATCTAAAAACCTAATGAAATTGCCGAAACCCGCCCTCGCGGGACCTATTCCAATCCTAAACCATAAAATAATGTTGAAAAGATTTGTCCTCCTTTCACTGTGGGCGGGAATTTTATCGGGCGCCGTTGCGTCGGGCGCCGTTGCGTCGGGCGCGGTTTCCCAAGCCGCAGACCCCGACTCGTCCATGGTCATCAAAAAAACCACAGATTTCAAGATAGACGGAGAAGGAAGCTCCGCCAATTGGGCCACTGCCAGGGCCTTTGACATTACCGTTCAGAAAGGCCCAAAACAGTCCGCGCCGGGAAAACAATTTCCCACCAAAGTGAAAATTCTGTACTCTGACAAAGGCATGTATTTCCTTTTTGATTGCACGGATAAGAAACTGACCGCGACCATCATGGAAGATTTTGGTTTGCTGTTTAAAGAGGATGTTGTGGAGGTTTTTCTCTGGCCAGACACTTCGCTGCCCATTTATCTGGAATACGAACTTTCCCCATTGGATTACGAACTTCCGATTATTATCGCCAACATCAAAGGCCGAACCGAAGGCTGGAAAGCCTGGCATTACAACGATCGCAACCGCGTACAACACGCAACGAGCGCACAAGGCGGGCAGAAGAAAAGTATGGCGTCGGTGGAAGGTTGGAAAGCTGAATTTTTTATTCCCTATACATTAATGAGCCCTATGGTCGCGGGCACACCAAAGTCAGGGACCAAATGGCGCGGCAATTTCTACCGCATTGATTATGACGCCGAAACGGCTTATTACTCCTGGCAAAAAACGGGCGGAAGCTTCCACGAATTCAACAAATTCGGCACATTGATTTTTGAATAAACCGGTTGTTATCACACCGGAAATTGATCCATACATTTAATTCCTGAACCATGCGCAATACATTGCTAACATTCATTTGCTTAATCTCCGCGATCATGACATTCGCACAAAATTCCGGAAAAGAACTCCTTTACGTAGGCACTTACACCCAGAAGGGCGAAGGCATTTATGTTTACGAGTTCGACAGAAAAGATCTGTCTTACAAAGAATTGCAGGTTTTGGTCAATAAAAACAGCCCCTCATTCCTGGAATTCCATCCCAACAAAAAATTCATGTACGCTGCCAACGAAGGCAACAGCACGGTGTCTTCCTATGCCATCGACGCCACCGGGAAACTCACGGCATTGAATTCGAAATCATCGCTCGGAAAAGGCCCTTGCCACGTAAGCGTGGACCCCAAAGGCCGTTTTCTGTATGTTTCCAATTACGGAAGCGGGCAACTCGGCGTTTACCTGCTTAATGGTGACGGAACAATCGGTGCGGCGGCAGACAGCATTCAGGACAAGGGTGCAGCGTCGCAAAAACCGCATATGCATTCGGTAATCCCCTCAGCAGACGGCAAGTACATCTACGCTTCCGATCTGGGGATTGATAAAATCATGATTTACTCAGTTGACCCAAAAACTGGTAAGCTCACGCCGGGCGCTGTTCCTTACGTAGAAGTAAAAGCAGGTGACGGCCCTCGCCACTTCGCTATTCACCCGAACGGAAACTTCGCCTATTCGGCTGGTGAGCTTGGTTCTGTTGTCAATTCTTTCAAAATCGTCAAAAACTCAGGTGCGCTGGTTCCTATGGAGCGGGTGACCATGCTTCCTTCTGATTTTACGGGTAAAAATTCCGCGGCAGACATTCACTTTTCACCCGATGGAAAATTCCTGTATGCTTCCAACCGCGGACACGAAAGTCTGGCCATTTACGCTGTTGACGCCCAAACAGGCAAGCTAACCATTGCCGGACACGCAGAAACGCATGGAAAACATCCCCGCAATTTCCTGATCGACCAAAAAGGAGATTTCGCGATTGTGACCAACCGCGACAATGATAATGTAGTGTTCTTCAAAAGGAACCCACAAACCGGCCAGCTTACTTATACCAGTAAGGAGATCAGCGTTCCCACGCCTGTATGTGTGAAGCAGTTTTTCCTCAATTAAATCCCTCTGTTTTTCGGTTCAAACCTGATCATTATCGCTTGTCGGAATAATAAGGTGTTAAAGTGGATAATGACCAAAGTTTATTTTCTAGATTTCATTTATCAAAAAAAATAATCCTACAAAAAAGAGTATCAGCATGCATTTCCTGCATCATTAAAATGTTGATCCTTTCATGACCAATTTTATTGCCCTTATCACCTTTTTCAAGTCCTTTCCAATATCATGATAAACCGTAGAGATTTAATCAAACATTTATCCGCTGTGCCCTTGTTAGGCGGATTTTTGGGAAACGGCAGTGCGGAAGCTGCCACTTTCGCCGCTAAGCTCCCAGCCAGAAACCTCGCCAAGGAACTGGGAATCAGAACATTTATTAATGCCGCGGGTACCTACACGGCTATGACGGGATCGCTGATGCAGGAGGAAGTTGTAGAAACGATCCAGGGCGCAGCCCAAAATTTCATGATGCTGGATGAGGTGCAGACAAAGGTTGGGGAAAAAATAGCAGCATTAACCCACGCAGAATCCGCGGTGGTAACGGCCGGCTGCTTCTCCGCATTGACGCTGGGACTTGCCGGCGTGCTAACCGGAATGGATCAGAAAAGAGTGGAAGCATTGCCGCACCTGGAAGGGACCGGCATGAAATCCGAAGTGATCATTCAGAAAGGCCACAACATTGGCTATTCGCACGCATTGACGAACACGGGTTGCAAAATCATTCAGGTAGAGACGGTTGAAGAATTGGAAAAGGCCATTAATGAGAAAACAGCATTGCTTTGGTTCCTGCATATCCAATCGGATAAGGGCCAGATCATGCATGAGAAATGGGTGGAAATTGCAAAAAAACATGGCATAGCAACCATGATCGATATGGCGGCGGACGTCCCTCCGGTTGAAAATCTCTGGAGATTCAATGATATGGGCTTTGACCTGGTGTGCGTTTCGGGCGGAAAAGCCATGCGCGGGCCACAAAGCGCGGGCATTCTGATGGGTAAAAAACATCTGATCGACGCAGCGAGACTGAGCATGCCGCCACGGGGTTCAACGATCGGACGCGGTATGAAAGTGAATAAAGAGGAGATCCTGGGCATGTATGTGGCGCTTGAAAAATTCGTCAAGATGGACCACAAAAAAGAGTGGAAAATGTGGGAAGACCGGGCTGCAACCATTGGTAATGCTGCAAAAAGCATTGCTGGAGTAAATGTGGAGACCTTTGCGCCTGAGCTGGGCAACCACACGCCTACCCTCCGAATTTCCTGGGATTCGGCCAAAGTGAGTTTGCCTGTCAAATTGTTGCAGGAAAATCTCCGCAAAGGCGATCCGTCCATTGAGATCATGCCCGGCGAAAACAATACACTGACCATCACAACCTGGTGCCTGAAACCCGGTGAAGAAAAAATAGTAGCAACCCGCCTGAAAGAAGAATTGTCAAAAGCGGTTGTTTAAAATTTTGCATTACCAGAATACCTATTCCTAAGCCCTATAAAAAATGAAACACAGATCCCTGCTTATCCTTTTGTTGATATGCAGTGTGAGTCTCGCCATTAACGCGCAAACTTACAGCATATTGATCAAAGGCGGAACAGTCATTGACCCCAAAAATAACCTCAACCAGATCATGGACGTGGGGATATTTGAAGGAAAGATCAAGAAGGTTGCCAAGGACATTGATCCAAAGGAAGCCAGACAGGTTGTGGATGCCAAAGGCATGTATGTCACGCCCGGACTCATTGATATTCACGGACATGTGTTTTTCGGAACAGAGCCAAACCATTATTTAAGTAATGGTTTGGTTGCGTTACCGCCCGATGGTTTCACCTTTCGCGTGGGCGTAACCACCATCGTGGATGCGGGCGGCGCGGGCTGGGAATCTTTCTCTGAATTCAAAAAGAATGTGATTTTCAATTCCAAAACGCGGGTGCTCTCCTTCCTTAACATTGTCGGCGAAGGCATGCGCGGTGGAAACTGGGAACAGGACACGAGCGACATGAACCCGGAACTCGCTGCCGGGGTCGCTTTGAAGAACAGCAATGATGTGGTCGGTTTTAAAGTAGCGCATTTCATGGGCAACGACTGGAAACCGGTGGACAATGCTGTGAAGGCCGGAAAGTTGGCTAATATGCCTGTCATGGTTGATTTTGGCGGAAGCACGCCACCACTGCCGCTGGAAGACCTGTTTCTTAAACACCTTCGCCCGGGAGACATTTTTACACACGCATACACCCTGCTGGAAGGCAATGTAAGAGAAACCATTGTGGACGAAAAAGCGCAGAAAGTGCGGCCATTCGTTCTGGAAGCTCGTAAGCGCGGCATCATTTTCGACGTGGGTTACGGCGGTGCGAGCTTCAATTATTCGCAGGCCATTCCAGCAATTAAGCAAGGTTTTTATCCCAATACGATCAGCACAGACTTGCATACGGGCAGCATGAACGGCTCTATGAAAGACATGCTGAGCATTATGTCCAAATTTTATGTCATGGGTATGGATTTGCCGTCGGTTATCAAAGCCAGCACCTGGGCTCCGGCGCAAGTGATCCAGAGAGAAAACCTGGGCCACATTTCCGAAAACGCTATCGCGGACGTCGCGATTTTTTCCATGCGCAAAGGAAATTTTGGCTTTTACGACAAGACCGGTTTTAAAATGGATGGCAAGGAAAAGCTGGAATGTGAAATGACGATCATGGGCGGTAAAATCGTCTACGATCTCAATGGAATTGCCAAACCTATTTATTTAAAATAACCGACCGCAATCCTAAAACTCCTTTTTACCTAACAATGCGCTATCATTCTTTCAAACTTTCAGCTTCCTTACTGCTGCTCTTTGCATTGGGCTTTACCCAGCGCGGCGATCAGCAGGAAGTGCCTGTTAACACGAAAAACGGCGGATTATTCTTGCCTGACGGCTTCGAAGCGACCGTTGTTGTGGACAGCTTACCCGGCAGGGCGCGCCACATTGCGGTCAATGATAATGGTGATATATATGTGAAAGCCCGCTTTGCAGACAAAGGTGAATCGGTGACTGCCTTGCGCGACACAAATGGCGACGGACGCGCGGACATGATCAAGCGTTTTGGCGGACGCGGTGGCGAAGGGGTTTATGGAACTGCCATGCGGATCTATAAAGGTTACCTCTATTTCAGTTCCGAACTGATCGTTTACCGATATAAATTGAAGCCCGGCGAACTTGTCCCGACCAGCGAAGAAGAAGTGATTCTCACTGACGATCACGCCCATGGCATGCACGAGCACATTGCGAAACCTGTCACCTTTGACGACAAAGGGTTCATGTATGTGCCTTTTGGCGCCAATTCCAATGCTTGCCAGGATGATAACCGCATTCCCTCATCCAGCGGGCTAGACCCCTGCCCCATCCTGGAAGATCACGGGGGAATCTGGCGTTTTGATGCCAATAAAAAAGGTCAGTTACAAAAAGACGGCGTGAAATTTGCAACCGGCTTGCGCAGTGTAGTGGCCCTAGACTGGAATTTCGCGGATAACAATTTATATGCATTGCAACACGGCCGCGACGATCTGCTGCGCTTGTTCTCACAGCTTTTTTCTCCCTGGCAAAGCGCAATGCTTCCTTCCGAAGAGTTTTTCCGGATCAAAGAAGGCACGCACGCCGGGTGGCCTTATTGTTATTGGGACCAAATGCAGGGGAAAAAAGTCCTTAACCCGGAATATGGCGGTGATGGAAATGAAGTAGGCCGATGCGGTGAATATGAGAAACCGTTGATTGGCTTTCCCGGACACTGGGCACCTAATGATATTCTGTTTTATCAGGGTAACCATTTCCCGGATCGTTACAAAAACGGCTCATTCATTGCCTTTCACGGTTCTACAAACCGCGCTCCCTATCCGCAATCCAGTTATTTCATTGGCTTCGTTCCATTTAAAGCCGGCCAGCCTTCGGGTGATTATGAGGTTTTTGCCGATGGTTTTGCAGGTGTGGATCCTATTGTGAATGTGAGTGATGCCGTGTATCGCCCTATGGGACTTGCGATGGGCCCTGATGGCGCACTTTACATCGCCGAAACCGAAAAAGGAAAGATCTGGAAAGTCACTTACAAGGGTAACAAGCAGAAATTTACCAAATCTGCCCTTGTAAAAATGGAAAAGAGAAAAGCTATGTCCAATATCCGCACGCCGGACAAGATAAATGACAATCTGGATAAAGACAAACCTGTTGCCGGTGGAAAAGTGTACAGCGTGTACTGCTCGGCTTGCCATCAGCGAAACGGAATGGGTGATTCGCAGCGATTTCCGCCGCTTGGCGGAGCCGAATGGGTAACCGGCGATAAAG
Organism: Dyadobacter fanqingshengii; assembly: GCF_023822005.2. Lineage (GTDB taxonomy): Bacteria > Bacteroidota > Bacteroidia > Cytophagales > Spirosomataceae > Dyadobacter > Dyadobacter fanqingshengii. The sequence goes on from NZ_CP098806.1 coordinate 2,307,400, forward strand.
AACGCCTTATAAAAGTATTGCTGAAAGGGCTGGAAGGGCCGCTGGAAGTGAAAGGGCAGTCTTATAACAATGTAATGCCCCAGCACAGTTTTTTAAAGGATGAGGAGATCGCCGAAGTGCTCACGCACATCAGGAGCAATTTTGGAAACAATGCAAGTGCCGTCACGATCGACGAGGTTGCCAAAACAAGATCTTCTCTCGACAGCTTGAAATAACGTTTTTCTCCTTCCAACCTCGTTTAAGCGGATATTACTCTCCGGCAATTGAGTGTTCCTTTAAGGGGTTGGAGGGAGAATGACGAAAAATATAAACCACGTTTCTCTTATATTTTAATGTTCAAAAATAAGGTTTTAGCCGCAAGTTTTATACTTTTCACCGGAATTGTACTGGCAGGATTTTCCTCCACAAACTCCGATCCGCGTCTCAACCAGGATCCCTGGAAAGCGCCTGCGTGGGCCGACACGCTCAAAAGTCCGTATCACGAAGAGCCGCTGACATTGGCCCAGGGTGAAGAACTTTTCACGCTTTATTGCGCAACATGCCATGGTGACGCCGGTTACGGCGATGGCGCAGCCGGTGGAGCATTAGGACAAAGGCCCGCCAACTTTCACGACACATTGGTCAAAGCCCAAAGCGACGGCTCTATTTTCTGGAAAATCGCGACAGGTCGTGGTAACATGCCGCCGTTTAAAGATGTGTTTACCGACGAACAGAAGTGGCAGCTTGTTGCCTACATTCGTCACCTGGGCAAAACTGAGTAATTCCTGAACTTCAATCACCATATGTTGACTATTAGCCGCTTTATCAAACCAAAATTAACTGCGCTGCTTGTTGCAGCGGTTGCCTTCAATGCATGGGCACAGCCCAGAGAGACGGTTACGAACACACCCAAATCGCTCCGGGAAGACATTACCATTGAGCATTACATGAAGATCGAGCCGGAAGCGGTCCGTATCATTCAGCATCCGGTGACCGGCGACATTTATTACACAACCTTTTTTGGAGATGTTTTTAAAATCGTAATTACAAATAATCAGCCTGAAAGCAAGAAGATACTCAGCGCTGAGGATCACGGCATTACGCGTTTGCAAGGCGCTGCTTTTAAAGGAAACACATTGTTTCTGGCTGGAAATATTAATGTAAACAACAACAAAGGAAATAAGGGCCGGATGGTTCGCTATGAGCTAACAAATGGTGACGACAAGCCCGAAATGACGGTTGTGTTCAACACCGTGGAATATGGCGCAAACAAAACAACATTCGACCACGGCTGGAACGCATTGGAGATCAGCCCGGACGGCAAATACATTTTCGTAAACACCGGTGCCAGAACGGATCACGGCGAGGTGCAGGATAACGGCGGAGAATATCCAAATGCCCGCGATAATGCATTAACTGCCAACATATTCCGCTTTCCAATTGACTCGAAAGATTTGTTGCTTTCTACCGACACCCAAAAACTAAAAGCGGATGGATATCTCTATGCAGAAGGCATTCGCAACGCATATGACATGGCATTTGACCCAAAAGGAAATCTTTTTGCCGTTTCCAATTCAGGCGATTACGACCATTCGGAAGATATGTTCTGGGTGCGACAGGGGCATCATTATGGCTTTCCGTGGGTAATGGGCGGCATTGACAATCCGCAGCAATTTCCGGATTACCAGCCCAATCCTGACACCGATCCATTCCTCAGCAAATTTGCTTTTGCGTGGCTCATGAAGTATTTTCACAATGATCCCGACTTCCCGAAAAGGCCAGCAGGCGTTAAATTCAGCCCCGGCGTACAAAATATGGGTCCGGACGCGAACGAGTACCGCGACCGGAAAACAGGCCTGGTCGTGGACGGAGATTCTACGGGCATTGGCGTAAGCACATTTAACGCACATTCTTCTCCATTGGGCTTGTTTTTTGATACCAAGAATGCGCTGGGCAAAGATCTTACCGGAGATGGTTTCGTAATTCGTTACACCGGCGGACCAAGAAATGGCGTCGCCAATCCGAGTCCTTTGAGAAAGCAGGGAAGAGACCTGTTACACCTAGAAATGGCCTATGACAAAGCCACAGACAATTATAAAGTGAAAACAACCCGCATTATTGATGGCTTTACTTCTCCCACGGATGCATTACTGGTTGGAAACAGTTTATACATTATCGAGTATGGCGGCAAGCAGGGCGGTAACAAATCCGGTGGAAGCATTTGGAAAGTGACATTGCCGGCCAATGAGAAAATGGCAAAGAGAAACAAGAAAAAAAGATCTTAATTATATCCGTTTTAATAACCTTAATTATACAACCATGTCCGAAAGAAGATCCATTCTTAAAAAATTATTCGCCTCTGTTGCCGGAGTAGCTGGAATTGGAGTCGCTTCCAAAGCAATCGCAGAAGCGCCCGCTGCCACGGCGCCCGAAAAGGAAGTCGGTGACGTTGTTATGTATCAGGATGCACCCTTATTTTCAGGTCATACCAAGTTCAATAATATGGTTTTCGTCGCCGGAAAAGGCGCACACTTTGAAGGCGACATCACTGCTCACACCAAACACGTGCTGGACGAGCTGGAAAAAGAACTGATCAAAGCCGGTTCTTCGATGGAGAAAGTATTGAAGTGCAGCGTTTTCCTGCACGACCTGAACGATTACAAAGCCATGAACGAAGCCTACAAAGGCCGTTTCGGCTCAAAACCACCCTGCCGCACAACCGTCGCAGTTTATGGTGGAGTGCCTGGGGATTCGTTGGTTGAGATTGATTGTATTGCTTATATATAAACATTGTGGAAGCCCTTCGACTCCGCTCAGGGTGACAAGCGCTTGTCACCCTGAGCGGAGTCGAAGGGCTTCCACAATGTTACTTACAAAAACCTCCGAATCACAAACTTATATTTTGATATTATACAATTTCGCCGAAGGTAATTTTAAAATAAAAAATAAAGTCCCACTTATATTTTAAAATTCAGCGATTTAACGGTTACTTTGTTACCTGACCCCAATAAGATTTGAACAAACAACAACGCATCGCTGAGGAGAATGTGCTTCTTCTGAATCTCTGGCAACAATCTCAGGCCGGTGACAGTCTTGCATTTTGTCAACTTGCAGATAAACAGTATCGTACGCTCTTTAATTACGCCACCAATTTCACCTCGGACAGAGAATTTATTAAAGATTCAATCCAGGAATTGCTGATCCATATCTGGGAAAAGCGCCAGACCATTCACATTCAATTTGTTTCCATTTATTTCCTGAAAGCGCTTCGCAATCAGCTGCTCCAAGAGTTCCGTCGCAATAATCCGGCCAATTCGTTGCTGGATATTGATGAGGTTGGGCAGATTTCGGACTACCAAACTGTGGAAACCGAAATCGAGCAAAGTGAGATTTATTCTGAAAATCAGATCAAGGTCCGCTCCGCCATCAATGAGCTTCCACGCCGCCAAAAAGAAGTCGTTTTCCTCAAATACTTCGAAGGAATGGATAACGAGCAGATCGCCGACCTCATGCAAGTCAACCGCCAATCCGTCGCGAATCTTCTCTTTAAAGCAATAACCTCCCTAAAAACCCACATCCGCGCAGTAGCCAGCCTCATTTTGATATTCGTGGTTAATGCATAGTCAGGTTCGCGGATTAATTTAAATTTTCTCAATCCCGAGTTGCTTGCATATCGCTTCGCAAAGGTGCTTATCAATCTTCGGATGTCTCGGAATCGTGGTTTGTTTGCTATTTAGGACATTGGAGTAAAGATCATGCTTTGCTCCATTTCGCTTTAAATAACAACTATGAATTTCGAGATGCCTGATTAGCTCATTTCTTTTTATTGACATCAGGCAAAATCTAATTCTTTCGTAGAGATAATTGCACCATAGATCTCATCATCAATGAATTGATCATCAGGAACTATACTCTCGGTAGAATCTTGGGCGTAGAGGCTGAGTGCGTCGTTGATGTTCTCCATAACATCCTTAACGGTTTCGCCTTGCGTCATGACAGATGGAATTTCCTTAATGCGACCGATCAGGAATTCTTCGCCTTGTGATATGAGTACTGTAAATTTCATACGATGTTTAGTGTGGTTGTAAATCTTGAAATAAAACTAACCATAAAAACGACTCTTCCAAAATTTTAGTTTTACCATTTTCATGAGAAACATTGTTCTCAATCAAAAAATAATTTCAGCAAAAAGAGTATTGGCCGCATGAAAATGCATCCTTAGATAAATTAGCCATACTATTATTTGCCCGATATGCACAATTACCGCAATTTTCTTCCGGAGGAACTAGCAGCCGATCCATCATTCCGACGCTGGACGTTGTATAATGATCCTGAGGAGGATACTATCTGGGCTGAATGGCTGGAACTGAATCCTGATAAGCGCGAGCTGGTTGTGAAAGCAAGAAACTTCCTGATCAATGCAGAAGCCGCTTTCAATCAGATCACGGAGGATGAAATAGCCAATGAAATTTACCGGCTATCTCATTCGATTGGTGAAAATAAAGCGAAGAAATCGAGCATATGGCGCCTTTTCAGGCCAAACTGGTACAACATGGCAGCTTCCATTTTGCTGCTGATGTTCGCAGGTTGGTGGTTTAACAAGCAAACACCCTCTCAACAGCAATCGGATCAGTACAAAGTGATCCTGAGTCAGATCAAAGAGCCATTGGTAAAAGAAGAGAATGTAACCGACAAAGCGCGTCTGATCATTCTGGCCGATGGGAGCTCGGTGCTGTTACAGCCAAAAAGCCGCATTACCTACCCTACCAATTTTGAAGGTAATAAAAGAGAGGTTTTCCTGAGCGGTGAGGCATTTTTTGAAGTGGCCAAAAACCCGGACAAACCCTTCTATGTATACGCACACTCCCTGGCAACGAAAGTGCTGGGAACGAGTTTCAAAGTAAGTGCATTTGAAGGCGACAAAGAAGTGAAAGTGGTTGTGAAAACAGGAAGAGTTTCGGTTTTCCCCATGACACAGGAAGCAATCGCGACGCAGCAGGCGGACGACAAACTGGGCGGAATGGTGTTGACGCCCAATCAGCAGATCGTTTTCGCACCCAAGGAGTTACGTCTGACGCGCAGCCTCGTTCCGGACCCGAAACTGCTGGAATTGCCCATACAAAGTCAGTCGTTTGAGTTCAAAGGCACGCCGATTACCGATGTTTTTGCCACGCTGGAAAAATCTTACGGCGTGAAGATCATCCACGATGCAGATGTGATGAAAAACTGTTTCCTGACCGCCTCCTTATCTGACGAGCCGCTGTTTGAGAAAATAAACCTGATCTGTAAAACGATCGGAGCGCAATATGAGCAGCTGGATGCGAGCATTATCATTACCAGCAAAGGCTGCTACTAACGATCCTCATTAACCCTGTAAAATTCAAAGAGTGCCTATGACTAGAATCTATTACCAGATGCCTACAAAATGAGCCGATGATGCTGCAACACCACCGGCTCCGTTAATCCCCTTTTTCTTCTTCTTACGGTTTTCGCCTCGCAGCGGCCGTGGGAATCAATTATGCCGAATTTTAACCCGACAAAAATCAAAATTATGTCAAAAACAGTACAATTTCACCATGCTTTACAGAAAATCATGCGCATTACGCTGTATCAAGCCATACTCGCTATCGTCGTCAGCACGTTTGTGCAAGCCAATGACGTACGCGGTCAGCGAGTTTTAGAACAAAAAGTGACGTTGCGTTTAGCCAATGCCGAAATCGATAAGGCACTGGAAAGAATTGAGAATGTGACCAAGGTTAAGTTCATGTATAACCCTCAGATTTTCAATAACCAAAAATATACGTTCAAATTTCAGGAAGAGGCATTATCGGAAGTGCTGGGTAAAATCCTCGCCCCGCACAAAGTGACTTACGAAGTGGTGCAGGACCGCATCATTTTGAAACGCGAAACGGGAGCTCCCGAAACCGGCACTTCATCCAAAGACGCGCCTAAACGCAATGTAACAGGCGTGGTTACGGATGAGACGGGTGCCGGACTTCCCGGGGTTAGCGTTCTGGTAAAAGGAACACAACGCGGAACTTCTTCGGACGCAAGCGGTAATTATACGATGGAGATTCCCGATGCAGAAGTGGCCTCGGCTGTCCTGATTTTCAGCTTTGTGGGTTACACTTCGCAGGAAGTGCCGGTAGGAACGCAGACAACGATTTCTGTAAAACTGGAACCGGAAGCCAAAGCATTAAACGAAGTCGTGGTAACGGCCCTGGGTATTTCAAAAGAGAAAAAAGCGCTTGCCTATGCAGTAACCGAGGTTAAAGGGTCTGAATTTACACAAGCCCGCGAAAACAACGTAGCGAATGCGCTGACTGGTAAAATCGCCGGTGTGAATGCAACGGGAATGTCAACTGGACCGGGCGGATCGAGCCGCATTATTATTCGGGGTAACGGATCGTTGAGCGGAAACAACCAGCCATTGTATGTGATCAATGGTATGCCCATGGACAACAGCGTTCCGGGCGGTGGCAATGCATCGGATGGAAATGGAAATAACACAGACCGCGGCGACGGCATCGGCGGGATCAACCCGGACGACATTGAGTCGATCAGTGTTTTGAAAGGTGGCCCGGCAGCGGCTTTGTATGGTGCACGTGCCGGTAACGGTGTTATTTTGATCACTACAAAAAAGGGCCGGGCGCAAAAAGGCATCGGCGTAGAGTTCAACAGCAACTTTACAACGGAAAACCTTTCGATCATTCCCGACTGGCAATATGAATATGGCCAGGGTGTTGATGGTGTAAAACCATTGACTCAGACGCAAGCGAAAAGCTCGGGTCGTTTGTCTTACGGAGCCAGAATGGATGGCACGGATGTGATCCAGTTTGACGGCCAGATGCGTCCATATTCGCCTCAGAAAGACAACCTCAAAAACTTTTACAGAACCGGAACGAACTACATTAATTCCATCGCTTTCACAGGCGGCAACGACAAGATCAACTTTCGTTTCGGTTTGAACAATACAAAATCCAACAGCATTGTCCCCAATTCTGACTTTACCAGAAGGATTGCTAATTTGAATGTGAATGCTTTTTTGGGCAAAAAACTGAGCATTGAAACGGTTGTCCAATACAACATTGAAGATGGCCACAACCGTCCGAAAGTGGGTTATGCGGATTATAACCCGCACTGGGCAACACACCTGATCGCTAACTCGGTGGACATCAGAAGCCTTTCACCTGGTTATGATGCGGTTACAGGCAAAGAAGTTGAATGGAATCCCGTTCCGGCTGCGCCAAACCCTTATTTTGTAATCAATAAATTCAAAAACGACGACCGCAAAAACCGTTTCCTTGGGCAAGCAAACATTCGCTATGATATCCTGGACAACCTTTTCATCAAAGGGAGCGTGAGCCAGGATTACTACAATTTCAAATATGAATTCGTGGTTCCGAATAACAATGCTTACGAGCCATTGGGTAAATATGAGTCCAACAGCACGACCTCGTCCGAGACCAACGGAATGCTGACATTGAATTACAACAAAGAATTCGAAAATTTTAGCTTCTCTGCGTTGCTCGGTGGCAATACGCAAAGAAACATTTATGATGAAATGGCTTACAGAGGCGCGGAATTTACGATCCCCGGTTTTTACAGCTTTACCAATCTTGCCACAACCACCACCACACCGAAATATCTGAAAAGCGGCATTAACTCGGTTTTTGCATCGGTGGATTTGGGCTACAAAGGGCTGGCCTACGTGACTATGTCTGGCAGACAGGACTGGTTCTCGGTTTTGAACAAATCCAATAACAGCATCTTTTACCCGGCAATCGGTGGAACGGTGATCCTTTCAGAAGCTATTGATATGCCGGCTGCGATCAGCTTTGCCAAAGTACGCGCTTCATGGGCACAGGTAGGCGCTGTGAATGTGGATCCTTACAGAATTTACCAAAGCTATCAAATGGCACAAGGCGGGCATAATGGTCGTCCCGTGCAGCAGCTTGCTTCGGCCCTGGTTCCTAACCCGGATTTGCGTCCGCTTACATCTACGACTTATGAAGCTGGTTTGGAAGCGCGTTTCCTGAACAACCGTTTTGGTCTTGACCTTACATTTTACAACCGTAAGACAACCAATGACATTGTACAAAGCAACATTGCTGTGTCTTCCGGATATACGCAGGCACTGCTGAATGTGGGTGAACTGAGTAACAAAGGGGTTGAGCTTTTACTCACTGCAACACCTTTCCGCAAGAACAATTTCACCTGGGACATCAGCTATAATATGGCTTATAATCAGAGCAAAATCATCAAACTTGCCGATAACCTGCCCAGTCTAAGCATTGGAACGGGTGTGGGCGGAGGCTTGATCAATAATGTAGAAGGCGGCACTTACGGTGAGGTTTGGGGTTATAACAAAAAGATGGACGACAATGGCAACATTGTTTACAACACGGCCAGTGGCTACGCAGTAAGAGGTAATCTTGAAAAACTGGGCAATGGGATTCCTCCGTTGACCATGGGTATCACCAATAATTTCAAATACAAAAGCTTCTCACTGAACATTCTTGTCGATGGTAAATTCGGGAGCGTGGTTTACTCCAACATGTATCAGTATGCCTATCGTTTTGGTTTGCCAAAAGAAACACTTCCAGGCCGCGAAACTGGTGTGACCGTAACGGGTGTAACGCCGGAAGGAGCGCCATTTACCAAGTTGTGGGAGAAAAAAGATGTGGATACTTACTATGACAATGACAAAAACTACACGGGCATTTTCACTTTCAACAATGACTTCATCAAGCTGCGCCAGGTTATCCTGAGCTACAATTTGGATGTAAGCAAGCTTTCTTTCCTGAAACTGCAAGCTGCCTCAGTCTCCCTGGTGGGTCGTAACCTGCTGCTGCTTTACAAAGACAAGCGCAACAATTATTTCGATCCGGAATCGAGCTATACCAATGGCAATGCGCAAGGGCTGGAAGCATTCGGGGTTCCGAGAACGAGAAGTCTGGGTGTGAACCTAACAGTGAAGTTTTAATCATTAAAAGATTTTAGTGAATATGAAAAAATTATTTAAAGTCCTATATCTGGCTCCGGCCATGTTTATTGCCTCCTGCGACAACGGTTTTGAAGAAATGAATGTGAATCCCAATGCATCAACCGAGGTGGTGCCGGGCTTTCTTTTCACGCGTGCGCAGCTGGTAACTGTCAGCAACAACTACACAGGCGCAGCCTATCTGACCATAGGAGGCTCCATGCAGCATTTCGCCACTTACAAAGAAGTGCCGGGTGCGGGTGACAAATATTTCAATTTTGGTTACAGTCAGGGCAGCTGGAATCTCTACGGAGGCGATCCGGTAACCCAGGGCGCTGTGATTGACATTGCGCAGGTGATTGAAGCAGTTTCAGAAAACGCAGCAGACGTAAACAAACTGTCGGCTGCCCGCATCTGGAAAGCTTACCTGTTTCACCGTCTGACTGACTTGTACGGCGATATCCCCTATTCTGACGCAGGAAAAGCACTTTCGAGTCAAAATTTTACGCCAAAATACGATACGCAACAGGCTATTTATGCAGATCTGCTGAAAGAGCTGGATGAGTCCATTGCAGCATTCGATGCAGCTCAGCCCACATTTGGCACATCGGATTTAATGTTTGGCGGCGAGATCGGGAAATGGAAAAAGTTTGGTTATTCATTAATGTTGCGTCTGGGCATGCGCCTTACGGAAGTGGATGCTGCTGCCGCTGAAATCTGGGTAAAAAAAGCCATTGCAGGCGGCGTAATAACCACCGATGCGGACATTGCGACGATTGCTTATGTGGACGGTTCCATCACGGCAAGCAGAAACTTTATTGCGGCTGGCTTGATGTCCACAGATTACGTTTCGCCGGGTGGCGACAATGTGGAGGGCGGGAAATTGGCCAAAACATTAATCGACCATTTAAAAACAACAAAAGATCCGCGTTTGAATGTGATTTCTGTTGTTTGGACAAAAGCTTCTGCAACTGCCCCTTATGTTGCCGACACAGCTACTGCCTTGCAAAAAGGAATGCCTAATGCTGCTTTCAACTCATTGCCTGCGGACTTTGACTCTTACTCCGAGCCAAACCCAAACACAATCCTGAAATACAATGCGCCGTTGCTGGTTTTCACCCCGGCAGAAGTTCACTTACTACTAGCCGAAGCTGGATTAAGAGGCTGGTATACAGCCACAACACCGGCTGCCGAATACGAAAGTGCAGTGATGTCAGGCATGAAACAATGGGCGGCTTTTGGAGCAGGCGGCGTTATTTCCGATGCCAAAATTGCCGCTTATTTGAAAGCAAATCCCTACAAAACTGCGGGAACATTGGCTGAGAAAATGGAACAGATCGGAACGCAGAAATGGGTGGCGTTATTCCTTGAAGATGAATATGAAATCTGGTCGAACTGGAGACGCACCGGATATCCCAAACTGACGCCAACGAACTATCCGGGAAACCTTACCGGCGGAAAGATTCCAACAAGATTTGTGATCCCGGATTCGGAAGAACAGTACAACAAAGTGAATTTTTACGAAGCACGGGACAGACAAGGCGGCGTAAACACGCTTTCGAGTTTGGTTTGGTGGGATAAATAATGCCAAAGCATGATCATTATCAGACTTCCCGGCTATAAACCGGGGAGTCTGATTTATTGATATTAAGCCCTTTAACATTAAACACACAACCAGCATTAAAAACAGTCCGTGAATTCCTTTTGCTTATAGAGTGCCCATATTCCTAAAACCTAAAATCATGTCCAATAAATTACGCTTAACCTGTTTTGCGCTACTCCTCGCAATCACTTCCGTCAAAGCCCAGCAATATTCTGTGGTGATCAAAGGCGGCCATGTTATTGATCCCAAAAACAATGTGAACGCTATCATGGACGTTGCCCTGAAAGGTGACACGGTGATGCTTGTCGCCAAAAACATTGATGCCAAGGAAGGCAAGCAGGTTGTCAATGCAAAAGGACTGTTCGTAACGCCCGGGCTGATCGACATGCATTCCCACAATTTTTACGGCACAAAAATGGACCAGACTTACAGCAATGGTCCTAATGCGCTTCCGCCGGACGGTTTCACTTTCCGCACGGGCGTTACCACGGTTGTGGACGCAGGCTGCGCGGGCTGGAAGTCGTTTCCGGATTTTAAAAAACAAACCATTGACATATCAAAAACCCGCGTGCTTGCATTCCTGAACATTGTGGGAGAAGGCATGCGAGGCGGCACTTACGAGCAGAATGTGGACGATATGGATGCCGCTGCGACTGCGAAAGTGGTGAAGGAAAATCCGGATTACATTGTCGGCATAAAACTAGCGCATTACAATGGCTATAATTGGACACCCACAGAACGCGCAGTGGAAGCCGGGAAGCTCGCCAATGTGCCTGTAATGGTGGATTTTGGTGGTAGCAAGCCGGTTTTGCCTATTGAAGAACTATTCATGAAACGCCTTCGTCCGGGTGATATTTTTACACATTGCTTTGGCCAGCTAAGCAGCAGAGAGCCGATTCTGGACGTTGCAACGGGAAAGATCAAACCATTTGTCATGGAAGCGCGGAAGAAAGGGATTATTTTCGATGTAGGTTATGGCGGCATCAGCTTTGCATTTTCGCAGGCCATTCCGGCCGTGAAAAGTGGTTTTTACCCAAACACCATCAGCACAGACATTCACACCGGCAGCATGAACAATGCGATGAAAGACATGTTGAATGTGATGTCCAAATTCCTGGCTATGGGCATGGACCTTCCGGCGGTGATCAAAGCCAGCACCTGGGCTCCTGCGCAGGCAATTCATAGGGAAGAACTTGGCAATCTGTCTGTCGGCTCGCGAGCAGACGTGACCGTTTTGCGGGTTTTAGATGGTAAATTCCAATTGAATGACACGGGAACATTTGGCTTTTGGGATTATACCGGAACCAAGATAAAGGGTAAGCAAAAGCTTGAAGCAGAGGTGACTATCCGGGCCGGAAAAGTTGTTTACGATTTAAACGGACTCACAGAGCCGCTTGTTCTTACCAAAAGATAGTTTGAATGATAAGCCATTCCATGCATCTTTGGCCAATAAATACCTGCCGCAAATTTTATATTGAATTATGAGAGTACAATTTTTTGGTGTAATAGCCCTTTTAGCCTTCAATTTTAGCTGCCCGCAATCCGCTCAGGCGCAGACAATGCCCAAAGAAGAATTGATCTTCCTAACCTCCGAATGGAAGGGCGAACGCTTCCCGGACGGTCGTCCCAAAGTGCCTGACGAGCTCATTAACCGTGCCAAAAATATCTCGATTGAAGAGGCCTGGGTCGTGCTTCAAAATGAAGGTTATAACTGCCAGTTCGATGGAAACTGGAAGATTTTGAAAGATGACATTGTCATCACAGGCCGTGCTCTGACTGCCCAGTTTATGCCCTCCCGCCCGGATGTCGAGAAATTGGTGAAAGACCGTGGTAACAAGAACGGAATGTTGGGAAACACCAATTCCTGGCCTATCGATAAGCTTTCCAAAGGTGACGTTTACGTTGCAGACGGTTTTGGTAAAATCGCCAGCGGGACATTGATCGGCGACAATTTAGGAACGTCTATTTTTACTAAATCAGGCAATGGCGTGGTTTTCGACGCATCCGTTCGCGATTTGGAAGGCCTGTCTAAAATAGAAGGTTTCAATGCTTTTGTAAGGGATTTTGACCCTTCCTTTCTCAAAGATGTTTTCCTGACCGGCATTAACACTCCCATCCGCATTGGCCGGGCCATTGTGCTGCCGGGTGATGTGGTTTTAGCCAAAAAAGAAGGTGTGATCTTCATTCCTGCACATATGGCCGAAAAAGTGATTCTCACTGCCGAATTCCTCACATTAAGAGACAAATTTGCCCTCCAAATGCTCCGCGAAGGCAAATTCACGCCAGGGCAGATCGACAACCAATGGACCGACCAGCTAAAAGAAGCATTCCTCAAATGGCTGGACGGCAACCCAAAGGAAATCCCGATGAAGCGCGCCGAGTTGGATGAATACATGAAGAAAAGAACCTGGTAACTTCTATTTTAAAGTCCGGGTATTTTTGCGCCCTTTTCCCAATAGCATTATAACCTTATTTATATGAATGTTTACAAGTTACTCGCCGGTGTTGCAGGTTTGTGTCTGCTCGTGGCGCTTTTCATGGCGTTATCCGGAAACCTGCCGCAAGCCGGACCATTCTTCATTGCATTTTTCCTCGTCTTAGCCGTCAGTTTCAGGGGTTTTGAAAAGCTCAAAGGTTTCACATATACGACCGTCATTTTCGCAGCAGTCACCACAGCCCTTTATTATCCGCAACATTTCCAATCGGTTAACGGCTTCAAACTGGCCGCATTGATCACCCCGCTCATCCAGATCATTATGTTTGGGATGGGCACATCCATGAGTTTTGGCGACTTTGTAGGCGTCGTAAAAATGCCAAAAGGTGTATTAATCGGTGTGGTAAGCCATTTTATCATTATGCCAACCATTGGATTTACATTGGCAAATCTAAGCGGATTTCCACCTGAGATCGCAGCCGGGATTATTCTCATTGGCTGCTCGCCAAACGGAATGGCGTCAAATGTAATTTCCTATCTGGCCAAAGCAAACCTGGCATTATCGATCACGATCACGGCTATTTCCACCATGCTCGCTCCTATCGTGACGCCGTTGCTAATGAGTTTACTGGCAGGCGCATTTGTCCAAATTGACACATTGCATATGATGTGGGACATTATAAAAATGGTGATCATCCCAATCGGCGCAGGATTGTTATTCAACAAGTTTTTCAGCGGCAAAGCCAAGTGGCTCGATGACGCTATGCCCATTGTTTCCATGGCCGGAATTGCATTTATCATCGTCATCATCACCGCAGCCGGACGCGACAGCCTCCTCACCATCGGACCAACATTACTCCTACTTGTGCTAATCCACAATTTATCCGGCTACACGCTAGGTTACTGGTCGGGCCGCTTATTCAAAATGAGCGAAAGAGACTGCCGCACCATAGCCATTGAAGTAGGCATGCAAAACGGAGGTCTGGCATCAGGCATCGCGAAGGAAATGGGAAAAATGGCCACTGTCGGGCTGGCACCAGCAATTTTTGGGCCGTTAATGAACATTACGGGGTCAATTCTGGCATCCTGGTGGCAAGGGAAACCAACTGGGGATGAGGAAAGTTACGTGGAGACGGGACGGGCGCATTAGTGCAATGTCAGCCTGAACGCTCAGGCTGACAACTTTCGCTCAATCCTCCTCCAACAACAACTGCATGAAAACCAGATCCAGCCACTGATTAAATTTATAGCCAACTTCCTTCAAATATCCCTTCTCCACAAAGCCGTATTTCTTATGAAATTCGATGCTGCCGCGGTTGGCGGCGTCGATGCCGGCGATCATGCTGTGGAGGCCTGATTCTTTGGCGCGCTGGATCAGACTGCCCAGAAGCTTCCCTCCTACGCCCAGGCCTCTCGATTTTTCGTCCAGATAAATGGAATGCTCCACGCTGAATTTATAGCCAATTTTAGGACGGAAGATGTTGTATGAGCCATACCCGATCACCTTCCCCTCTCTTTCTGCAACAATGACAGGCATGCCGTCATTAAACATTTTTTCGAACCATTCCCGCTGCTCGTCCATTGTCCGGGCTTCGTAATCATAAATGGCAGTGGTATTCAGAATGGCGTGATTGATAATTTCTAACAGGGATGGCAAATCCTTTGGAGCAGCGCTTCTTATAATAAGATCCATCAAGTAACGTAGTTCGATATAATTGGTAAATACAACCTTAAAGTTACCCGATAATTCTTAAAATAAAACAGTTCTTAATGCGTCCTATGCAGCTCTTTTGTATGGTTAATTTTTGAAAATACATTTTTTGGAATAGCTTTGCTTAAACTTTAGGGGTGTCCCGATATGCGGACTGAGATAATACCCTTTGAACCTGATGCAGTTAGTACTGCCGAAGGGAAAAGTAAGAGATACTGCTATTGTATCTCAATGTATCTTTCCAAAAAAGGTCCATTCCTGAAGTTTTTCTCAAAAACACAATTCGGAATGGAAATTATCATCAACGGTCAATCACGCGAATTTTCTGAACCACTTTCGGTCCAGCAATTATTATCTGCCCTTTTTCCTGACAAGGCCAAAGGAATCGCAGTCGCTGTCAATCAGTCGGTTATTCCAAAATCGACCTGGGATTTGCACGCGCTGCAACCGCATGACCGTGTGATGCTGATCACTGCTACCCAAGGCGGCTAGCCTCCATTCTCCCCATTTGTTTATCCTTAATCCAACATTTTATGAAGACTGAAAAAACGCCACAGAGCGGCAGTGTGACCACAGACCCGTTTCCGAATTCCAGGAAAATTTATGTAAAAGGCAACCTGCATAATGTGTCCGTTGCGATGCGGGAAATTGCACTAACCGACACGCGTTTGCATGGAAGAGCTGGTCAGGTAGAAAAAAATGCGCCAGTGACTGTTTACGATACAAGCGGCCCATTTACCGATCCTAATGTTGAAATTGATGTGAAAAAAGGACTGCCCGCTTTGCGATCGGAATGGATCAAAGCGCGCCGGGATGTGGAGCAATTGGAAGGCATCAGCTCCCATTACGGTCAGCAACGACTTTCAGACCCGTCTTTGGATGCATTGCGGTTCGCGCACATTACCAAGCCATTACGTGCCAAATCTGGTGCCAATGTTTCCCAATTGCACTATGCTAAAAAGGGCATCATTACGGCCGAAATGGAATACATTGCGATCCGCGAAAACCAGCGGATTCAGGAGAATTTATTGGAATTGAACGGTAAGGCGGGCTCGCTTGCGCATCAGCATCGCGGTCATAGTTTCGGCGCAAACACGCCGGTGAAGTTTATCACACCCGAATTTGTGCGTTCGGAAGTAGCAGCCGGTCGTGCCGTGATTCCCGTGAACATTAACCACCCGGAAAGTGAGCCTATGATCATTGGACGTAATTTTTTGGTAAAAATCAATGCGAACATTGGTAACTCTGCGGTTTCATCGACCATTGAAGAAGAAGTGGAGAAAGCCGTTTGGGCTTGTCGCTGGGGCGCTGACACGATCATGGATCTGTCCACCGGCAAGAACATTCACGAAACCCGCGAGTGGATTATCCGCAACTCACCCGTTCCCATCGGCACCGTTCCGATTTACCAGGCTTTGGAAAAAGTCAATGGTAAAGCCGAAGATCTGACCTGGGAGCTTTTCCGCGACACGCTTATCGAGCAAGCCGAACAGGGCGTAGATTATTTCACAATCCACGCCGGGGTTCTGCTTCGCTACATTCCGCTTACAGCCAAAAGATTGACCGGAATCGTTTCCCGAGGCGGCTCTATCATGGCCAAATGGTGTCTGGCGCATCACAAAGAAAATTTCCTTTATACGCATTTTGAGGAAATCTGTGAAATTATGAAAGCCTATGACGTAGCCTTTTCTCTGGGCGATGGCTTGCGTCCGGGTTGTATTGCGGATGCCAATGATGCTGCGCAGTTTTCAGAACTCGAAACATTAGGCGAGCTCACCAAAATTGCCTGGAAACATGACGTCCAAACCATTATCGAAGGTCCGGGGCATGTGCCGATGCATTTGATCAAAGAGAATATGGAAAAGCAACTGGAACATTGCCAGGAAGCGCCATTTTACACATTAGGACCATTAACAACCGACATTGCGCCTGGTTATGACCACATTACATCCGCGATCGGCGCGGCTATGATCGGCTGGTTTGGAACTGCTATGCTTTGCTATGTGACGCCGAAGGAACATTTGGGATTGCCCAATAAAAAGGACGTCAAGGATGGCGTAATCACTTACAAAATCGCTGCCCATGCGGCGGATCTGGCCAAAGGACATCCCGGTGCGCAATATCGCGACAATGCACTAAGTAAAGCCCGCTTTGAATTCCGTTGGGAAGATCAGTTCAACCTTTCGCTTGATCCCGAAACGGCGAAATCATTCCACGACGAAACACTTCCGGCAGAAGGCGCCAAAATTGCGCACTTCTGTTCCATGTGCGGACCGAATTTCTGCTCCATGAAAATCACGCAGGATGTACGCGATTATGCCGACGAAAATGGTCTGAATGCAGAAGCGATTACCGAAGGAATGGAGGAAAAATCGAGGGAGTTTGCAAGTCTCGGCAGCCAGATTTATTTATAATATGAAACTGATCGCGATTTCGCATCCTGAATTTATCCTGAACGAAGCCGAGCGGATCAATGCGCTTTTTCGGGATGGATTACTGCGCCTTCACCTCAGGAAACCGGGTGGTGATATCGCTGATTTGAACCGGTTACTGGGAAAGATTGATCCTGAATTTTATCCCAAAATCGCATTGCACCACCACCATGAGCTGGCAGCGCAGTATGGCCTAACGAGACTTCATTTTCCAGAAAAACTGAGAAATGACACGCCGGAAACTATGTTTCAAAAACTGAAAAATGCCGGTTTCCAGCTTAGCACATCAATCCATGACATTGAACAACTGTCTGAACTTTCCAGCGCTTTTGACTACACTTTCTTAGGGCCGGTTTTTGACAGCATTACCAAAAAGGGCTATCAACGCATTGTAAACGATGATTTCTGCCTGAAAGAAGATCAAAAAACAATCAAAGTGATCGCTATTGGAGGCATTAATCACTCGAATATCCATAAGATCAAACAGATGAACTTTGACGGGGCTGCTGTATTGGGAGCGATCTGGAATTCGGAAGCATCTGATTTTCAATTTTTGAAAATTCATAAGCTGCAATTCATTTCTAATCAAACAGCTGGACTGAGCCATTTAGAAAGCATTAAGCTCGCTTTGACTGCTGGCTGCCGCTGGATACAGTTACGGGTAAAAAATCAGCCGGAAAATGAAGTCCTTGAAATTGCCATAGCTGCAAAAGAACTTTGTGATTCCTATGCGGCTCGTTTGATCATCAATGACTTCCCGCATGTTGTAAAAGCGGTCAATGCATATGGATTGCATCTCGGTTTGAATGATATGCAGATTTCCGAAGCCAGGGAAATCGTTGGGTACAACATGATCATCGGAGGCACGGCCAACACTTTTGAAGATGTTCTTTTGCGAATTAATGAAGGCGCGGATTACATTGGATTAGGGCCTTTTCGCTTCACAACGACGAAGCAAAATCTCAGCCCTATCCTCGGATTGGACGGCTATCGGGTTTTAATGCAAAAATTATCAGAACAAAAGTTAAGCATTCCGATCATTGCCATTGGCGGCATTTTGCCCGACGACGTTGCGGAAATATTAGCAACCGGAATCCACGGCGTTGCCATGTCTTCCGCATTAATTCAATCAAAAGAAACGAAAGAAACAGTCCAAAAACTTGAAGAAATATTATGTTAAAAATCGCAGATAAAACATTTGAATCGCGGCTTTTTACAGGGACTGGGAAGTTCAGTTCTGCTGCGGTGATGGAGGAAACTTTGCTTGCTTCGGGCTCCGAACTGGTGACCGTGGCGCTGCGCCGCGTGGATGTGAATGATCCTCAGGATGATATGCTTTTACATCTGAGACACCCCCAAATCCATCTTTTACCCAACACATCCGGCGTCAGAACAGCCAAAGAAGCGGTTTTCGCAGCACAATTGGCCAGAGAAGCATTAGAAACTAACTGGCTCAAACTCGAAATCCACCCTGACCCAAAATATCTCCTCCCCGACCCCATCGAAACGCTCAAAGCTGCCGAGGAATTAGTAAAATTGGGATTCATAATCCTGCCTTACATTCACGCTGATCCGGTGTTGTGCAAAAGATTAGAGGAAGTGGGCGTGGCAGCCGTAATGCCCCTGGGATCGCCGATTGGCAGCAATAAGGGTTTGAAAACGATTGATTTTCTGGAAATTATCATTGAGCAAAGCAGTGTTCCGGTGATCGTGGATGCCGGAATCGGTTCGCCTTCGGATGCTGCAAAAGCCCTGGAAATCGGTGCCGATGCGGTTTTGGTCAACACGGCCATTGCCGTTGCGGGCGATCCGGTGGCTATGGCGGAAGCATTTAAAATGGCCGTCATCGCGGGACGTATGGCGTTTGAGGCGCGTCTGGGAAATCAGGAGAATCATGCTGTGGCCAGCAGTCCGTTAACCGCATTTCTGGATTATGAGCTTTAAAGACAAATTTGAGGAATACGATTGGGAGGAAGTGAAGGCCAGCATTTATTCCAAAACAGGACATGATGTGCAAAAAGCGCTTTTGGCCCAAAAACGAACATTGGAAGATTTTAAAGCGCTGATTTCTCCTGCGGCGGCCCAATTCCTGGAACCCATGGCTCAGCTCAGCCGCAAACTGACCCAAAAGCGTTTTGGCAAAACCATGCATATGTACATTCCGCTGTATTTATCCAATGAATGCACCAACATTTGCACGTATTGCGGATTCAGCCTGGATAATAAAGTGCGGCGCAAAACGCTTTCAAAAGATGAAATTTTACGCGAGGTCGAGGTGATTAAATCGTTGGGTTACGATCATGTTTTACTTGTAACAGGAGAGGCAAATCAGACAGTTCATGCGGCCTATTTTAAAGAAGTAATTCAATTAATAAAGCCTTATTTTTCTCAAATTTCAATGGAGGTCCAGCCGCTGGAAACCACAGAATATGAGGAACTGATCGCGTTGGGGCTTTATTCTGTTTTGATTTATCAGGAAACTTATCACAAAGAAGATTATAAAAAACATCATCCCAAAGGAAAGAAATCCAACTTCAATTACCGTCTCGAAACGCCGGACAGGCTCGGACAGGCCGGAATCCATAAGATGGGGCTCGGTGTTTTGATCGGCCTGGAAGATTGGCGGACAGACAGTTTTTTTACCGCCGCGCACCTACAATATCTCGAACGAACCTATTGGCAAACGCGTTATAGTTTATCGTTTCCCAGGCTTCGGCCGTTTTCGGGCGGACTGGAACCGAAGGTAGAAATGACCGATAGGGAGCTTGTTCAGCTGATTTGCGCTTACCGGATCATAAACGAGGAATTGGAAATTTCACTTTCGACGCGTGAATCCGAGCATTTCCGGGATCATTGCATTCAACTTGGCGTTACGTCTATCAGCGCAGGTTCCAAAACCAATCCGGGCGGCTACGCGGTAGAGCCGGAATCGCTGGAACAGTTCGAAATTTCGGATGAGCGCAGTCCGGCTCAGATTGCCGCAATGATCCGGGAAAGGGGTTATGAGCCGGTTTGGAAGGACTGGGACCAGGTTTTTGTTCAATAATGAAAATTCGATTAATATGTTTGAGCAACAGGAACGCAAACGTTATAGCAGGCAAATTTTGCTACCGGAAATGGGCCTTATCGGACAGGAAAAGCTGAAAGCTGCCAAAGTGCTGGTCGTTGGTGCGGGCGGTCTGGGCTGTCCGGTGCTGCAATATCTGGTGGCGGCGGGCGTGGGAAACATTGGCATTGTGGACGATGACATTGTCGACATTACCAACCTGCACCGGCAAATTCTTTACTCGCCAGCCGACATTGGAAAAAGCAAAGTGTTGACAGCGATTGAAAAGTTGAATGTTCAAAACCCTTTTGTCAGACTTATTCCGCACCAAGTCCGCTTGCAAGAAGATAACGTTAAAGAAATCATCTCCGACTACGACCTGGTAATCGACGGCTCGGACAATTTTCCAACCCGCTATCTGGTCAATGATGCCTGCGTTGAACTCGATAAACCACTGATTTTTGGCTCCATACTGCGTTTTGAAGGCCAGGTTTCTGTTTTCAATTACAAAAGCGGCCCCACTTACCGCTGTCTTTTCCCCGATGCCGAAGAAGGCGATAACTGCGCCGAAGCGGGCGTGATCGGCATTTTGCCCGGAATGATCGGCACTTATATGGCCAATGAAGCGATCAAAGTCATCTGCGAAATCGGCGAACCATTGTCAGGCAAATTATTGGTAATGAATGCTTTGACCAACACAACAAACATTTTCGAATTTTCCAGATCCGAACAAATTGCCCCGGCGCAAAAAACTGAAAAGACTGTAAGTCAAAACGAGCCGCAAAGCGAATTAAGGGAAATGAAATACGAGGAATTCGAACGCATCGAAGCTTCCTACCCCGGCCAGATCCATTTGGTTGACGTCCGCGAATACAATGAATTCGAAGCCGACAACTTCGGCGGCATCAACATTCCCCTATCCGAAATCCCCGATATCCTCCCAACATTACCGCCCAATAAGACAATCGTTTTTTACTGCCAAACCGGAAAACGAAGCGCACAGGCAGCAAAGTTACTCGCACAGAGCGGTTTTGATGGGGCAGGTTTTTGGGCTGCGAATTGGTGAATTGTTAGTCAGGGCTAGTAGTTTTTTAAAGGGATATCCTTACCAATGCGAATCACCATTTTTTTGGTCATTACAATAACTCGCAGCCCTATGTCATTTCAAAAATTACTCGTTTACGCTTTAATAATTTTTGGTTCTCATCTTGTTGAAGCACAAGAAACAAAGCAGAAACCCGTCACTATTGAGGTAAATCTGAGTGCCGAAAAAGACCCGGCCAAGCCTATTTGGGCATGGTTTGGATACGACGAGCCGAATTATACTTACATGAAAGACGGAAAGAAGCTGCTGACCGAAATTTCACAATTGAGTAAAGTTCCTGTTTACGTGCGGGCGCATAGCATGCTCGTGACGGGCGATGGCGTAGCGGCATTGAAATGGGGCTCGACCAATGTTTATACAGAAGACAAAAAAGGAAATCCGGTTTACGACTGGACGGTGGTTGACAAAATTTTTGACACATATATTGAAAGAGGCATGCGGCCGATCGCGCAGATTGGGTTTATGCCGGAAGCGTTATCGTCCAAACCACAGCCATACAGGCACTTTTGGAAGCCGGGCGATAACTACAATGACATTTACACCGGCTGGGCCTACCCTCCCAATGATTACAAAAAATTTGCTGAGCTAGTGTTCCAATGGGTTAAACATTCCATCGAACGGTATGGAAAAGCCGAAGTTGAAAGCTGGTATTGGGAGCTTTGGAACGAACCGAATATCAGTTATTGGAAAGGCACGACGGAAGAATACATTAAACTTTATGACTACTCTGCCGACGCTGTGAAACGCGCGTTGCCAACCGCAAAAATAGGCGGACCGGAAGTTACCGGACCAAATTGGGATGTTTCGGCCAAATTTTTAAGGACTTTCCTGGATCATGTTGTAAGCGGGAAAAACTATGTGACCGGCAAAACCGGTTCACCACTTGACTTCATCACTTTTCACGCAAAAGGCAGTCCCAAAGTTGTGGATGGAATTGTAAGAATGGATATGGGGACACAATTGAGAGACATTGACAAAGGCTTCGAGATAGTCGCTTCCTATCCCAGCCTCAAAAACCTGCCTATTATTATCGGTGAATCGGATCCGGAAGGATGCGCCGCCTGTTCCGAAGACCTGCATCCGCAAAACGCTTACCGCAATGGGACCATGTATTCCAGCTATACCGCTGCTTCATTTGCCCGAAAACATGAGCTGGCCGACGCGCGTGGCGTCAATTTGCTCGGTGCGGTAACCTGGGCATTTGAGTTTGAGGATCAGCCGTGGTTCAGGGGTTTCCGTGATTTGGCGACAAATGGTGTTGATAAGCCGGTTCTGAATGTTTTCAGAATGTTCGGAATGATGGATGGAAACCGGGTTGAGGTGAAACAAAATCTTGCTTACAATTTTGAAAAACTGAAAAAAGAAAGCGTGCGTGGAGAGCGGGATATCAATGCATTTGCCACAAAAAATGCGCAGGAGTCGGCTGTAATGGTTTGGAATTATCATGATGATAACAAAATTGTGGGTGCATCTCCTATCCGTCTTCAAATCAATGGCTTAGCAGCAAAACGCGTTCAGGTGCAACATTACCGTATTGATCAGGAACACAGCAATTCGTATGAAGTCTGGAAGAAAATGGGGTCACCGCAAAAGCCCACTGCAGAGCAAATAGCGGTCCTGGAAAGTGCAGGACAGCTTCAAACATTGACCTCGCCTCAATGGATTAATGTTGAAAAAGGCAAAATTCAATTGGATTTCGCGTTACCCGCACAAGGTGTTTCTCTGCTAAAAATCATCTGGTAACCTTTGACTTCGCTAAAATTTTAATAATCTATTAATTACGTAGATTAAATAGTTTTACTACTTTTGTAACTTCCTGTTCAGCG
Source organism: Dyadobacter fanqingshengii (assembly GCF_023822005.2). GTDB lineage: Bacteria > Bacteroidota > Bacteroidia > Cytophagales > Spirosomataceae > Dyadobacter > Dyadobacter fanqingshengii. The sequence continues at coordinate 2,330,519 of NZ_CP098806.1, forward strand.
GTGAAATTCAATAACCAACAGTAATGCTTACAAAAGTCCTCTCCCTTAAACTCCCCACAATATCAGGCTGGTATTTTATTCCTGCCATTATTGTGATTTTGCTATCGACGCTATTCCTGGTACATGGTTCATTATCAGTGAGTCAGGAAGATGTGAATGCGTTTATAGGGAGCGACTTTGCATTGTATCTTTTGGTTGGATTGGCAGCCCAGCTTGTGGATGGCGCATTGGGCATGGCTTATGGGGTAACGTCCACATCTTTTCTGTTGAGTCTGGGCGTACCGCCTGCGATCAGCAGCACCAGCGTCCACGTTGCAGAAATGTTCACGACCGGCGCTTCCGCTATTTCGCATTTTCGGTACAAGAACATTAATAAAAAACTTTTCAAGAGCCTTCTGATCCCGGGCGTGCTCGGCGCAATTACCGGTGCATATTTACTTTCCGATGTCATTGACGGGGATTTCGTGAAGCCATACATTGCAGCATATATGCTTATTCTGGGTCTGATCATTATCAGAAAAGCATTGCAAAAGAATTTGGTCAAAAATAAAACGAAGAAGATCGGCATTCTCGCAGCGGCCGGGGGTTTTCTGGATTCCATCGGTGGCGGTGGCTGGGGCCCGATTGTCACTTCAACTTTGCTTGGTCAGGGTCGTGATCCACGTTACACCATTGGTTCTGTCAATGCTGCTGAATTCGTGATCGCCTTTGCAAGCGGTGTCACTTTCCTCATTTTTACAGGCGTAAGCAGCTGGCAGGTTGTCTCAGGACTGATTATCGGAGGCGTTATTGCGGCTCCCTTTGGTGCGATGCTGGTTGGAAAGATCAAACGCAAGCCATTAATGCTCATTATTGGTGTTTTGGTAATCGGGTTAAGCGCTAGAACTATCTGGCTTAGTTTCTAAAAAGCTGGCTGCTATTTTAGGAAATTCCGGCTTTAATATCTCAAATATCCGTCATGATATTTGTATTTATCTCAAAGGTTTTTCATTCCAAAAACACCGTTAAGACGCTAAAATCAGTAGCTTTGTGCAAACGAGTCCCTGATTATGATCTCCGATTTTGGCTATATTTTACTCTTCATCATTGCAGCAATTGCCCTGCTGGGCTTAATGCTGACCATCGCAAAATTCTTGCGACCTCACCAGCCAAACGAAGAAAAACTAACCACATACGAATCCGGCGAAGATCCGCTTGGCAACGCAAACATTCAGTTCAATGTGCGCTTTTACGTGATTGCATTAATTTTTGTTTTGTTTGAAGTCGAGCTTTTGTTCCTGTTCCCCTGGGCTGTCGTTTTCGGAAATGAAGATCTTATCGCTCAGACAAACGGTCAATGGGGCTGGTTTGCCCTAGCCGAAATGACCGTTTTCATCGGAATCCTCATTCTCGGCCTGGCCTACGCCTGGGGCAAAGGCTATCTGGATTGGGTGCGGCCAAAACCCCAACTTCCAGCAATTGACTCACCCGTTCCTGCTGATCTTTATAGCAGAGTGAATGATAAGTATGGGAAGAAATAGCCCCTGGCATTCACCGCACGCTTTTTTTTGTTCATTTGAATTTTTCAGTCGGCTCGTATGTGTATCTGACAGAGTCCAGCTTCGCGTCATAAGCTGCACTTTTCATAACGTTACTTAATTGAATCCTGGTTGTTTCCATATCTCCACCAGGCTTCACATCCAGGATAGCAATAAACCCTGATTCCTGATCGATCCTATACCAAAACAAACTTTGTTGCGTCCTCTTATTGTATTCGTGATCATATTGGACAGCTTGTAAAGAAGAGGCATTATCCTGTGCAGCATCATAAAAAGAGAATGTAATGTAAGGCATACCGTTTTCATAAATCGGCACTTCCATGCTATCTTTTTGCATTACCCTTTGTTGCGTTTCTAAAAGAAACCGATTCGGGATACTTGATATGCCTGCCGGTTTATTCTTGACTTTGTATCCTGTCAACTTCCAGTATCCCTCACTTCCATTTTTCACCACATTCCCCTTTGGGCCCAAATTTTGCTGGTAGCAGCCAATCATTAAATTGATATAAAACATTAGTATGAAAGTTTTCATTTTTTAAATCATTTAGGGTTGAATAATGCTTAATGGCCTCACCCTGTGTCAGGAAAAATCGATTTTTGGTGGTTGACGATTCTTTAAGTGGTGGGTCTGCAACCTCATTTTTGGCGCAACCATACAGAATTGTCGAGACGAGTAAGCCTAAATAAATAAACGAAGAATTTACTATTTTCATAAATCTTAGCATGTGTTCAATCGCACCTCCATGATGTATTGTTTAGAACGACTTTGGAGTAACTTTGAAAGTTTGTTATGTATAATTTTTGCAGCAAAATTTTTATAAGACTTGCCTATAAAAGAACTTCACCGTATCAGGTGCGCCTCCCAGCTCTGGCAAATAGGCTGATGCTTCGAGAGTCGTTGGCTCTCCGAGTGTCCTACGAATTTTGTAAAAGCGTTTGAGGCTGCCATCACGATACGTAACCAAAACGGTCATATCCTTTGCTTTTGAGGTTGTTCCAGGCACCCGGGTCCATATATGCTTAGAAAATAGCGTGTCGTTCCGATAGATCCGTTCGACCTCGTCATCGACCTCGTGGCCACTTACCAGAATTTCTTTATAGCCTATTTGGGCGCCGCTAAACGAACCTGTTGGCGTTACAACTTTTTCCAAATTCCAAGTTCCCATAAGATCCACCTCTATCGGCACACCTCCGATCATTCCATTGTCACGGTCGCAGCTGGCTCCAAGCAAGATAAAACACAGTAGTATGAATAAACTTCTCATTTTCTTCAAGGTCTGATTCCTGTTATGATATGTAAATTTCCATTGTAATCCTCTCCCTTGGGATTGTATTGACCGAGAGCATAGTAGTCATTCCATTTTCCATCCCAGCCCCAATTCATCCGCAAATACGTGAAAGACCATTCCTTACACAGCTTGGTGGCGCAGTCGAATTCGCTGTATTCGTTTTCTTGGTAACCTTCACAAACCCAGATATGATAGTCTTCGAAACAGCTCAGGCAAGTTGATCCCCAGAAAAGAACCGGATGAAGGCCCCCAAGTTCACTTTTGATAACCGAATAGTTGTACGCTTCGCTTCCGGAACCTCCGCTCGAAAAACCAAAGCTTTTTAATCCGCTTTTGACATCGGCCGGCCAGGTAAATGTGTTGCACGTCCCCATATAGTTGTAGCTAGCCTTCGCCTTGTCACCCATTGTTTTCATAAGCGTACCCAAGCTGTGTTCGCCGGCGAGGGTAGCAGTGCACTTATCTTTTGAAACCCTCGGACGAGCAAGATTGGGATGATAATATTCTTCTATTTGCGCCATTGCAACCGGACCGCAACCAGCGAACCGCCTTCCGCATCCGTCGCAATTTCCACCAGTGCTTAACTTGGTTGTCGACAGAGCACTTTGGCCCCATACGGTTGAAAGCAACGGCCCTTTCGTGGTGGATTTATTCTGGCATTTGAACTGCCCCCACTGATACCATTCAAGGCAGTTAGTATCCTCAATTCTTAATTTTCTGGACAAGAATTTCTGCCATTCTTTCATTACGATTGGATGTGGTTCACCCCCTTTGTTTCTGGCTTCCCGCACCTTTGTTTTAGCCATGTCCAGCCAAAGCGATACGCCGTTGGGGATGTTATTGACGTCAATGTTAGACGACTCCGAGAAGGCCAGAATCGGCATTACGCGAAGATCTGCCGATATGATTGCGAAGCCTTTCTCCTTTTTGAAAATATAAAGCAATGGCGAACCATCCGCAGAGTCGGCTATTGCAAGCTGGTCGATGACTTCATCCTCCCGGCTAAGCATTCTGGCAGAAGAGTCTGCGTTAATGCGGGTTGAAGTTTCCGCAGGGAAGGACGCCACTTCCCTGGCCTCATTCATTGAGATCGTGAGCGGATCATGCCTGGTTTCAGGTTTGGGATCAGCATTTTTTGCCGGTTCATCCCTTTTACATTGAACGAAAATCCACGCGGCCAAACAACAGAAGAAGACCAGCCTAAACAATAACAATACGATTTTCATAAGCATTAGCATGTGTTTATTCCCTCTCCTCACCCGCACTAATTCGAACGGCTCCGAGAGGTAATGCAAAGATGCCTTGTCATGAAAGTTCAATCCAACAGGCTGTGCTTATAAAGTGATAACCTAAGCTTATAAGTTTATAACCAGTGCTTATAATTGGATTTTCGGACTTGGTGGAAATAGAAAAATTCTTGATTTTGCGGCTCGAATTACCCTCCGGCTTATACATACTTTCAGCACACTATCATGAATATCATTGCCAGTAACCTGCTCACAAAACGTGAGGAAAAACGACTTACACAAGCATATCTGGCGTATTTGAGCGGGATGTCACAACCCAATTACTCCGACATTGAAAGAGGCAAAACGCGGCCGTCGATTGACCAGCTTAAAAAGTTTGCCGAAATATTGGATGTTACTGTGGACGAACTGATTAGCGAGAGTAAGAAACAAAAAAAGCCCCAGGTTCGTGCTTCAAGCAAGAAACCCAGGGAAAAACAATCTACCCTGATCAGGGTAATCGAAGAAAAAAATAATTACATTAAAAAGCTGGAAAATGAGCTGGCCATTTTGAGGAAAAAGGAAGACTAGGATTACCTGTGCATTCCCATTCCCTTCCAAATTTTGGCATCTTTTTTCGGGAAAAACACGAGGCCCAGCTGGAAATAGATCTGGTTGAGTTTCAGGGATGAAAGATCGCTGATTGTGACATCCTCTCCCTTCCATTTTCTGCGTCCCAGCAAAGGCAAATGATAGGATGCTTTTCCGCTCAGATATACCTGGTCATGCCACTTAGGTAACACATTCATCTTATAGTCTGCACCGATTCCGGCATGAAAGTTAATGTTGCCGGTACGAAGTCTCACTGGCTGATAGGACTGCGGATTTTGCGAAACCTGACCGATGGTGGCAGTCTGGTTGCTTTTGATTTTTAACTGATACAACATCAGGTCGAAGCCAATGGGAATCAGCACGTTCCAGCGGCGGTTATTGACAATTTTCGGCCCACCGTCCGTTCCGATCCCGATGCCATTGAGATATGCCTTTCTTACATCTTTATCAGTTGTATAGTTGGTGCTGTTCATAATGATAATCCTCCCTTCGGAAAACCAGCGCTGAGATTCAGTCCTTTTTGCCAGGACGATGGATCCCATAAAGGATGTGAATGGCTTAATTTGTAGTCTGTCAAGCTGCTCCCGCATGGTTTTATTGTTTGGAAGCAGTCCGAATTCCGCATAAATGGCCATGCCGCTCTTGAACATACGCACGGTGCTGTCGGTTTGCGCATGCGCAACACTGAAAATTGAAATGGCCAGAATGGTGCTAAAAAGTAATTTGTTTTTCATAAAACTGTGTTGTTGAATTGCTCCCTGATGAAAGCCGGAAACAGATTTTTACTAAATATGGTTACTTTTGTATACATTGATATGGCTTAACAAGCAATATCTGTACCACTGGATTTTTGGAAGGAAAATAACGGAATGAGTGATAAAATAAAAACGGGAGACGGGGGCATTATTCTTACGAATGCAGAGGATCTGATGAATTGGGCAAGATTGTCTTCCCTCTGGCCGATGGGCTTCGGCCTGGCCTGCTGTGCCATTGAAATGATGGCGGCATATGCTTCTAATTATGATCTGGAACGTTTTGGTATACTTCCCAGGCCTTCCCCGCGCCAGTCGGATGTGATGATTGTGGCGGGAACTGTGACATTTAAAATGGCAGACCGGATCAGGAGGTTGTATGAACAAATGCCTGAACCGCGCTATGTGATCTCGATGGGCAGCTGCTCAAACTGTGGCGGACCTTACTGGGAACATGGTTATCATGTGGTGAAGGGTGTGGACCGGATCATACCGGTAGATGTATACGTTCCAGGCTGCCCACCCCGGCCAGAGGCATTAATCGGCGGATTTATGAAATTGCAGGAAAAGATCAGAGGCGAACATCCGCTCGCCCCGTCGCTTTTTCTGGAAATGGAAGCTGCTGAAACCGTAAATGCTTAACCTAAAATTTTAAAATCAATGACCTTCCAGGAAATTTCGGAGCTGGTTAGCATTCACTTTTCGGGCAAAGTAATCGAGACGGATGCAAAAGGGGCACAACCTATTTTAATTGTTCCCGTTAATGATATCGCAGAAATCTGTGACTTTTTATATCGGGACAATCGCTTGTATTTCGATTATCTGGCTTGTCTGACCGCTATTGATAATGGTGTAACATTGGGAACAATGGAAGTTATTTACAATCTTACCTCCATTCCGTACGGTCACGATTTAATGATTAAAACGGTTTTCGCCAGAAACCCGGAAGGCAATTCATTGCCGACTGTTCCGTCTGTTGCAAGCATCTGGCGGACAGCCGATTGGCACGAAAGAGAAGCTTATGATCTGGTAGGGATCCATTTTGAGGGTCACCCGGATCTGCGCAGGATTTTGCTGCCGGAAGATTGGGAAGGCCACCCGTTAAGAAAAGATTATGAGGTTCAGGATCGTTATCACGGCATTTATGTGCGTTATGAGGATGGTGTTTCTGAGCAACAGCCTGCTCATGAAGACCGGGCTTAATGTTTTAATTATGATAAATTACTAATGTATGGGCACGCGCTTCATCTGTCTGGCAATCGTTTTTTCAGGCTTATTTACTTTTTCTTTTGCTTCAACTGATTCCCTGATCGTTAAAGGGCGCATATTAAATCTCAACGGCAGGCTTTACAGGCAGGCTCCCGCAATTACTTTTTCAAGAAACAACATTTTACAGCCGCAGTCCGAGCTTAGCAAACAAACGCCTTTGGAGGCTGACGGCAGTTTCAGGGTTTCGCTTCCTATCTTATTTCCACAGGAAGAATTTTATCTCGATTACGGAGGAAAAGCATTTACAACATTTCTGGGCTCACCAGGGACGGTTGAGATCACATTCGATGGGGATTCGCTGGGGAAGGCTTCGAAGCTTTTCAATTTTTCAGGTGTGAATGCTGACGCTAACAACCAGTATGCCGAATATTTGGCGGCCGAAAATAAATTACTGACCGCAAACAGTTATTTAGGAGCCAATTTTTTCAAGAATTTTTGGCAAAATAGCGCTTCTGCCGCCCGCGAAATGGCACAGCAACGTGCAACATTGCGACTTTCGGCTGTGAAGCAAGCCGCAGACAATAATGTCCCCTCGCCCGTCCTCTTCCAATGGGCAAAGTCCATTACGGACGAGGAGCAAATGCAAATACTATATGAACATGCCTTAAGCAATCAGACAGACATTAGTAAAGCGCTATTGGACAGTCTCAAACGACTTTCAGAGCCGCCTTTGACAGCGCAGCGCGTTATTTGGGCCAACCGTTTCGGAAACTATGCAGACTTGAAAGTGGAGGAACGCAAATATACCAACCCCAGCAAAACCAACTCGCTGCCTGTGAGGCTCATGGCGACATTAATACGGAACAATGCTGCTAACCTGACTTCTGAGGAAAAGCAGCATTTGGAGAATATTACGGCAAATGGCCTGGCAGAAAAAACGGAGCTGGATTTCCTGAATAAGCTTTTTGCAAAAAACGAAATGGTGCTCAACCTGCTTTTCAACTATGAACGGGAAAGCAGGATTTACGCGGACCTTTTTGACAGCACTGCCACCGAATTTCTAAAAATCCGCTTTCTGGCTAAAAATCTTTTCAAATACACTTATAATCAACAATTACTTCTGAATCAGCACATTCAATCAAGAAGCGGGTTGCCTGTCTTCCGCGAATCGCTGGATGAAATTGTACGCCTTGAAGTAAAAGACAGCAGCGATATCCGCAAAATAATTGAATATAAAGACGTAAAAACGGATCCGACAGAAGCTTTACCAGGCTACTTTCTGGCGGCGTCCAACGACCGGGGAACGAGCTGGTTTAATCGGGTTTTAGACCAATACAAAGGCAAAACCGTCTATTTGACAAAATGGAACCTGGATGACCCCAAAAGCCGGGAAGAACTGGATTACATTCCTGCATTACAGGCGAGCGTTCCGGAGGATGTCGTATTTCTTTTTCTGCATTTACCGGGCGACGAAAACGTCGGTTCTGACGCACTTTTAAGACAATATATTGTCCGTCACAGGCTTAAAGGAACGCACTTATTTATGAATGGCGACCAGATGATGGACTTGCTTTTTCGCCTGAACCCGTTGGATACGGCCACTTTTTCTGTGATCAGGCCCAATGGTAAGTTTGCTGCAAAAAACGCATCGGCACCCAGCGCAACTGAAAAGACGGTTAAGGCCATACTGGATGCTGGTAGATAGTCCTTTTTTCTTCATTCAAAATTTTATAATGGGTTTGCAGCATCTCATTATATCTATCATCCGTACGTTATCGTTTAGTCTGTTGGTTTGGAATTAAAAGTGCACATGTATAGATATGTCTTGCTGCTATTGCTGTTATCTACCTACGCCTCGGCCCAGAAAAACCCCGATAGCCTGGAAGTATACAGCAGAGACAGCCTTCGATACACAAACCTGAAAGTGCGAATGTCGAAAACCAAGTTTTCGCGTGCGGTTTATAAGCTTTTGTTTAGAGATGTTTATAACCAGGGAAAGGTGACGGAGGTAAAGGAGATCGAAACCAATCCGTTCACACCGTATGAAGGGATGGTGATCCGAAAAATTTACATTCGCCAGCTCGATATCCTGGGAGAATCGGTTTACGACACGACGCGCGAAGGAAAACGACTCGAAAAGTTTCTTAGTAAAAACCTCCATACCAATACGCGGGAGGGCATTATCCGACGGTCTTTCCTGCTGTTTTCGGAAGGGGATGACATCCAGGCTCAAATGCTCAAAGATAATGAGCGTCTGTTAAGGACCAACAGAACAATCACCGATGCGCGTATCATCGTCGTTCCCCGAAAGGATGTGACCTGGATGGCGGATGTGGTTGTCCTTATTCAGGATGCTTGGTCGCTGAATTTCAGGGGCGGATTTAATTCGTTTAATAAATTCAATGTAGGTGTTGAAGATATAAATGTGAGGGGAACAACCCACTCTCAACTCACCCGGATAAGATGGGACGGAAATGACACGCTTCGTAAAAAATTCCAGTTTCGCACGATTTACACGGTTCCATATATTGGTAAAACATTCATTACCGGACAAGCGAGCTTCATTTATGAACGAGACCTTGAAGAAAGGTCCATTCGGTTTTTCAGGAGGTTTTTGACCAATGAAACCAAATATGCGGGAGCAATAGAAGCTGGTCAAAGCATGATCAGGCAAATCAAAAGAAACCCGAGCGACACCGAAGAGCCCATTATATTTCCCACAAAATTCAATTATTACGACGTCTGGCTGGGCCGTTCATTCAAATTTCCGTTTCCTGCGAGCCGTCTGGCCGAAAATTCAAGAATCGTGATCGCGGCCCGTCATAACAAGTATCATTATACCGAGCGACCGGAGGTTTCACCCTATATCAATAAAGTTTATTGGAATAAAAGTGCCACGCTCCTCAGTCTCGGTTATTCCAATCGTAACTATAAGCGGGACGTCTTGATTTATGGCTTCGGACGGACGGAGGACGTTCCCGTCGGGAACTTATTTGCATTGACAGCCGGCCGGGAGGATACCGAATTCGGTGCGAGAGGTTATGCGGGCCTGCAGTATGCGAGGGGAAAATATCTGCCGCACAACCTCGGCTATATGTATGGTTTGGTCAACATTGGTTCATACATTAAAGAAGCCAAAGCACAGCAGGGAGTGATCAGCGCGCAACTCAATTACATCAGTAACCTGATCCCGTTCCGATACAGTTTTTTCCGTCAGTTTCTGACAGGTCGCTACACGCGAGGCGTCAACCGCGACCCGCTTGACTATCTGAACATTAGCGGTGATCAGGGGATCCGGGGCATTAACAGTGAACAGCTCATTGGCACAACGAGGCTTACGCTGGGCACTGAAACGGTTTTCTTCTCTGATAAAAGTTTGTTGGGCTTTCGTATTGCTTATTTTGTTTTTGCAGACATCGGGCTGGTGAATGGCGCAGAGTCGATCTGGAAAAGCCCCTTATACCAGGGCTACGGGCTGGGTTTGCGGTTAAGGAACGAAAATCTGACATTTAATACTGTACAAATCCGGATCGGTTATTATCCGAATATTCCGGGAAATTCTTCGGTGTTCAGGTTTGGCGCAGATGGCAATGTTCCGCTGAGGTTGAGGGATTTTGACATTTCCGCTCCTTCTATTGCGCCCCTTCAATAATTGCATTTAACTGATAATAAGTTTGTTAAATTACCAGCGTCAAAAAATAACAGTAATTTCCGCTATCCTTCCCTTCTTTTTCGAATATGTGAATTAACTTTGTGGAATTTTTGGACGTACCCCTGCTGAGATTAACAGGCAATTCTACCAAAAGTTGTTAAAAAGTTTTCCTCATTCTACAAATTACCAATTACTGTGCCCAAAAATACGAATATCAATTCCGTTCTAATTATCGGTTCAGGTCCAATTATCATCGGTCAGGCTTGCGAGTTTGATTATGCCGGCTCTCAGGCTGCGCGTTCGCTGCGTGAGGAAGGGATAGAAGTTGTGCTAATCAACTCCAACCCCGCCACGATTATGACTGACCCGATCAGCGCAGATCATGTTTATCTGCTTCCGTTGGAAAAGAAATATATCGTTGAAATCCTGGAAAAACACAAAGCGATGGGCAAGCCTATCGATGCAGTGCTGCCTACCATGGGTGGACAAACCGCGTTAAACCTTGCCATTGATTGTGACAAAGCCGGGATTTGGAAAAAGTATAATGTGGATCTCATCGGTGTCGACATTAAGGCCATTGAAACGACGGAGGATCGGGAGAAATTCAGGCTGAAAATGCTTGAACTCGATGTGAATGTTTGCAAAGGCCGCACAGCGAGATCGTTTTTGGAAGGAAAAGAAATTGCGCAGGAAATTGGTTTCCCGCTTGTGATCCGCCCTTCATATACGTTGGGAGGCACGGGAGGCGGTTTTGTTGAAAGAGAAGAAGATTTCGACAAAGCTTTAAACAATGGATTGCATGCCTCGCCTGTTCACGAAGTTTTGGTTGAACAAAGCGCAATGGGCTGGAAAGAATACGAATTGGAGCTGCTACGCGACAACAAAGGAAATTTTATCATCATTTGCTCAATCGAAAATTTTGATCCGATGGGCGTGCATACGGGCGACAGCATTACGGTTGCGCCAGCAATGACGCTTCCTGATACGCTTTACCAGCAAATGCGGGACCTCGCGATCAAAATGATGGATGGGATTGGCAAGTTTGCGGGAGGCTGTAATGTTCAGTTTTCGGTAAATCCTGCTGATGATCAAATTATTGCGATTGAAATTAACCCACGCGTTTCGCGCTCTTCTGCCCTTGCATCCAAAGCAACCGGTTATCCTATCGCGAAAATCGCTGCTAAAATGGCTATTGGCTATAACCTGGATGAGCTGATCAACCCAATCACGGGAAGCACTTCCGCGTTCTTCGAGCCATCGATCGACTATGTGATCGTAAAAGTGCCGCGTTGGAATTTTGATAAATTCAAAGGCGCTGACCGCTCGTTGGGACTTCAAATGAAATCCGTTGGAGAAGCCATGGGAATCGGCCGCAATTTCCAGGAAGCATTGCAAAAAGCATGTCAGTCCCTGGAAATAAGAAGAAACGGTTTGGGCGCAGATGGTCGCGAATTGCGCGATCAGGAAGCGATCAAACACAGCCTGAAACATCCAAGCTGGGACCGTCTGTTCCACATATATGATGCATTCAAAATCGGTCTGTCATTTAAAACCATACAAAGCCTGACCCAGATTGATTCGTGGTTCCTGCGCCAGATTGAAGAGCTGATCGAGCTGGAACATGAAATCGAGAAATTTGATCTAAGCGATCTCCCCAAGGAGCTTCTGCTTACTGCAAAGCAAAAAGGTTACGCAGATCGCCAGATCGCTCATTTGATCGGCACGAAAGAGAGTAAAGTGTATGACAGACGTAAGGAACTGGGCATCAAGCGTGTATACAAATGCGTTGACACCTGTGCGGCGGAATTTGAAGCAAAAACACCTTACTACTACTCCACTTTCAATACTTCTCAGGAATACCCGGATAACGAATCAATCGTAAGCGACCGCAAAAAAGTGGTTGTGCTGGGTTCTGGTCCGAATCGTATCGGACAGGGAATTGAGTTTGATTACTCTTGTGTGCACGGCGTTCTGGCTGCCAAAGAAGAGGGTTACGAAACAATTATGATCAATTGTAACCCCGAAACGGTGTCAACGGACCCGGATATTGCAGACAAGCTATATTTCGAGCCCGTTTTCTGGGAACACGTTTTCGACATCATTGAGCATGAAAAACCGGAAGGTGTTATTGTTCAATTAGGTGGCCAGACTGCCCTTAAAATGGCAGAAAAGCTAGAAAAATATGGCATTAAGATAATTGGAACAAGCTATCACTCGCTCGACTGGGCGGAAGATCGCGGACGCTTCTCATCGCTGTTGCAGGATTTGAATATTCCATTCCCAAAATTCGGAACGGTAAGAACTTCCGACGCGGCTGTTGAACTTTCCCGCACGCTTGGTTTCCCGCTTCTGGTTCGCCCGAGCTATGTTTTGGGTGGACAGAGCATGAAAATTGTGATCAATGAAAAGGAAATGGAACAGCATGTGGTGAAGATCCTGCATGACATTCCCGATAACAATATTTTACTTGACCACTTCCTGGAAGGCGCTCTGGAAGCAGAAGCAGATGCGATCTGTGACGGTGAAGACGCTTACATTATAGGGGTTATGGAGCACATTGAGCCTGCCGGGATTCACTCTGGTGACTCGCACGCTGCGCTTCCGCCATTTGACCTTACGGCTGACGAAATTCGCCAGATTGAGGAGCATACGCGAAAAATTGCGCTGGCAATGAATGTGATTGGTTTGATCAATGTGCAGTTTGCTGTAAAAAACGGCATTGTTTACGTGATCGAAGCAAACCCAAGAGCATCGCGGACGGTTCCGTTCATTTGCAAGGCTTACAAAGAACCTTACGTGAATTACGCAACGAAACTAATGCTGGGCACCAAGAAATTGAAAGACTTCACATTCAATCCTGTGAAAAAAGGCTGGGCGATTAAAATCCCGGTTTTCTCTTTCAATAAATTTCCGAATGTAAATAAGGAACTTGGGCCGGAAATGAAGTCGACCGGAGAAGCAATTTATTTCATCGACGATTTGCAGGATGATTTTTTTCAAAAGATTTACAGCGAGCGCAATCTGTATCTGAGCCGCTAGTTTAATCTTCATATAAAGTAAAAGCCGACACGTATGTGCCGGCTTTTTACTTTTATATCTGAACAAAAAATTACTTCACTTCTTCGTAATCCACATATTCACCTCCTCCAAAACGGGATGATTGATTTGCATCCGGCGGAACATTATCCACTTTCACACCCGCATTGGCGCGTTGGCGCTGTTGCTGGGCTTTGTACTGCCTTTCCTGCTCCTTAATGAGCTTGCGACCTACAAGTAAGTGGAAAATAAACCTTCTGAAAAACGGAACAAACGCTATCAGAAGCAAGAATATGAGGATTATATTAAATAACAGTTTCATTTGTCAAATGTTGATTACATTAATTAATAACGTAAAGCTGGCATAAATAGCACACGAATATAATGAAAACCTAACGAATGATCCAATCTGCATTGGGAAAGGCCATATGGAATTATGAATGGACTTCCTCGTTCTTCTCATCCTTGTTGGCTATCTTCTCGATCGTTTTGGGCCTTAAAATCAAGCGGAGTGACTGGTCATACGTTGCGTAGTTCCAAACCCAGTTGATCAAAATGAGCACCCGGTTCTTTACGCCAACAATGGAAATCAAATGCACGAACATCCAGGTAAGCCAGGCCATGAAGCCTTGGAACTTGATAAATGGAAGATCCACAACTGCCCTGTTCCGGCCCACTGTCGCCATTGACCCCAGATCTTTGTATCTAAATGGCACTGCTTTTTTTCCATCCATCACACGCCAGACGTTCTTGGCGAGCGCCTTACCTTGTTGGATAGCGGGCTGCGCCAATTGCGGATGGCCATTTTCCCACTCGCCTTCCTGCATGGCTGCCACATCGCCCAACGCAAAAATATTATCATAACCCTGAACACGGTTATATTGGTCCACCTTAATGCGTCCGCCTCGTACAATCACTTCCGGATTTAAACCATTCAGAGGATTGGCCTTGATCCCTGCTGCCCAAACGAGGTTATCAGCCCGGATACGCATTCCCTGCTTGGTTGTCACAAATTGCCCATCAAAACCAGTTACAACCTGTTCAGTATGAATGTGTACGCCCATTTTTTCGAGATATTCCCTTGATCGCTGTGACGATTCATCCGACATCGCTCCTAATAACTCTTTTGAACCTTCCAGCAGATGTATTTCCATAGCTTTGAAATCCATTTCCGGATAGTCTTTTGGGAGAATAAAATGCTTCATTTCGGCCAGCGTTCCTGACAATTCAACGCCGGTCGGCCCGCCACCAACCACCACGACGCTCATTAAGCCGGCGCGCTGTTCATCTGTGTCCACAGCAAGGGCATCTTCAAAATTTTGCAAAATCCTGTTCCTCAGCGCCAAAGCCTCAGAAACCGTTTTCATGGGAATGGCCCGTTCCTCAATCTCTTTCATCCCAAAATAATTGGTAACTGCGCCCGTTGCGATCACCAGATAATCATAGGTAATCTCGCCCAAATCCGTGCTGACGGATTTACGGTCGGTATTTACGCTTCGGACTTCGGTGATGCGTATATGTACGTTTTTCTTGGATTGAAAGATTTTCCGGAGCGGAAAAGAAATGGAACTGGGTTCGAGGCCAGCCATGGCCACCTGATAAAACAGTGGCTGAAATTGATGATAATTATTGCGGTCAATCAGCACGACTTGAAGGTCCTCCCGCTTGGCAATTTCCCTTGCCAGAGCAAGCCCGCCAAAGCCAGCGCCTACAATGACTACCCGCTTGTATTGTGTATATGGAATATTTGGTAACATGGTCCGGTCGTTTGTGAATGAACGACCAGACCTAAAAATACCATACCTATATTGCTACCGCCTTGCTACTTTCGACAACCTTCTCATAATAAGACTCATAATGAGGAAGAATTTTAGCAATATCGAATTCTTTTGCACGCGCCAGCGCATTGGCTTTGAATGTTGGCAAATTGGCATCGTCCAAAATGTATGCTGCGTGTTTAACCATATCATCCACATCACCTACGTCACTCAGAAATCCGGTAATGCCGTGCAAGTTTAATTCAGGAAGCCCTCCTGCATTTGAAGTAATGATCGGAACTTCGCAAGCCAAAGCTTCCAAAGCGGCAAGTCCAAAACTCTCTGATTCGGAAGGCATTAGGAACAAATCAGCAACCGAAAGCACCTCTTCGATGGCATCCAGTTTTCCCAGAAACCTTACATCCGAAAGCATATCCAGATCTTTGCACATCCGCTCAATGCGCTGCCTGTCAGGACCATCTCCTACCAGTAACAGTTTGCTAGGCAGCAACTTGCGCAGTTTTTCAAAGATCAGGATCACGTCGTCAATCCGTTTCACTTTTCTGAAATTGGATGTGTGAACAACTAACTTCTCGTCATTCGGACAAATAGCCAGTTTGAAATGCTCCTTTTTCTGGCGGTTGAAACGGTCGAGATCTATAAAGTTCGGGATCACTTCAATGTCTTTTGTTATCGCAAAATGGGCATAAGTGTCTCTTTTCAATGATTCCGAAACGGCCGTTATTCCATCCGACTGATTAATGCTGAATGTTACCACGGGTTCGTATGATTCATCTTTTCCAACCAGCGTAATGTCCGTTCCGTGCAAAGTGGTGATGACCGGAATGTGAATTCCCCGCTGTGCCAAAATCTGTTTCGCCAGATACGCAGACGAAGCATGCGGAATGGCATAATGTACGTGCAAAAGATCCAGGTTAGCGCTCAATGCTACATGCACCATTTCACTGGACAATGCAGATTCATAAGGCGGATATTGAAACAGCGGGTAAGCCGGGATATTTACTTCGTGATAGTAAAGATTTTCATTGAAGAAGTCGAGTCTCTGGGGCTGCGAATATGTTATAAAGTGAACCTGATGCCCCACTTTTGCAAGTGCTTTACCAAGTTCGGTAGCTACCACTCCGCTTCCTCCGAAGGTAGGATAGCATACAATACCAATTTTCATAATGCTATTAAAAAAGTTGAAAGTCCCTCTGCGAGCCGTTATGACAACAGATCTTTTAGGCTAACAACAAATGATCCATTTTTTATCCCTAAAATGGATAAAGATGTTGAGATTTGTCGTTAATGGGATAAAATGAATAATTTTATTGTCTAAACCTTCTGTTTCCCGAGTTAGCCTCCATGAATGTGTCTGCAAGACCAAAAATTACTTTGTGGGATTACATTACCGGAAGCGCCCGGCTGGTCCGTATGACCAACCTGGTGATTGTGGTGGCAACCCAGTATCTGACACGTATATTACTGATTGGTCCCCGGCATGAATGGCGCAGCATTATCGCGAATGCAGATATGTTCTTCTTAACGCTTTCAACGGTTTGCATTGCAGCGGCAGGTTATATTATCAATGATTATTTTGATATAAAAATTGACATAGTTAACAAGCCGGAACGTGTAGTAGTCGGGCGCTATCTGAAACGCCGCTGGGCGATGGGCGCGCATCAGGTGCTGAATGTAATGGGAGCGGTTTTTGGCTTGGTGGTAAGTCCTTACATCTTTGTTATCAATGTTTTTTCAATCACCCTCTTGTGGTTTTATTCCGAACGGTATAAAAGGCTGCCTTTTATCGGCAACTTTATCGTCTCGCTGCTGACTGGCTTTTCACTGCTGATCCTGACCGTCCATTTCCCCGTTAACCGGCATCTGGTGTTCATTTATGCGGTTTTCTCCTTTTTCATTTCGCTTGTCCGGGAGATTGTGAAGGATATGGAGGACATTAAAGGCGACGAGGCGCATGGCTGCCGGACCTTGCCGATCATTTGGGGCATCCGGAGAACTAAAAATTTCTTGTACCTGATTCTTTTAATGTTCGTAGCCACCCTGTTTGTGATGGCTCGCGCGCTGGACAATGATGTCCTGATTGTCTTGTTCTTCCTGCTCCTGATCCCTATTGCCTGGTTGTCTGCAAGCCTGGCGCGGGCCGACACCCGGCGCGACTTCAAACAGATCAGCAGCCTTTGCAAGATAATAATGCTCCTCGGCCTGGTTACGATGATCTGGGCATAAAATCTTTACCGTAAAATCAATATTTTGGACAACGGAAGTTATTCTGGTCAGGGAAAGTATCTTTGCTTTTACCAAACTAAACGATGTTTTCACATTACTGATCATGAAAAAAACGCTGTTATGGAGCATTCTGATGCTTCTTTGTATTCATATAGAGTCTATTGCGCAAGAATGCGGTGGCATAATAATCAAGCAGGACAGCGGTTTCGAGATGACTAATTTTGACGCAAAAGGAAAGGAAACCGGGAAAATCATCTACAAAATTGTGAATGTCTCACAGGAGGGTTCTGCAACCGTTTTTAGCGTGGATATGGAAGCGCTGAACGCAAAAGGAAAGTCTGAGCTTAAAAACACTTATCAAATGAAATGCGACGGTAATGTGACCACTGTGGACGCCAAATCGCTGATCAGCCAGGAACAGCTCAAATCATTCAAGGATATGGAAATGAAATTTACTTACGATAACATCGAATATCCGACCAAATATGTCGTTGGTGAAAAGTTAAAGGATGCTTCCGTAAAAGGGACGGGGCAGTCAGGGCCGATGTCCATCACATTTGACATGCTTATCAGAAACAGAAGCGTGGTGGGACAGGAAAACATTACTATTCCCAGCGGAACATTCGATGCTTATAAGATCAAATCTGAAATGGCCTTCGAAATGAAAATGGGCTTTCCCGTGAAAATGGAAATGGAAAGCATTTCATACCGCGCGCCCGGTGTTTTATGGGACCTTAAAACTGAAACTTACAGGAAAGGGAAGCTCATGGGTCATAGCGAACTCACCAAAATCTTCTGATTTTCAGTAACCTGGATTAGACTTTTTTAAAAACGGCTTTCGGCGTTTACCGTAAGCCGTTCTTTTTATTAAATTTGTCAAACAAATTTGACAAACGCATTGAGAATAAATTAACGCTTAACGATAACGTATGAAACGATTGGCCATCTTCGCTTCCGGCTCAGGATCCAATGCTGAAAAAATCTGTGAATATTTTGCTGCGCGGGAAGACGTGGAAGTGTCACTTATTTTCACCAATAATCCTCAGGCTGGCGTTATAAAGCGAGCCTGCAAAATGCAGATCCCTGTCGTATTTTTTGATAAAAAGACATTATATCAAACACGGAAAGTGCTTCAAATACTGCAAAATGAAGGCATTGATCTGGTTGTACTCGCTGGTTTTATGCTTTTAGTGCCGCCGTTTCTGGTGGAAGCTTTTCCAAACAGGATCATTAACATCCATCCGGCTCTACTGCCAAAATACGGCGGAAAGGGTATGTATGGCCAGTTTGTTCACGAAGCGGTTGTGAATGCCGGGGAAAAAGAATCGGGCATTACCATCCATTTCGTAAACGAGCATTATGATGAAGGAAATGTGATCTTCCAGGCGACCTGCGAAGTGGCCCCTACCGACACATCGGATGACGTAGCCACCAAAATCCACGCATTGGAACACGCAAATTATCCACGGGTGATCGACGAAGTCCTTTATCAAAAGCGCTAGTAACCGCCTATGCTTTATTTTTCGTTGTCAGTTCTTTTCACGGTCGCCTTATACCTGATCATGCGGGCATTTCCGCGCTATAAAGTGGATTCTTTTCATGCCGTGGTTTTCAATTACTACGCTTGCGTGCTTACAGGACTTTTACTGACGCCGGACTTGCATTTGTTTCAAAATGTCACCTGGCATTCGGAAGGAACATTGATCACACTCGCCTTGGGCGGAATGTTTGTAGTCACATTCATGCTGATTGGCCTTACTGCGCAGAAAGTAAGCGTCACCGCTACGTCGCTGGCGGGGAATATGTCGCTGGTGATCCCTGTCCTTTTTGGGTTATTTGTTTTTAAAAACAACAATAAGGAATTTACGGTGATCAATTATGCGGGTCTTGTGATCGCGCTCGTTGCACTGGCTCTCGGCGCGATCCAAAGCACAAAGAAAGAAACGTCTGCCGGTGCGGTGACCAATGCTCGTTCACCGGCAAATTTGCTGTTAATTCTTCCCCTGCTCACATTTCTGGCAGCCGGAACCAACAACACGCTAATCAATTATTTGTCTGTCAAATACTATGCACCCGGTGAAACGACCCTTTTCATGATCATTGCCTGTTCCGGCGCTATCCTGATCGGTTCGGGCATTTTATTGGTCCGTATCCTGACGCGCGGTGAAAAATTGCATTGGCGCAGTGTGGCTGGCGGGCTTATTCTGGGTGTTCCTAACTTCCTCTCGCTTTATTTTTTACTGCTTGCGCTGGCGTCATTTGGCAACAGCGCCGCATTTGTTTTCCCTATCTACAACATTCTCACCATGCTGGTGTCCGCATGTGCCGCCTGGCTGATTTACCACGAAAGGCTGAACCATCTTAACAAATTTGGACTTCTATTGGCAGTCATTGCGATTATCATGATATCTTACCAGGAATTGAGCCTTTGATCGCGAGGCTTTCACCCAAAATCAGAACATGCCCGAAACTGCTATTTTACATATTAATGAGCGGAAAAATGTCTTAAACAAAAGACAAAAGGAATTTAACCAACTATCCGAAAAGATTGAGGAGCTGGACCGCCTGATCCCCGAGCTGGAAAGCGCCTATGATCAAATGATCCAGCGTATCCCCACGGATCTCGATCCGCTGGTGAAGGAATATCAGGAATATCGCGTGGAAATTGTTCACATCATGGACAGGACTTATTCTGCCGATCTTTTCAGGAAGATCTATCAGGACAAACTGGCCTACCTGATCACCGAAGGTGCTTACGACCTTATCGCGCACTACGGATTTGAAGATCTCAAACCCGTTTTCAATAAATACAGCCAGGTTGACATTGAAACATTACTTGCGGAGGAAAGAGCGAAAGCCGAAAAGATCACAGACCCGGCGTTTCTATTAGAAAGCGAAGGCGCGAAGGAACCCATTGAATACGAAAATTTCCATGATCTGCCCGAAGAAGAAAAGCAGCGCCTCAAAGCCGGTCAGCGCGAGGAAAGGCTTGCAAAACGTATCCAGGAAGCCAAACAACTTACCGAGCAGCAGAAAACCACGAAATCCGTCAGGACTGTTTACATGGATCTGGTGAAAGCTTTTCACCCCGATCTGGAAAAAGACGAAGCGGAAAAATTGCGTAAGACAGACATAATGCAGCAGGTTACCCAGGCCTATCAGGAAAACAACCTGCTCAAACTGCTGAAATTACAGATCGAGCTGGACCGGATTGATCAGGACGAGCTTGAAAATTTAAGCAAGAACCAGCTGAATTATTATAATAAGGTTTTGAAGCAGCAGGTGGAAGAACTGGAAATTGTAAAGGAGAACATTCAGAAAAAGATTACGGCCGTCTGTGGGTTGCCGTTCCAGCATGCAAACTCACTTACAACGGTGATTGTGAAATTCAACACCAATGTGAATGAAATGAAAGCGGAAATAAAAAACATCCGGAATGTGATCAAAAACTGGAAAGTGCCATCTCAGTTAAAAGCATACTTGAAAACCTACCAAATCCCGGGACAATCGTTTCTCGATGAAGACGAAGACTAAAATTGTATTAACCCGGTTTTTGCGGGTAACGTATACAGTTGTAGAGTTAATTCCCCGCTTACAAAATTAGACTAAATATAAATATATAAATATCCGTCTTGCTGTGAGCGCTTTGGCTTTCCTGCAATTTTTCATCCGCCGTGGTATATGATTTGCTATTTTCTTGCAAATATATTTAACCTACTAAAATGAAAAATTGCATTATTCTATTACTTGCGGTTACATTGTTTGTAACGCAGGCACAAGCGCAGGAAAATGTTTCCATTGGGCCTGTTGTTGGGGTTTCCATCGCCAATTTCAGAGGAGACGTGGCTAACAACGACTGGAAACCAGGATTAACCATCGGCGGATTCTACAATTACAGCTCTGAAACCGGGTTCGGTTTTACCGGGCAGCTGCTGTTTACGCAAATGGGCGCGCAGACCAACAACAAAACCGGGGAAATTAATTTAAATTACATCCAGGCTCCATTGCTGGCGACATTCTTTTTCGGACAGTACGGAGACAAGGTTCGCCCGAAAATTTTCCTTGGACCAAGCCTTAATTTTCTTGTTGGCGCAAAAGACAAGGACGGCAACAACCTGAACGGCGACTCTAACAACCGAGCTTACAATCCATTTGATTTGGGTCTGACTTTCGGTGCAGGCGTTAACATTCGTTTGCAGGAAAAAATCTGGCTTAATCTGGATGCGCGTTACGGCCTTGGGCTGATTGACGTGACGAAAGACGGCAACAGCAATGTGAAGAACCAAAACTTCGGAATCAATGCAGGTCTCAGCTTCCCGTTAGGCACTTACAACCGCAATACAGGCAGGCTCAGAACTCGGTAAACAACCATTATGGCGTGTTGAACAAACATTTGAGCAAAACAACAACCCGGGGCCTGCTGGCATCCCTGGTTGTTGTTGTTTTTTTGCAAATTTGCTCACCGAACATTTACCATGAAACTCATTGGACTTTACATCATGGTCGCGCTGTATGTCTTCACCGGCACCATGCATTTCCTTCGTCCGAAGGGTTTTATGCAAATCATGCCAAAATATTTGCCCTGGCACTATGAGCTCGTTTTACTGAGCGGAGCCTGTGAGATCGCGTTTGCATTGCTTTTACTTTTCCCAGCAGCCCGCACAGCGGGTGCGTGGATGATCATTGTTCTGCTCGTTGCCGTCTTTCCTGCCAACATTCAAATGGCCATCAGTTTTTACCAAAAACACAATCCCTATTTATGGCTGGCGCTCCTTAGATTGCCTTTACAGTTCCTCTTGATTTGGTGGGCTTGGCTATATACCCGCAAATGATGCGACGCTAACCGCAGATTAGACGTAACTTTGTGCTTTATTATAATCATTGTTATGACTTTTGAAGAATTAAATCTTACCAAACCTCTGCTGCAAGCCCTTGCGGATCTGAACTACGAAACGCCCACGACGATTCAGCATAAGGTGTTTTCGGTCATGATGTCTGGTAAAGATGTGTGCGGCATAGCGCAAACAGGAACGGGGAAGACATTTGCATACTTACTTCCTACACTTCGGCAGCTTGAATTTTCGAAGGACCGTCTTCCGCAACTGCTGATCCTGGTTCCTACGCGCGAGCTGGTGGTGCAGGTAGTAGAAGAAGTGAAGAAACTAAGCGCTTACCTGACATTGCAAGTGGTTGGGGCCTACGGCGGCGGTAACATTAAGGTGCAGATGGCCGAACTAAAAAATGGCGCAGATGTGGTTGTAGCAACGCCTGGAAGACTTTTCGATCTTGCATTGAATGGTTCTCTTAAAACAAAGGCAATTAAAAAGCTTGTTATTGACGAAGTGGACGAAATGCTGAACCTCGGCTTTCGCACGCAGCTGAAAAACATATTGGATCTTCTCCCACAGAAACGCCAGAATTTGCTCTTCTCCGCAACATTGACACCAGAAGTGGAAGCATTGATGCAGACCTATTTCAACAATCCTGTGAGGATAGAAGCTGCGCCGGTAGGCACGCCTCTGGATAATATTGAGCAGAAAGCTTATTACGTTCCTAATTTTTACACCAAAGTCAACCTGCTCGATCTACTGTTAGAAGAGAATGAGGATATGAGCAAAGTGCTCGTATTTGTGGCAACGAAGAAACTAGCGGATCAGCTTTTTGGCCAGCTGGAATTGGGTTACCTGAACAAGATTGGTGTTATACATTCCAATAAAGAGCAGAATCATCGATTTAACACCGTTAAACAATTTCACGAAGGCAATTTTCGCGTCCTGATCGCCACAGACATCATTGCCCGCGGATTGGACGTTGCGGAAGTTTCTCACGTATTTAATTTCGACATCCCCGAAGTTCCTGAAAATTACATTCACCGGATAGGCCGAACTGGTCGCGCCGATAAAAAAGGCGTCGCGATTTCATTCATCACAGAAGGTGAAAAAGAACACCAGGAACAGATCGAAGCGTTGATGAATTACCAGATCCCAGTCGAGGAACTGCCCGAAAATCTTAGAATCTCCGAGATTCTGACGCCGGACGAGGAACCTCAGATCTACATGAAAAGCATTGATTTAAAGCTGCCCAAAAGAGAAGCCGGCGGCGGGGCATTTCATGAAAAGATCGACAAGAACAAAAAAGTGAATGTAAGGCGAAACCACGCGCAGGAAAAAATGCAGAAATATGGCCGGCCTATCAAGCGGTCCGGCAAGAAATAGGGCATAGATATTGGAGCAGCAACTGAAATGTATATTTAAAGTTTCCACGACACATTATATATGAGTATCTGGCAAATATTCCAGCGTCTGCAACCATACGTTAAGCCTTATCGCAAACAAATCTTCTTTGCGCTTTTTCTGACATTGTTAGGCGCTGTCACGGCACAGGTTAACCCGTGGGTTTTGCGTTACACCGTGGATTCAGTGCAGGCCATGCTGGATAAAAAGTGGGGAATAGTCCAAGGCAAAGAATTGCTGATCCAGATCTCTCTTATACTCTTTGTGAAGGAGATCGTCAACTCGCTCATTGTATTTGGACAGCGCTATTTTGGTGAGAAGATCAGGATCAAAGTTTCCAGTGATCTTGCGCAGGAGGCAGTAAGCCGGATTCTAACTTATAGCCTTTCCTTTTACAGCGACAATGACAATCAAAAAGGCAAGCTCCAGACCCGCATCGACCGCGGCGTGGAAAGCCTTACCAAGCTGATACAGAACTTCTTCATTGACATTCTGCCGCTTTTTGCGAATTCCATCGTCGCGCTGGCAATCATGTTTTCAGCCAACTTTTATGTAGGCAGCATTGCCCTGGCCATTTTACCGATTTACTTCTGGATCAGTTACAAGCAGGCTGGGGATTTGCAGGGTGTCCGGCGCAAGCTGAAAAGACAACGGGAAAATAAAAGCAGCGGACTGATTAATCTGATCGAGTCAATCATTGTCATTAAATCCTTTGTAAGGGAAATTTTTGAGGGACAAAAGCAGTATCAGACCCAGATGGAACTGATGGAAACGCAATTGAAAACCCGTCGTACCAACTTTGCTTACGATGGAATCAAAAGCTTTATTGAACAGATTGGCGTCGTATTCATCATCATTCTTACCGCGTATCTGGTTCTGGATCAGCAGATGTCCATTGGCGCCATCATGTTTCACATCCTGCTATTCAACAATGTCTCCGCCCCTATCCGCCAGCTGCACCGCATTTACGATGAGATGAACGACGCATTAACCTATTCGGAAGGATTTTTCGACATTCTGGATGCGGATAATGCTGTTGAACAAAGCGGACAAGTCGTTCCGGAGAGGATCAAGGGTGATTATGTGCTTAAAGATGTATCATTTACGTATCCTAATGGTACAAAAGCACTGTTCAACATGGATGTAAACATCAAAGCCGGGCAAACCACCGCACTGGTGGGTCTTTCAGGCGCTGGAAAAAGCACTTTGATAAACCTGCTCATCGGGTTTTATGCGCCCGATTCCGGCACATTAACGCTGGATGGCCTTCCGTTGAACGATTTTGACCTGCCGGCACTTCGCAATTCCATCGGGATGGTTTTGCAGAAAAACCACATCTTTAAGGGTTCCATAGCCGAAAATATTCGTTATGGACAAATGAACGCTTCTCATGAAGAATTGATTGAAGCAGCGAGAAAAGCTTATTTGCATGAGCAGATCATGGAATTGCCAGCGCAATATGAAACCGACGCGCAAATGTTGTCCGGCGGCCAACAGCAGCGCATTGCCATCGCAAGACTTTTCCTCAAAAATCCCCCCGTCATTTTCCTCGACGAGCCAACCGCAAGCCTCGACGCCATCGCGACAGAACAAATTAAGAACAGTTTGGACGCCATAAAAGAAGGCAGAACCGTCGTTATCATATCCCACAGCCTTTCCCAGATCCTGGATTCCGATCAGATCTATGTGATGAAAAAAGGACGCATCGCCGAATTCGGAACACATACTGAACTCTATGAAAAAGAAGGCGTATACCGGGAAATCTTCGATGCGTCTGCAAGAAGTCTTAATCTTGACAAAATGATCGAGATGCTCACAAAAGACTGATAATCAACCGATCATAGAATTAAAATAACATTAAAAAGCAAGTTTTGAGATTAAAATATAATTAATTGAGATTGATCTAAAATTGGAGATCCAGCGTATGTGGTGTGTCAAATTACTTGTCACACTCAACTCAAATGTTATGAAAATCTCTAAAATGTTGCGAACGGTCTCCGGAAGTTCGCTGCTTCTTGCTGGTTTGGTCTTTGTAAATCAGGCATGTACGGAACAAACACAGCTAGACAGTCAGCCGGTGCCGCTGGTGAGTCAGCCAAATCAAATTTTTTATGCATTAACAAGCGACAACAAGATTTATGAATTAAATGTACAAAACCCGGGTACACCTATCCGTACGCTCACGATCTCCGCAGGTTTAGAGCCGGATGAAAAATTATTAGGCATTGATTTCCGCCCCGCAACAGGCCAACTTTACGCAGTTGGTAACAAAAATCACATTTATACTGTAAACCTTCGTGCGGATATCAATCCGGGAAGAGTTACGGTCGTTAGCCCGGTTCCGTTTAATCCGGGTATATCAGGACCGGAAGTGGTTGGATTCGATTTCAATCCGACTGTTGACCGCATCAGGCTGGTTACCAACACAGCCCAGAATCTACGCCTGCATCCTGAAACCAATGCATTGGTTGCGCTGGACGGCTATCTGAAAGGCTACAATGATGTAAAAGTTGCGGCCGCGGCCTATACAAACAATGTGGCTGGCGCAACAACCACGCAACTTTACGACATTGATCCGGACGTCGACAAACTTTTCCTGCAAATGCCTCCAAATGATGGTGTTTTGAAAGAAGTGGGTCCGCTGGGCATGGATATTCAGGATATTGGCGGATTTGACATTGCATCGGGGACCAACTTCGCGATCGCATCGGTAAAGGTTAACAACATCTGGGAGCTTGCTGAGGTGAACCTGACAACCGGTTCTTTACTGAAAATCGGAAATCTTCCCGCTGGAAAAATTATTGGTATCGCAATGCCCACGGCTCCGGTTGCTTATGCAGTGGACGCTTCCAATAAACTTTTGATCTTCAACCCAATGAGTGCGGGAACACGCATTGAGAAACCAATTACAGGCCTGCCGCAAGGCGTTAACATTGAAGGAATTGACTTCCGCCCCACCGACGGTAAATTGCACGCTTTGGGATCTGACGGAAAACTGTACAGTTTAGACCTTGCAACGGCCGCATCCAAAGCGCTTGCACCATTACATTACCTGGACGACCCTAATTTTAAAGTAATGGGCACGAGCTTCGGATTCGATTTCAACCCGGTGGCGGACAGACTGCGCATTGTGAGTAACACTGGCCAGAACCTGAGAATCAATGTATCAAGCGGCATTACGCTTGTTGACGGTGCATTGAAGCTGGTCGCAGGCCCCGGAACCCCTTTTGTGAATGCAGCTGCCTATACGAACAGCTTTGCGGGCACAACCAGCACTGTATTGTATGACATTGATAGCGAATCCAATTCATTATTCAAGCAAAACCCGCCAAACGATGGAGGACTTGAAAGAATAGGCGCATTAGGTGTGGACGTTGATGCAGCCAACGGCTTTGATATCGGCGGCACTACGGGCATGGCTTACGCCCTGCTCACCGTAGGCGGAAATACCGGATTATATTCGATCAATCTGACAAACGGAAGTGCAACCAAAGTTTCTGATTTTGCAGGATCGGTAAAAGGATTTGCATTAGGATTTGGTCTTTAATCAGCTCTGAGAAAAGTGGCGCTGTTCATTATAGCGCCACTTTTTTTTATTATTTATCAGGATTTTAAAAATACTTCCAACCAAATAATACAACGATTTTGCCATATATCATTCGTTTGAATTGGATAAATGCAAAATTAAAAAATAGTATTCCTAAAAGTTGCAAGATATTTTTTAATCGACTAATCCAGAAAGAATTAATCACCGTAAGTCTGCCAGGACCAGGTGGGAAATTAAAAATGGTTCACAATAAACTTCAAACATTTTCTTGATATGAAAAAAACATTAACTCAACCTTCTGAACGTTCGGACAGCGAAATGCTTGTCAGAGTGGACAGACGTTATTTCCTAAGATCTGCCGGTGTTGCAGCTGCGACGGGAGCGTTTATTCTTGGTGCCTGCACAGAGCAGGATTTGGTTTCAGATGACACAGTTGACCTTGGAGAAGGCGATTTCGGAATTCTGAACTACGCTTATGCTTTGGAACAACTCGAAGCAGCGTTCTACATTCAAGTAATGACGACTCCTTATCTGAACATGACAGATATGGAAAAGTGGATCCTTACCGATATTCGTGATCACGAAATCGTCCACAGAGAATTTTTCAAAACGGCATTGGGAAGCAAAGCGATCAAAGGACTTACTCCTAATTTTTCATCCATCGACTTCGCTGATCGCAAGAGTGTTCTTGGCGCCGCAAAATTGTTTGAAGATACAGGTGTTGCAGCTTACAACGGCGCAGGTAAACTGATCAAAGACGTTAATTATTTGTTAGTAGCCGGTAAAATTGTTTCGGTTGAAGCAAGACACGCTTCTGCGATTGCCGACTTGATTAATCCGAATGCACTAGAATTTGCAGGTGGCCAGATTAACAATATGGGATTGGAAAATGCATTTTCTCCTTCCGTGATTTTGAGCGGCGTACAGCCATTTGTGATGGATAAAATTAGTGGAAAAAACCTGCCACGCTAACTCTTAAAAAACTACTGACATGAATATTTTTAGAATATTAGATAGCATTCAACAAGTTGACGGTGACGCTGCGGGCCGCATAGCGCATACAACCCGTCGCATGTTTATGAACCGCATTGGAAGCACTTTGGCCACAGCCGCTGTTCCCACTGCATTTGCTGCCGTTGTTAATAAAGCTTACGGCGCTACACCTTCAGTAACCGACATTCTTAACTTCGCATTAACACTCGAATATTTAGAAGAAACATTTTACTTTCAGGCTAACAGAATGACCAATTTTATTCCTGCGGAATATACTTTGGTATTCTCACAAATCGAAAGACACGAGACGCAACACGTAGAATTTCTGAAAGCTGCGCTGGGCAGTGCTGCTGTTGATCGTCCTCAGTTTGACTTCACTTATGGTGGCGCTTTCCCTGATGCATGGACTAATTTCATGACATTCATCACAATTTCAGCTGCATTGGAAGACACTGGTGTTCGTGCATACAAAGGACAAGCTGGTAACCTGATTGGTTCTCCTCAGATTTTGGAATATGCATTGCAGGTTCACTCTGTTGAGGCGCGTCACGCTTCATTGGTTAGAAGAATTATCGGTCACCTGAAAAAGGATCCGATGATGAAAGGTTGGATCACGCAAGATAAAGGCTTCCCGGAAGCAGTTTATAAGGGCATGACTCCTGAATCTAACACAGTTCACGCCGGACTTGATGCTGCAACACTTTCAGGAATTGGCTCTATTTCAAGAGACAATGTAACAGAAGCATTTGACGAACCTTTGACTATGGAAGAGGTTTTGGCAATAGCAGGACCATTTATCAAGAAAATGGGAATGTAATAAGAAACAATTAATTATTGTGGAGGGTAAGGTAATACATAAGAAAGGATGGCAAATGCCATCCTTTCTTTTTTTCTCTTTATAAAGATCTTGATTAATGTTTCTCCGATTGTTTTTCAAGATTGAACAGATCGTTCAATACGTCTATAAGCGTTTCTGCCTCCCCTCTTTTGCAGGCTGCTTTCAATTGCAGCACGGGAAGTTTAAGAATTTTCTGCATCATGCTTGTAGTGATGCGCTCTACTTTTTCAAGCTCCGAATCTGAAAGGTTTTTGGTGAAACGTGTCAGCTCTTCTTTTCTGATCTGTTCCAACGCGCCCTTTAATTTTTGAATGGTCGGAGAAACAATCATTTCTTTTGACCAGTCATTGAATTCAAGAACTGCTTCGTCGATAATCTCGCGCACATGCGGCACGGCATCCAGACGGCGGTGCAATGCCTCATCCGCTTTGGAACGGATCGAATCAATTGTATAAAGCATTACGCCCGGGATTTCTTCCACTTCCGGAGAAACGCTGCGGGGCACTGAAAGGTCAATGAAATATTTGAATGACATCCCACGCAGGCGAACCATCATTTCTTTGGAAAAGAAAGGCTCGTCACGAACAATGGAGGAAACGATAATGTCAGCTCTTGAAATCTCCGCCTCAATGTCAGAAAAGTCAGCAACGCGGAAACCAAGTTCGTCTGCCAGCTTATCCGATTTATCCCTTGAACGGTTAACGATCGTAACCTCGGTAGTTGCTTTTTGAGCCAGATTCCGGCAAACGTCCGCACCAATTTCTCCCAATCCTACGATCAGCACTTTTGGATTTGGCATTAAGCCTTCCAGCAATTCTACGGCAGCGTAGGAAATGGAAGCAGCTCCGTCACGGAAAAATGTCTCCTGCGCTACGCGCTTATTGGCAAAGAAAATCGTATGTAAAAGTCTGTGTAAGAACGGCCCGGCCATGTTAAGATCAGCCGACCATTGATATGCGTGTTTGATTTGGTTTGGAATCTGCATATCCCCCACAACCTGCGATTGCAAGCCTGTTGCCACCTGAAACAAATGCTGAACAGCATTTTCCCCTTTTGAAAAACGCTCGAAATATGCTTTGAAAGATTCCAGATCGGATACGCCTTTCTGGATTAACAGCATTTTGATAATCTCCTCATTCAGATCGGTTGAGGCTGAATAGTATATTTCAGTACGGTTGCATGTGGACACAACAAGGACATCAGAAACATCGAAGAAATCTTTCAGCCTGAGCATCATGCTTTTCGCCTCCGCCTCATTCAATGCAAGCTGTTCCCTGATTGCCAGAGTCGCATTCCGATGTGATAAACTTATTGATTTGAACTGATTATACATCACTGGTTCTTATTCGGTTCACAAAAGTACGGCACAAAACTTCAATAGAAAAGTATGTAAAGCACCGGAAGTTTATTTAGAAATTTTATAAATAATAATCTCGCAGCAGACTCGAATTCTTTCATTTTAGCCCACTAAGCACGAATATTTTACGTTATTTACAGGATATAACATTAACACCGGGAAATGCGTGCCCGGCCACTGAATGATTAGCGAAACTCAAAAGCAAAAGCCCCGTTTCCGTCTGCATCCCGTTGCCATTCTGAACAGTCAGCGCTTGCGCCGTTCGTTGCTGGACACGTATGATAAGAAAAGCTTTTACAAATACATTATCGGCATCATCCTGCTTCTATTAAGCATTGGTTCACTGTTTTATACCGATAAATTGGTGGAAGAGCTGGAACAACGTGAAGAGCGGGAAGTTCAGCTCTATGCGGAAGGAATGCGATATGTTTTCAACAGTCCGTTTGACGAAAATTTCAATGTGGTGTTTCAGGTGATCCAGGATGCGGTAAATTTTTATCAGATCCCTGTGATTTATGTAAATGAAAACAATATCCCAAACCCCAATAAGAACATTCAATTTCCTGCCAACGCCGGTCCCGCCGAACGCGAGCGGATCATTCAGGACAAGCTGGCCGACATGAAGCTCGAACATTCGCCTATTCCGGTTGATTTGGGAAGAGGGCGCACAGGCAACATTTATTATAGCAACTCATTCTTGCTCACGCAATTACGCTATTATCCGTTTTTGCAGCTTTCCGTGATGCTTCTGATAGGATATCTCGCATATCTGGCATTCAGTTCGGCGCGTAAGGCGGAACAGAACCGGGTTTGGGTTGGTCTGGCCAAGGAAACGGCCCACCAGCTTGGAACACCGCTTTCGTCGTTAATGGCCTGGGTTGAGTATTTCAGGAGTGACCCCACCATTGACCCTTCTATTGCCGAGGAAATTGAAAAGGACGTAATCCGGCTTGAAATGATCACCACACGCTTTTCCAACATTGGCTCTGTTCCCACATTAAAGGATGAACCGGTGACCGAGATTGTGACGAATTTTATTAGTTATCTCGAAAAGCGTGTTTCGTCCAAAGTCAAATTTTCTGTCTTTAATGAGCTTGCCGACGAGCAAACGGCATTAATTAATAAAAACCTGTTTGAATGGGTGATTGAAAACGTTTGTAAAAACGCGGTGGATGCGATGGGTGGAATTGGCGAAATTAACGTAACGCTTCAGGCGCCGCCCAATACGAAGGAAATCTGGATTGACATTGCCGATACGGGAAAAGGAATGAGCAAGGCCAATATGAATAAAATCTTCAATCCGGGATTCAGCACCAAAAAACGCGGCTGGGGATTGGGATTAACATTGGCAAAAAGAATTATTGAAAACTATCACTCCGGAAAGCTTTTTGTAAAAAGCTCGGAAATTGGCAAAGGAACAACTTTCAGGATCTCGCTGAATGCGAACATTATTGAATAAATAGTCTCTATCGGTAACCGGGAACGGTAACAATATCCGTCTCGACCTGGTTGCTGTAATGCAAGGCCCTGTCACGGATCCTGACCTTGAATTTCTGTTCAATGTTAACCGAGTTGTTTCCGTAAGGTTTTTTCAATTCGTAATCGAGTTTTCCTTTTATCGGTCCCGCCTTGCCATCGGGTTTCAGGACAGGCATCCACATGGTAGAGTCACTGGACAGGATACGCTCGTCCCAGGAGCCATCGACATTTTTCGTAAGCGTTACCAGTTCATAATTTCCCCGCTTGCCATATATTGAATTGAAGGTTTCGTCAGAACGTTCATCAGCCGTTGCGCCGAGATCCCCATCTTTATCTTCAAAAGTCACAGTAATCACAACATTCTCCTGCAACTTTTTCCCAGTTAGCGGATCTGATTCAGGAGATTGAACAATGGAAGCATACTCGATTCGGGGAACAGAATCGAAATCAGGCTTTGGTAAGCATCCTGACAAAGAAGCGCAAAATGCGATTAGTAAGGCACTGCCACTTTTCATAGTCAATCGATTGAAGGGTCTGAAAAACTTTATAGATAACCTGGAACCTGAACGCTGTCTGTCTGAATCTGGTCACTTACATGTAACGCCCTGTCACGGATACGCACTTTGAATCTTACATAAACAGGGACGGTGCTGTTACCATATAGAAAGCTGGTGTTAAGATCTATTTTCCCTTTGATTGGCCCTGGTTTGCCATCTGGTTTCAATATCGGCATCCATTTGTACTGGTCTTCCGCAAGAATCGACTCGGTCCAACGACCGTCCCTGCCTTTTCGGGCAGTTACGAGTTCATAATTCCCCCAATTTCCATAAGGCCTTACGAAAGAAGAATCCGAGCGCTCATCAGCCGAAGCACCAAGGTCACCGTCTCCATCTTCGAAATCAATAGTAATGATTACATTTTCACGAATGTTCTTGCCGGAGGAATCTTGTTCAGGCTCTGAATAAATGCCGTTATAATATATTTTGGGTGTATCACTAAAGTCCGGGATATCCACGCAGCCAAATGTTCCTGCTGCCAAAATGATGAATAGGGAAACTTTCAATTGCATATTAACTTTGTATTTATATTTCTACGAAAGTAACAGTATTGGAACTTCAAAACAACAAATCACAAACCGAAAAAAGGCAGGCATTACGCGAGCGAATCCTGCATTTACAACCCACTGATTTTGAGCGGCTGGCAATGGATATTTTCCGTTATCAGGCACGCTATAATCCAGTTTACAACCAATATATCAGCTACCTGAACATTAACCCGGAGCTGGTAACCCGACTGACCCATATCCCGTTCCTACCCGTTCAGTTTTTCAAAAACCATATTATTAAAAGTGTCGGATCGCCGGGCGACGGATCACCTGTTGCATCTGCAATTTTTCAAAGCAGCGGAACAACCGGGCAACAAACAAGCCAGCACCATTTGTTCGATGAGACATTATATAAGACCGTCTCAGCGCGCATTTTTCAGGAAAATTTTGGTGATCTGAAACAGTTCCATATTCTGGCGCTGCTTCCATCATATCTTGAACGAAACAACTCTTCGCTCGTGTATATGATGCAACATTTTATTGCTGAAAGTCAGTCAGAATTGTCAGGTTTTTATCTTAAAAATGTGGAAGAACTGCTCCAAACGCTCACTTTCTTGTCCAGCAACCCGGATGGCAGAAAGGTTCTCCTGCTTGGCGTCACATTTGCGCTGCTTGACCTTGCTGAAAGCGCATATGATTTGTCGTTTTTGAGTAAAATAAAAGAACTTACGGTAATGGATACGGGCGGGATGAAAGGGCGCAGACAGGAGCTTTTGAGGGAAGAGGTGCACGATGTACTTACCGGCAGGTTATTTGTCGATAAAATTCATTCGGAATATGGCATGACCGAAATGCTTTCACAAGGTTATTCACACGGCTCAGGATTGCTCTTGCCGGGTTTTTCCATGCGGATCCTGCTCCGCGATATCAACGATCCATTTGCCATTTACGACCAAAACATTACCAAATCCAAAACCGGCGGCATCAATGTGATCGACCTCGCAAACCTCGACAGCTGCTCATTCATAGAAACCCAGGACCTGGGCAGATTTGGCGAAACGGAAGGTTCGTTTTACGTGATGGGGCGCTTTGATAATTCTGACATCCGCGGTTGCAATTTAATGGTAATATAAGTCGTTCATTTCAGCGGCGAGGAATTCAGCCATGCTAAGAACGTACACATTAATGCTTTTTTAATAACAAGCAGCGTATTGATTGTGAGTTACATACCGGGCTTAAACATTATATAGAATTGTTCTAAGAACCTGTAAACAGAGAATATTTCATAAATTAGCAGGCTTTTAGAAATTGCATTAATCAAATGTATTATTACACTTTGGATTGTTAACCTATCATATAAAGTATATCAAATGAAAAGACGTGATGCCCTTGGTCGTGTGGCACTTTTAATGGGTGGCGCACTCTCAGCTCCCACGATGCTGGCTTTTCTGGAAAGCTGCAAGAAAGCTTCGGATACTGCTACCGGAATTACATTTCCGTTTACCCCGGAACGGCAGGCGCTGATTGCAGAGGTTACCGAGATCATTATTCCAAAAACAGACACACCAGGAGCGAAGGATGCAAAAGTGGGTGAGTTTATTGAAAAGATGATGAAGGATTGCTATTCTGAACCCGAGCAGAAAAGTTTCAATAAAGGATTGGAGGAGTTGGAAAAGAAAGATTTCATGAAAGCCACGCCACAGGAACAAACCAAGATCCTGACGGAAATGGAAAAAGCTTCAAAAGACGATTTGGCCAAAGCGGACACCGAAAAGAAAAAGTATACCGAAGCCGGAAAAGAATACACCGACGCACCTGTGCCATTCTTCCGTCTGCTGAAAGAACTGACCCTTTTAGGCTATTTTACCTCAGAGCAGGGAGCCACGCAAGCACTCGAATATGTGGCAGTTCCAGGGCGTTATGACGGTTGCATTGATTATAAACCGGGGCAGAAAGCCTGGGCATTGTAAGCAGCGGCTAGCTGAAATTTTATGGCCGTGAGTGGCCAAGTCATTAAAAATCGAAAAATATTCATCATGAATTTGAACATAAAAGCAGCGAAACAAACCACATACGACGCAATCGTGGTTGGATCGGGCATCAGCGGCGGCTGGGCAGCTAAGGAATTGACAGAAAAAGGCTTGAAAGTGGTTATGCTCGAAAGAGGCCGCGACATTAAGCACATTACCGATTACAAAACCGCAACCCTGGCTCCGTGGGAATTTGAGCACAGAGGCCGCGTTACCACCATTGCCAAAGAACAATATTGGGCCGGGATCAGGACAGGTTATACAGCCAATGAAGAATGGGCATATCTGTTTGAAAACGATAAGGAGAACCAATACGAAGAAACCCGCAAGTTTGACTGGATCCGTGCCTATCACGTAGGCGGGCGCTCGCTGCTGTGGGGACGCCAGAGCTATCGCCTCAACCCGATGGATTTTGAAGCGAACGCTAAAGATGGCATTGCAGTAGACTGGCCGATCCGATATAAAGACATTGCGCCATGGTATGATTACGTAGAAAAATTTGCGGGGATCAGCGGTGCAAAAGATGGTCTGGATGTATTACCGGACGGAAATTACCTGCCGCCAATGCAAATGAACTGTGTTGAAAAACACGTAAAAGGCGAAGTAGAGAAGAAATTCGCAGGCCGTCACATCATTATGGGACGCGCTGCCCACCTTACACAACCACAGGCTTTCCACACAGAATTGGGACGCGCTGCTTGTCAGTTCCGTAACATGTGTATGCGCGGATGCCCATATGGAGCGTATTTCAGCACACAATCGGCTACGCTTCCTGCCGCGCAGAGAACAGGTAACCTTACATTGGTGCCCGATTCGATCGTCTCAGAAGTGATTTACGATGATAAGTTAGGCAAAGTGACAGGCGTTCGTGTGATCAACCAGAACACATTGGAAACCAAAGAATACTACGCGAAGATCATTTTCATGAATGCTTCGGCTATTGCATCGGCATCCATTTTAATGAACTCCAAGTCGAAACGCTTCCCGAACGGTCTGGGTAACGAAAGCGACCAGCTTGGCCGTAACATTATGGATCACCATTTGGCAGTTGGCGCAAGAGCGGACGTAGATGGTTTTGAAGACAAATATTATTTCGGAAGACGGGCAAACGGGATCTACATTCCACGTTACCGCAACTGGGGCGACGACAAGCGCGATTATATCCGCGGGTTTGGTTACCAGGGAGGCGCAAGTCGCGAAAGCTGGGGACGCGGCGTGGGAACGGATGGTTTCGGTGCTGATTTCAAGAAGTCACTTTCGGAACCGGGCGGATGGAATATGAACATTCAGGGTTTTGGTGAAATGATCGCTGACGAGAAAAACCGGTTTACATTGCACCCGACCAAAAAAGACAAATGGGGACTTCCACTTGTTGTTTTTGATGCGGCATACGGTGAAAACGAAAAGAAAATGCGCGTGGATATGATGAATGACGCGGCGGAAATGCTGGAAGCGGCAGGTCTGAAAAACGTAACGCCATACATTGACGATTCAAAACACCCGGGCATTGGTATCCACGAAATGGGAACTGCCAGAATGGGTAATGATCCAAAAACATCAGTTTTGAATAAGAACAACCAGGTTTGGGGCGCGGAGAATGTGTATGTTACGGACGGCGCATTCATGACGTCGGCATCTTGTGTAAACCCGTCGCTTACTTACATGGCGATGACGGCACGTGCAGCTGATCACGCCGTGAAGGAGCTTAAAAAGATGAACGTTTAGTAAACCATATATTATAATCCAAAAAACCTCGCTGGGTAAATCCGGCGGGGTTTTTTCTTTTGTGGTCTGACTAAACCCATCAAAATTTGAAAGAGTATATACCTGCTCCAAAACGTGTTTCATCCATTGATGCTTACCGTGGATTTGTAATGTTCCTGATGATGGCCGAAGTGCTCCGATTGGGAAAAGTTGCGGAAGCCTTTCCAGGCAGTGCTTTTTGGGCATTTCTGGATTTTCATCAGAGTCATGTAGAATGGGTGGGTTGCTCGCTGCATGACATGATCCAGCCATCGTTTTCATTCTTGGTCGGAGTGGCCCTTCCCTACTCTATTGCCAGCCGTGCCAGTAAAGAACAAAGTACAGCCATAATGTGGCTGCACACGTTCAGGAGATCGCTTACTTTGATTTTGTTGGGTATTTTCCTGCGCTCCATGCATAGCGAACAGACCAATTTCACCTTTGAAGATACATTAACACAGATTGGGCTGGGTTACCCAATACTTTTTGCACTTGGTTTTACTGGCGAACGTACGCAATGGGGCGCATTAGCAGGAATTTTATTGGCTTATGGTCTCGCATTCGCATTATACAGCTTGCCTGGTCCTTATTTCGATTGGTCTGAAACCGGCAACGTGGCCAACTGGGAGCATAACCTGAAAGGATTTGCAGCACATTGGAATAAAAATACAAACACCGCCTGGGCATTTGACCGCTGGTTCCTCAACTTATTTCCACGTCCCGAGCCGTTCCGGTTTAACGGAGGTGGATATAGTACGCTAAGTTTCATTCCGACATTAGGAACAATGATACTCGGTCTCATAGCCGGTAAATGGCTCAAATCTGCGCCTTCCGCCACTTGGCTGCTCAAACGCCTCGCTATTACGGCGGCTATCCTTTTGGCGCTTGCACTTATCCTGAATTTCACCGGCCTAAACCCAATCGTGAAAAGGATCTGGACACCCGCCTGGACATTGTTCAGCGGCGGAATTTGTATGTTGTTCCTGGCCGGGTTTTATTTCCTTGTTGATGTCAATCAAAAACAAAAATTCTTTTTCCCGCTCATTGTCATTGGTACAAACTCGATCGTGGCATATGTAATGGCAGAAACTATCGTCAGTTTCATCGACAGCTCATTCCGTATCAACGTAAGCCAGCAATATGATATGGTTTTGGGTCAGCATTATCAGCCAATTGTTCGCGGCGCTATTATTTTGCTGGTGGAATGGGCGATCCTCTATTGGCTTTATGCAAGAAAGATATTTGTAAGAATTTAAATTTTTGCGGCCTATATTTGGACCTCACAGTCAAGCATTATGCAATTACTGAAAGCCGTTCACCACATTGCCATCATTTGTTCCGATTACGACAAATCGAAGCACTTTTATACAGCGATTTTAGGATTTGAAATTGAAAGGGAAGTTTTTCGGGAAGAGAGAAACTCCTACAAGCTGGATCTCTCGCTGAACGGACAATACATTATTGAGCTTTTCTCTTTTCCTGATCCGCCAAAGCGTCCGTCCAGACCTGAGTCCACCGGTTTAAGGCACATTGCTTTTCAAGTGGATGATATTGAACTGGCAATTGCACAGTTGCGAAAAAAACGTATTGAAACAGAGGCAATAAGAGTAGACGAGTTCACCGGTAAAAAATTCACATTCTTTGCCGACCCCGATGATTTGCCGATTGAATTGTATGAAATTTAGTGTTGCAAACTACGCTGCTGCGATGTAACCAATCCGGCTTCTGGTTCCTACTTCCAGTTTGGATAATGCTTCGTAAAACTCCGAAATCCTTACCAGATGTTCGTCCAGCATTAACCTCGCCTCAGAATCTTTATCAACATGGGTACGGAGCATTTTATATAACTTTAATGTTGCTGCTTCGATCTTTTTGAGGCAGGTTGCAATCTGTTCTTTCTCTTCCACATCTTCCAGCATCTTCAAAGCCGTCCTGGCCGTAATGTGGTTGGTATCCCCTAATTCCTTATCAGTCAGGAAGCATTTAAAATAATCGTAGATCCATTTTATTTCTTTTTGGAATAACAATGCACTTACATGGCCCTGGCTGAGAATACGCCTGCAAGGACTCATGCTATCCTTTTTCAATGCTTCCAAATAAAGAAGTTCTCTGGTTTTTTGTTCGATCCACAATGCTTTGATTGCCTGAACGAAATCTCTTTTCCTACTATCTTCCATAACCAACCTGTTTAAGAACTACTTTGCCCTGCTTTGACAAAAAAAATTGTGCCTGAGACGTAGTAAATGGACATTTACTGTTATCAAAACAAATATTCGGGCATAAGTGCAAAAACGCCTGACGTGGCAACCGAAGTTGAGAGAGCAGATACATTGTGGCGTTCCTCAGTGTGGCGATCACGCCATACCGATTCCCATGTATGATTTGGATTATAGAAGAACAAATCACGTGCCTGAACGTTATATTTTTGATCTGTTAGGAAAGCGTCTAACTTTGCTGGCTTTACCAGCGTCAATCCGGCAGTAATTTGATGCCGAGAGCTCCTTAAAATTCGATTTGTAAACATGCTTAAAATACAATACAACATTGCCCTGCTTGCGCTTCTGGCTGTAAGCTCCTGTAAAACAACTGCACCCCCTCAACAAATAGTAGTAACTGAAACGCCTGCATTACTGGAAATAGGAAATGAAAAATTTTCGGTAGAGGACTACCAGGATTCATATAATAAAAACAAAAACGCATCTGATTCAACGCGTGAGTTAACCCCTGAGGAATATTTTAATTTATACAAAGACCTGAAAATTAAGATTTTACACGCAAAAGACGAAGGAAAAGACACCACGCAAGACTATAAGGAAGAAATCACATCCTATCGCGAGCAACTCGCCAAAAATCACCTGGTTGATAAATCGCTCGTTGAAAAGCTATCCAATGAGGCTTATAACAGGCTGAAACAGGAAGTGCGGGCTTCGCATATTTTGATCGGCGTTTCGGAAGACGCTTCACCGGCGGACACGCTGGAAGCTTACCGTGCCGCCATTGCGCTACGCGGCAGATTGGAGGAAGGCAGCGATTTCGGTGACCTTGCCGCCAAGTTTTCAAAGGACCCGGTTGCTGCAAGAACAAGGGGCGATCTGGGTTATTTTACCGCTTTTCAAACCCTTTATCCGATTGAAACCGTTGCTTACACATTGCCGGTTGGAAAGGTTTCTCAGCCTGTGCGTACGAAAGCAGGTTATCATTTAGTGAAGGTGATGGACCGACGTTCAAACCGGGGAATGGTGCGGATTGCGCACATTATGGTGCAGCAGGATACTGCCGGAACTGCCGCACAGAAAGAGTCCGCGAAAGCACGGATTGATGAAGCCTATGCTTTGCTGGAAAGCGGCGAAGATTGGGATGCAGTAGTGGAAAGTTTTTCGGATGACAGACAATCCAGAAAAAACAGAGGATTACTACCCATGTTCGGCATTGGGCAGATGGTGCCGGAAATTGAAGAGGCGGCTTTTGCTTTGACAAAAGTGAACGGATATTCCAAACCCGTGCTGACCATGTACGGCTGGCACATTGTAAGGCTGGCTGAAAAACGCTCGTTAGAGCCTTATAGCGTAATGGCGCCGTCGCTGCGCAAAAAGGTTGTGACGGATTCGAGAGGAAAGGTTTTGGAACTGGCCAATGCAAAAAGGCTTCGGGAAAAATATAAAGTCCAGGAAAATGCAGATCAGTGGAACGCGGTTGCAGCGCTGGCCGACAGCACCATTAAGGCCGGAAATTGGGATTATATGAGAGCCGTTTCAACAGATTGGGCTTCTGTTGCGTTATTTAAGATTGAGGAGCAGTCGTATGACGCTTTGGGCTTTTTGAATTATGTAAAAAGAAAACAACAGGCCAGGACAAAGGACGCGTCGCCTGCGATTGTTTTCCGCAAATACTATCAGGATTATCTGACCGAAAGTCTGGCTGATTATGAGAAAGAGCATTTGGAAGAAACCAATGCTGAATTCCGCAGCATAATGAGCGAGATCAAAGAAGGCGTGTTGCTTTCGCAGGTGATGGAGGAAAATGTCTGGGGACGGTCGCTGACTGATTCAACGGGCCAGAAAGCATTTTATGATCGGAATAAAGAGCGCTATAAC
Organism: Dyadobacter fanqingshengii; assembly: GCF_023822005.2. Taxonomy (GTDB): domain Bacteria; phylum Bacteroidota; class Bacteroidia; order Cytophagales; family Spirosomataceae; genus Dyadobacter; species Dyadobacter fanqingshengii. The sequence goes on from NZ_CP098806.1 coordinate 2,371,196, forward strand.
TTCCCGGAACGCGCACTCGCTACGGTTGTTTCGGCAAAAGACACGCAGACTGTTAATGCGATTAAAAGGACATTGGCACAAAGCCCCTATAAGCTCGAAAGGAGATTGAAGGAAATTTTGTTTGGGGCCAATGCAACCGAAGTTGAGAATGAGCAACTTGACGCACTTACGGACGTTTATATTGTAATGGAAAAGAATCCTGATTACATTGTGGAAATTGCAGGTTACAGGTCAGCCGATGAAAGCGAGATCACGTCTGCGAACCGGATCAGGAATGTAGTGAAATATTTAAATGGAAGGAACATTCCCATTTTGAGGATCATTGAAAAGGATTACGGCTCATTCAGGCAAGCGGCCGAAGCGGACCGCAACAGGCGGGTAAGCTTTCAGTTTTACAGTCAGGCCAGAAGCGACGTTGAAAAAGTTTACAATGCCGATAAGCCCGATGCCGTTATGATCCGGGATGGTTATTTCACGAAGGAAAATCCTTTGTTTACCAAATTCAAATGGCAAACAGGCGAACAAACGGTAACCGATAACAACATGGTTTTCTGGACTTCCGTACAAAAAATAGAGCCTTCACGCGCAAAGACATTTGCCGAAGCGCGGGGCAGTGTGATCAATGATTACCAAAAAGAACTGGAAAAACAATTGATAAACCGGTTGCAGGAGAAATTCCCCGTAAAAGTGAATGCACAAGAATTAGAAAAAATTAAGCGTTAGCCGTATTTTAGCATTTTGTAAGCTGCATTTTTAGTGAAACCACAATAACCCGAATATATTAAGGAGAATCAAACAAACGTATGAAAATTAATAAAGTATTGGCGCCCGGTCTGATTGCCGTTTTTACACTGCTTCTCAGCATCATCAGTTTCGGACAGGGCCAGCAGGGTGTGAGCATTGATAAAATCATTGCCAGGGTTGATAATCATTACATTTTGAACTCCGAATTGGAGGAAATGTATACGCAGTACAAAGCCGAAGGACGCGCCGCTCCCGAGAAATGCCAGCTTCTGGAATCGCTTATCATTAACAAAATGCTTCTTGCCAAAGCCGAAATCGATTCCGTGGTTGTGGAAGATAAAGAAGTGGATGGCGAGCTGGACGCAAAAATGGGTTACATGGTGCAGCGTTTCGGTTCCGAAAAGAACATTGTGGAAGCATACGGTAAAAGCATTGAAAACCTGAAAAGTGAGTTGCGCACGCAGGTGAAGGAGCAAAAGATCGTTGAGAAAATGCAGCGGACCATTTCCGGTAATGTGAAGATTACGCCAAGTGAAGTGCGCAAGTTTTTTAATTCCATTCCAAAAGACAGTCTTCCTTACATTCCTTCCGAAGTGGAAATTGGCCACATTGTAAAATTGGGAACAGTTACCCGCGAGCAAAAGGATAAATTAAGACAACAATTGCTCGAACTGAAGCAACGCGCTGAAAAAGGCGAAGACTTTGCCACATTAGCCCAGATTTATTCAGAAGACCTTGGTTCGGCGAAAAATGGTGGTGACCTGAATTTCGCAAAACGCGGTGCAATGGTTCCTGAGTTTGAAGGAGCGGCATTATCGCTGAAACCGGGCGAAATGTCCAATATCGTTGAATCGCAATTTGGTTTTCACTTAATTAAATTGATTGAAACACGCGGTGCGGAATATCACGCAAGACACATTCTTTTACGCCCTGATTATAACAAAGGAACGGATATGACCTCGGCGATCCGTGCATTGGACAGCCTGAGAAACCTGATTGAGATTGACACATTGAAATTTGCCAAAGCCGCGCTGGACAACTCCGAAGATAAAGAAACAGCCGAATCGGGAGGTTTGATCATGGACAGAAACACGGGCCTGGCTCGTCTGACCTTGGATGCATCTATGGATCCGGCATTATATTTTGCGATTGACACCATGAAAGTGGGCGACCTGAGCAAACCGGTTGCATATCGTACGGAAGACGGAAGAAGCGCAATGCGTATCATTTGGTACAAAAGCAAATCCGAACCGCACACGGCCAACCTGCGCGATGACTATGAAAAACTAGCCCAGATCGTGCTTAGTAACAAACGGAATAATGCATTGGAAGAATGGTTTAAAAAAGCGCAAGGAGACGTTTTCATTAGCATTGAACCCGAATACAAGGATTGCAAAGTCCTTGGCTTAGAGGCCTTAGCAAACGATATTTAGCTTTTTTAAGTAAGCATTGCGGTTAAAGGAGTTGAAAATTTAATCTGACAAATTGTGAGGTATTCATCGGACGTTGAAGCTGCCGAAGCTATGAAAATAGCTTATGATAAAATCCGGAGTGAGATTGGAAACGTAATAATCGGACAGGATGAGGTTGTTAAAGGATTGCTTACCGCTATTTTCTGCCAGGGCCACTGCCTGTTGGTAGGCGTTCCCGGGCTGGCTAAAACGCTTCTCATTCAGACGATTGCCTCTTCGCTTGATCTCAATTTCAACCGGATCCAGTTCACACCCGACTTAATGCCGTCAGACATTCTTGGTTCGGAAACTTTGGACCAGAACCGTAATTTTAAATTCATCAAAGGTCCTGTTTTCGCAAACATTATCCTTGCCGATGAGATCAACCGTACGCCTCCTAAAACGCAATCCGCCCTTTTGGAAGCGATGCAGGAATATTCGGTGACCATTGCAGGCGCAAAACATACATTGGAGCGTCCCTTCTTCGTGTTGGCCACACAAAATCCGATTGAACAGGAAGGAACTTATCCCTTACCGGAAGCCCAGCTTGACCGTTTCATGTTCATGATCCAGCTGGATTATCCTTCGTATGCAGAGGAAGTGAATATTGTGAAAAACACAACCAACGACGTTCGGTATCAGGTAAAAAAAGTCGTTTCTGCCGAGGAGATCATGGATTTCCAGCATTTGGTAAGGCGTGTTCCGGTAACCGATCACGTCATCGAATACGCGGTAAAACTAGTCCACAAAACCAGGCCAGCCGCCGGACTCGCCGTAAAAGACACCAACGACTATCTCGACTGGGGCGCAGGCCCTCGTGCTTCACAGGCGCTGATCCTGGCTGCGAAATGTAATGCATTGCTTTCCGGAAAATATTCGCCGGATATTGAGGATGTGAAAGCAGTTGCATTGCCTGTGTTACGCCACAGAATAATCCGGAATTTCAAGGCTGAGGCCGAAGGAATTTCAGTGGATGATCTTATTGCACGTCTCGTCTGACAATATCTTAACTTATGGAAATTAAAGGTAAAAACTACATTGGCTATTCACTTTCTAGCCAGGGCGATCGCACATTCCAATCTTACGTGCCCGCGAAAGATTCATTTCTTCCTGAACATTTTCATACAGCAACGATTGATGAAGTCGAGCAGACTATGCTGCTTGCAAAACAGGCTTTTGGCAAATACGCGCAAGTTTCCGCTGCAAAACGGGCTGATTTCCTGATTGCGATATCCGAAGAAATAATGGCAATTGGCGATGTTTTGCTCGAAAGGGCAAATCTGGAAACCGGTTTGCCTATCGCACGCCTGCAAGGTGAACGTGCACGAACGATCAACCAGCTTACCCAATTCGCCGAACTGCTCCGGGAAGGCTCATGGATGGATGCATCCATCGACACCGCCCTACCCGACCGCACACCCGTTCCCAAGCCTGACATTCGCAAAATGTTGGTTCCTATTGGCCCGGTGATTGTTTTTGGTTCCAGTAATTTCCCCTTTGCCTATTCCGTAGCCGGCGTGGACACCGGCCCGGCTTTGGCGGCAGGAAACCCCGTTATCGTCAAAGCGCACGCCGCACATCCAGGCGTAAGCGATCTCACGGCGCAAGCGATTGTAAAGGCAGCGCAGAGGACAGGAATGCCGGATGGCGTTTTTTCTATGCTATATGATGACGGTTTCGAAGTGGGCACTGCGTTGGTAAAACATCCTGCCAGTAAGGCCGTTGGATTTACGGGTTCAATGAAAGGCGGAATGGCGCTGTTCAAAATGGCGCAGGAACGTGAAGAGCCGATTGCCGTTTTTGCAGAAATGGGCAGTGTAAATCCAATTGTTGTATTGCCCGAATATCTGGAACACAATGCATTGGAGCTTGGAAAGACGCTGGCTGGTTCGGTTAGTTTAGGCGCAGGTCAGTTTTGCACCAATCCCGGACTTGTGTTTGTAACCAAAACGCAGGGTTTGATCGCATTTACAGATTCATATAAAAATGAAATCCTGAAAACCACATCTGCTACAATGCTTACGGCCGGCATTTGCAAAAATTATTACAAACTTTGCGACCATGCTTTTGAGCAGGAAGATGTAAATAAGCTGGCCGTTTCTGAGCAAATGTCTGAGGGGCAAAATCAGGCGCAGGCTTCCATAGCAACCGTTTCAGGCGAGAGTTTTATTGCAAATCCAAAACTGCATGAGGAGGTTTTCGGACCATTTTCTCTGCTTGTGATCTGTGAGGACACGAATGAAATGCTCGAAGCAATCTCACATTTGAAAGGTCAGCTGACTTGCTCTTTAATGGCGGAGGAAAGCGAGGTTAATGCACATGCAGAGATCGTTAACCAACTTGCCCAAATTTCGGGTCGGTTTATACTGAATGGCGTTCCTACCGGCGTCGAGGTTTGCCCTTCCATGCATCACGGCGGCCCGTTTCCCGCGACCGCGGATGCAAAATTCACCTCTGTTGGCCGACATTCTATTCTGCGTTTTGTTCGTCCGCAGTCATTTCAAGGCTGGCCTGATGAACTTTTACCAGATGAATTGAAGAATTCTAATCCGCTCGGCATTTTCCGTTTGGTTAATAACCAATTCAGCAAGGACGCGATCAAATAAAGTCATATCCCACTTCCACCAGAAAAAGCCCTTCCGCAGGAGCCTGAGCGCCAGCCACTTTTCTGTTTTTTGACAAAATAACCTGTTCGAATTCAGCAACGGTCCGCTTACCTTTTCCCACATCCAGCAAAGTGCCAACAAGCGCACGAACCATTCCGCGCAGGAAACGATTGGCACGAATGTGGAAGATGAGCATATCGTCTGAATCAACCCAAATAGCCTCCGTAATGGTGCACCGGAAATTATTCACCTGCGTGTGAATCTTGCTGAAACTTTCGAAATCATTGTATTGCAGCAGTAAGGCCGCGGCTTCATTCATTCGCTCTATGTCAAGATCAGCCTTTAACAAGTACGCCAAATCTGTCAAAAAAGGATTTTTTTGCCTGGTAATGCGGTATTCGTATTTCCGATGCGTTGCCGCAAAACGCGAGTTGATATCGTCAGGAACTTCAATAACCCGCCGCACGGCAATGTCCCTGGGAATGAGTCCGTTGAGCTTATAAATTAGCAGCTCTTCATCTTCGATCCGATTTTCTAAATCAAAATGTGCAAATTGTTGTTCTGCATGTACGCCGGTGTCGGTCCTGCTGCTGCCTGTGATTTCAATGGGTAAGCGCAGGATTTTTGCCAGCGCTTCTTCCAGGACTTGCTGGACGCCCAATGCATTGTTCTGTTTTTGCCAGCCGTTGTAGGCAGTTCCTTTATAGCTGAATTCGAGAAAATAGCGCATTTTGCAAAAGTAAAGGAAACAGCCCGGATTTGCGATTTGCCGCGGTTCATTGCTGGTTTTGTTGGGAAGAAGGTTAACTTTGAAAATCGAAAAATATTTCCATTTTAGTATGATTACGGAAGAGAAAAAAGAAGAGAAAAGCCTGAATTTTATTGAGGAAATTGTGGAGGCGGATTTGCAGGCAGGAAAATACACCCAGATCATAACAAGATTTCCACCCGAGCCAAACGGCTATTTACATATCGGCCATGCATCCAGCATTTGCCTCAACTTTGGATTGACCAAAAAATTTCCTGGCTATACAAACCTTCGTTTCGACGACACCAACCCGGTTACCGAGGATACGGAATATGTGGAAAGCATTAAAAACGATATCCGCTGGATGGGTTTTGAATGGGAAAACGAGCTTTACGCTTCCGATTACTTCGACACGTTATATCAATATGCCGTTGAGCTGATTAACAAGGGGTTGGCTTATGTGGATGACTCAACTTCCGAGGAAATTGCATTGTTGAAAGGCACACCGACCGAGCCTGGAAAAGACAACATTTACAGAAGCCGGTCGGTCGAAGAGAACCTGGCGCTTTTTGAACAAATGAAAAATGGCGATTTCCCGGACGGAAATCGCACGCTTCGCGCTAAAATCGATATGGCGCACATTAATATGCTCATGCGCGATCCGATTCTCTATCGTATCAAACATGCGCATCACCACCGCACGGGCAACAAATGGTGCATCTATCCGATGTACGACTTTGCGCACGGACAAAGTGATTCGATTGAGACAGTGACACATTCCATCTGTACATTGGAATTTGTGCCTCACCGCGAGTTATACGACTGGATCATTGAAAAGCTTGGCATTTATCCATCACATCAATACGAATTTGCCCGCCGTAACCTGAACTACACAGTTACGAGCAAGCGAAAATTGCTGCAACTGGTTCAGGAAAAGCATGTGAATGGCTGGGACGACCCAAGAATGCCGACGATCAGCGGCCTGCGCAGAAGAGGTTATACACCGGAAAGCATCCGCGACTTTTGCGATCGCATCGGCGTGGCACGTCGTGAAAACATGATCGACGTGGGATTGCTCGAATTCTGTGTTCGCGAGGATTTGAATAAAAAGGCGCTGCGCAGATTGGTGGTTTTAGATCCGTTGAAAGTGATCATTACCAACTTTCCAGAGGGCGTTACTGAAATGTGCCACAGCGAAAATAATCCGGAAGACGTCTCCACCGGAAATCGCGAAGTCCCTTTTTCAAGAGAAATTTATATTGAAAAAGAAGACTTTATGGAAACGCCGTCCAAGAAATATTTCCGCCTGGCGCCAGGTAAAATGGTTCGCCTAAAAAGCGCGTACATTATTCAGTGCGACGAATTTATCAAGGACGAAAATGGTGAAATAACAGAAGTGCGTTGCTCCTACATTGAAAACAGCAAAAGTGGTCACGATACGACCGGCATCAATGTAAAAGGAACATTGCACTGGGTTTCCGTTCCGCATGCGCAGGAGATCGAAGTGCGGCTTTACGACCGTCTTTTTTCCGTGGAGGACCCATCGTCGGAAGAAGGTGATTTCAAAGAATACATCAATCCAAACTCATTGGAAATCATAACCGGCTACGCCGAGCCAGCACTCAACGAAGCCAAAGAAGGAGAATCATTCCAATTCCTCCGCAAAGGCTACTTCGCCAAAGACCCCGACAGCGCAGAAAAGCTTGTATTTAACAGGACAGTGACATTAAGGGATAACTGGGCGAAGGCTGGGAACTAGCCACCACTTTTCATTACACACACTAAAATAGATGATTGTCACCTTTAAGCATAAGGGGTTGTTGGCCTATTATCAGGATGGAAACGCCTCTCGATTGCCAGCAACTTATTTGAGAAAGATAAACCGGATCCTGGATCAGCTTGATGCGGTGACTTCGGTAAATGATATTGCACAGCTTGGATCCGGTGTGCACAAGCTTACTGGAAATTTTAGTGAATTTTGGTCAATCAAAGTCTCCCCAAATTACAGGATTATCTTTCGCTTTGAAAATGGGGATATTTTTGATGTTGATTATGTAGACTATCATTGAAATGATCATGATAAAACGAAACCTCGCTCCTGTTCATCCCGGAGAAATTTTAAGAGAAGAATTTATTGCAGAAAGAGGCCTTACAATCACAGAAGTTGCTAATGGGCTTGGCATAACGCGCCAAATGCTTTCTGCTGTTGTGAACGAAAAAGCTGCAATAACTCCGGAACTTGCTGTAAAGCTGTCGGAGGCTTTCGGCAACACCGCGCAATTTTGGGTCAATCTTCAAAAGAACTACGAGATATGGCACGCGGAGAAGAAAGTAGATCGCACGATCATAAGGCATTTTGGAAAGGATCACAATATGCAATCGGCTTCATAATCTTCCCTGTAATTAGATTGCTTACAAATAAACTTGTTTGACATTTTGTTTGCGGTTATATTTGTGCAACAATTTCCACGATTCAAATAGATTGCTGTCAGTGAATACCCCAAATGAACTGTTTAGTACTGCGAAAGGATTTAGTCTCCAGTGCGATTTAACATCTAAGATCATTCTTCATTTTGGTGAAATGCAGGCTTCTTTCAGAATTCAGGATTTCCTGAATTTCCGTCGCTTCATTAACAACATTGACATTCATAGCAAGATTTTTGACCTCTCCGATGACTCTGACTATGAGTTTGTTGAAGCACCCCAGCTTAACATTAATCACAAACTTACGCTTTGCGAGCTGATCCAATTAAGAGAATTGGTGAACGGCACCCACTTCGCAATCGAGCTTAATTCCCTTTTACACCAACTATTATATAACGAGGCAGAATTAGTCTAAATAGCTCATTTCGATCATATTAGACCAATTCCAAATTTCGTGTTTCGTTTGTAATGCTGAACTTTCGCATGATATTTGTACTTGTTAATACAAATAAAAGAAAGTGAACCATGAGAGATTTATTGAGACAACGGACTTCCCTGAAAGAGGAAATAGAAATACTTTTGAACAATCAGGTGAAAATGGAAGCGGAAGCTTCTGCCAAATATCTGGCCATGGCTTCATGGTGTGACCGTAACGGATTCAAAAATAGTGCAAAATATTTTCTTAAGCAGTCTGACGAAGAGCGCGGACACATGCTTAAAATATTCAACTACATCATGACTGTTGGCGGAACCGCGGTTTCACCGGAAGTAGCGGCTGTAAAACAAGAGTTTGCAACATTCAGAAGTGTGTTTGAGGCAGCATTGCAAAGCGAGATCGCTGTAACACAATCGATTAACCGCATTGTTACGCAAAGCCGAAGAGAAGAAGATTATGGCACTGAAAATTTCCTGCAATGGTTTGTGAATGAGCAAGTTGAGGAAGAAGACAATGCACGCCGTGCCATCGAATTATTTGACGTGATCGGCGAAGAAGGAACAGGTCAGTATTTTATTGACAAAGCAATCGTTAAGATTGGTTCAGAACACTGACCTTCAAAACACAGACCGATTGAATATTAAGAGAAAAAGCTGCTCATTTCCGGGCAGCTTTTTTTATGTCGTTATGCGTTGTTAGGCTGTTTTATTTAGCAAAGAATATATTTCCGTATCCAGAAATTTCCCGTTTTCGTAAAAACTTTCCTTAAAATACGCTTCTCTTATAAACCCATGTTTAACCAAAATCTTTCTTGAAGCATCATTCTCCGGGCTGATCTTTGCCTCGATGCTGTGAAAGCGCATTTCTTGAAAACCATAACTTACAATCCGGTTCAAAGCTTCGCTCATGATCCCTTTAAACCAATGATCCGGATGGATCATGTAACCGATTTCGGCGCGATAGTTGTAGAGATCCATTTTATGAAATCCGATCGTGCCGATCAAAGTGCTATCGCTTTCCTTTGTTTCAATATCTCTTAGTGAAATGCCCCAGGTGATCCCGATTTTTTCCCTGAGATTTCTGTTGTAAGCGTCTATCAGGTCCCTGGCTTCAACCACAGATGCCAGCAACGGTTTACCAATGTACTGCATAGCCAGCGGATTGCTCCGTAATTTAAACATATCGTCCACGTGCTTATCGGACATGGCGTGCAGCAGCAATCGCTCAGTTTCTAATATCGGAAACGGGTCAAAATTTACAAATAACATTGTTTTCTAACTCCCTTTAAGTGCTTACCAACGCAACAACCTCCTTTGGGTTTTCTCAAAAATACAAAAACAACGCAATTATCGGCCAATCAAAGGACATTGCAAATAATCCGGGAATTTGGAACGCGTTTTGTTGCTTGTGGATTATAAATAGTAGTATTGCGTTAGCTACCGATTGCCTGTTTACATGAATTACCTCGACGAATTCAAAAAGTTTATTTCCAGTCATTACCTTTCGACAGGCGTAAGATTAACCCTTGGCGCGGTTGTTCCGAGCCTTATATTTCAACATTACGGCATACTTGGCGATATGATTGCGTTTCCGCTTGGCACGTTGCTGATCGGCGCAACGGATAACCCGGGGCCTTATCACAGACGGCGCAATTCGCTGATTATCGCGATTTTCACCTGCTTTGCGGTGGCTTGTATAACCGGCTATCTCCGACACATCCACTTTATCATATTCCTCGAAATCATCGTTTTCGGGATGTTTTTCTCGCTGGTCGGCGTTTATGGTAACCGGGTCAATAGTATCGGGCTTATCTCGCTGCTGGTATTTGTATTCAACATTGATGATCATTTGAGCGGTGATCTGGTTTTCAGGACAGCTGCTATCTTTGCTGCCGGCGGGATCTGGTATTTCGTCCTATTTATGATTTTGCAGAAATTACTGCCTTACAAGCTTATACAGCAGCTTTTAGGTGAAAACTTTGCGGAACTGGGCAAGCTCCTCTGGATTAAAGCGGGATACTATTTTGCGAAACCGGATTATGATGATCTGTTCAATCAAATGATCCATCAACAGGTTATCCTCCGGGAAAACCACGAAAACCTGCGTGAAATCCTGTTCAAAACACGCGAAATTGTTACTGAATCCACGAATAAAAGCCGGGTATTAATGCTGATGTTCCTGGATAGCATTGACCTTTTTGAGCGGATCCTCAACTCGCAGCAAAATTACACCAACCTTCACCGGGCTTTTGATCATACCAAAGTATTAAGGCTCTTTGGCACTTACATTATTTGGTTATCAGATGAAATCAAGCAAATTGGACTAGCTATTCAAAGCGGTTCGCCCTCCCACCCCAAACATGACCTGGACGAGGCGTTCAACAAGTGCCAACGGGCGTTTGAGACAATGCGCGAACATAAAATGACGCACGATAACATGGAAGACTTTATCATGTTGCGTCAGATTCTCAACAGCTTGCAGGATGTTACCGAGCGCGTTAAAAAATTGCATCGCGCCACCACATACGATGCGGATGTAAGCAAGGGATACAAATTAAATGTCGAAGCCGAGAATTTTATCCCAAAACAGGAATATCACCCGCGCATTCTCCTGGATAACCTTTCACTGAAATCGAGCCATTTCAGACATGCCGTGCGGGTAACGATCGGGCTTTTAATCGGATACATTATCTCGCTATTTCTTGAAGTAGGGCACGGTTACTGGATCCTTCTGACCATTGTTGTGATCCTGAAACCAGCTTTCAGCATTACTAAACAGCGGAATGTGCAACGGATCGGCGGCACGCTCGTTGGTGTTTTTACTGGATTTTTGCTGTTGTATCTGATTGAAGACGGCACCGCGCTTTTTATTATCATGATGCTGGCCATGATCCTGGCGTACAGCTTCTTGAAGATCAATTATTTCGTCGCTTCAACCACCATTACATTATATGTGATCCTTTCCTTCAACTTCCTGAATCCGCAGCAAATTACGGCGGTTTTGCAGGACCGGGTTGTGGATACGGTTGTTGGCTCCATTATCGCCTATCTGATTTCATCTTACGTCCTGCCGGTTTGGGAACATACGCAGATCAATCAATATATCCGGGACGCATTGAATGCCAACCGCAAATATTTTGATGTTGTGGCGGCAAAGTTCACAGGAAAGCAATTGGATATCAATGAATTAAAAATACTTCGCAAGGATGCGATCATTGCCATGGCCAACTTGTCTGACAATTTTCAAAAGATGCTTTCCGAGCCGAAACGTCGACAGCTGAACATGGAAGAATATCACCAGTTCGTGGCAACGAGCCATATGCTGACATCCTACATTGCTTCGCTCTCCACCTATGCGCAGACGTTGGAATATTCGGAGTTTTCGTTGGAATTTGAAGTAATGATCCGGCAGATTGACCGGCAGATAAAGGCCGCAACGGACATTATAGAAGGAAAGGCAGAAAACAGCTTCGAAATTGCCCGCGAATCATTGCCCCAGAATATGAAGCTGGTGGAACTTCTGGCCAAGCGAAAAAAGCAGATTAAGGAAATGGGGATTGAAAAAGCAGATCAGTCACCCGCGCGAAAAATGTTGTCCGACCTGAAAACGATCAACGGATTGTTTGAGCTGATCAGCACGATAACCATTGATGAAATTAAAATTCTGCAAAAAATTAAAACAGCAAAAACCTAACATTCAAAACAATGGCATCCCGATTATTCACTCCGCTTAGCATTAAAAATATTACATTAAAAAACAGGATCGTAGTCTCTCCTATGTGCCAATATTCTTCCGTGGACGGATTTGCCAATGACTGGCATCTGGTTCATCTGGGAAGCCGGGCAGTAGGCGGCGCGGCCCTGCTCATTGCCGAGGCCACTGCCGTTTCTCCCGAAGGTCGGATTTCACCGGAGGATCTGGGCATCTGGAAAGATGAGCACATTGCAAAACTGAAACAGATCACCGACTTTATCTCCGCCCAAGGTGCGGTGCCCGGCATTCAGCTGGCACACGCGGGTCGTAAAGCAAGCACATATCCCGCCTGGAAGGGTCGCGGACAAGTGCCCGCAAGCGAAGGAGGATGGCAAACATTAAGCGCGTCTGCAATTCCCTTTCACGGAAACGAGCTTGCGCCCCTGCCGTTGGACTTGGCAGGAATTGAGAAAGTGATTTCCGACTTTACGGATGCGGCTAAACGTGCATTACAAGCTGGTTTTAAAGTTGTGGAAATTCATGCTGCACACGGTTATCTGATTCACCAGTTCCTGTCACCGCTAAGCAATGTACGCACCGATGATTACGGTGGCAGTTTCGAAAACCGCGTACGCTTGCTGATCCAGGTCATTGATGCAATACAAAAAGAGTGGCCCGCTGATCTGCCGTTATTTGTGCGTATATCGGCCACTGATTGGGCAGAGCACGGCTGGGATGAAGACCAGTCGGTTGAATTGGTTAATTTACTCAAAACGAAGGGTGTAGACCTGATCGACGTTTCCAGCGGCGGATTGGTTGCTCATCAGAAAATCACGATCGGGCCTTCCTATCAAGTTCCTTTTTCCGCAAAAATCAAAAAGGAAACGGGTTCATTAACTGGAACTGTGGGCTTGATCACCGAGGCAAAACAATCGGAGGAAATCCTGCAAAATGGCGAAGCCGACCTGATCATTATGGCGAGGGAAATGTTGCGTGATCCTTACTTCCCCCTGCACGCAGCACATGAACTTGGCGAAGATATCGCCTGGCCCATTCAGTATGACCGCGCAAAGCCGACTAAATAACTCTTTGTCTGAATGTTACGCCAGTTATGTTAAATCCCCGCATCGCTCTTTTGATTGGACTTTTTAGCATTAGTATTTTTCCTGTTTTGGTCAAATGGGCGCCGGTTTCCGGGATCACTTCTGCGTTTTACAGGATGTTTTTTGGCGTGCTGTTTTTGCTGCCAGTCGTTATTGTGAAACGCAAGTTCACCTGGCCTGACAAAAGCCTTTGGATCCCAATCATCCTGTGCGGGATCATTTTTGCAACCGACATTGCGGTCTGGAATCTATCCATTCAATATTCCAATGCAACACAAGCAACGCTTTTGACCAACCTCGCCCCGGTATGGGTTGGCATAGGATCTTTCTTTTTCCTGAATGATAAACCAAAATTCAATTTCTGGATCGGGACATTGGTTGCGGTGGCGGGTATGGTGGTTTTAATAGGGCCTCAGGCTTTTCTGGATATGAAACTGGATAAAGGTTTTGCATTAGCTGTCCTTTCCGGAATGCTGTATGCGTCATATATGCTCGTTAGCAAATCCATCCTGAACCGATTGAACATTATGAGTTTCATGACAATCAGCATGACCATTTCCAGCATTTACTTATTTGTGATCTGCCTCGTTTTTGATGAACCTGTCTGGCATTTCACCCCGGTTGTATGGGGCGTTTTTGTCATTCAGGGATTAATATGCCAATTAATTGGTTGGCTGGCAATTAATTATGCCGTAAAGAAGATGGACGCAATGCGCGTATCGCTCAGCCTGTTAAGTCAAGCGGTTGTTACAGGGCTGCTAGCCTGGGCATTTATTGACGAGCAAATTACCAGGCAGATGATCATTGGGGGAATCGTCATTCTCGCGGGCATCGCCATTACATTCCGGAAATCTACAATCGCGCTGCAAAGAAAACGTAGGCCCACACAGCCGTAAGCGCAAATACAAAATGGGCAAGAAATAACGTCAGCAAATAAGATTTCAGGTCAACATCGGGCGGGAAGGGATGCACGGCAAAGAAAGTGAACCAGAACATGACGGCGATCATGCCGCTCGCCAGGCCTAAAATCAATCCATTCAGGAAATCTGGCTGGCCTACTCCAAGAAACCAGAGGATGTGATAGCAAAACACAAACGCGATCCCGATGATATAATGCGCCACAATTCCTGTAAAAATAGCCGTTTTGCTTTCAGATAAACCGCGGTCGTCCGTGGTTTGACAGGTGATCATGGTGCCTAGTATTTTGGTTACTTTCATTACTTTATCCGTGATGAAAGTCATCCCATACATAAAAAGCGTCATCGCCGCCGTTCCGACTATTCCGGACGCCGCAATGATAGCAAGCCACTCCGCATTGGGCAGTAATTGATCTTTCATGGAGGTATAATTTCGTTTAACGCTTCTCCGATATAAGAATTATACCAGCTCATTCACACGGTAGGTAAACGATGAAGGTTGAGCCAATTCCCGGCTTTCCTATCGCGTCGATAAGCCCTTTGTGGTTTTCAACAATTTTTTTACAAATCGCCAAACCGATACCGGTGCCCTCATACGCACTCCGATTATGCAGCCTTTGAAAGACCTGAAAAATCCGGTCCTTGAATTGAGGATCAAAGCCAATCCCATTATCCGAAAAAGACAAATACTGATAAGTCAAATACGCTTCGGCGTCCTGCTGTGGGATCAGTTCTCCCGGTATCACCCCTGAGCGGATCGTGATAACAGGGCTTGTTCCAGGCTTGGTAAATTTAATTGCATTTGCGATCAAGTTTGTAAAGAGCTGCTCAAACTGATACTCAATAATATTCCAGACCGGCAGATCGTCACTGACGATCCTCGCATCGGTTTGCAGGATCATATCCCCCAGCTGCTCCGTGACATTTTGTAAAACAACATTCAAATCAATTTTTTCAAAATGCTTTTCAACCGCATTAGCGCGTGAAAAAGCCAGCAAATCCACGATTAACTGTTGCATACGAGTGGACGAAGCCTGCATACGCCTGAAATAATCTTTACCGCGCTCGGTAAGATTATCATTTTCGGTTTCCAGGATCCTCGTCGCAAACGTCTGGATCTTGCGTAACGGCTCTTGCAGGTCGTGACTGGCCACATAGGCAAATTGGGCGAGCTCCATATTAGTCTTGACCAGTTCACTATTGGCAACGGTCAATTCCTTTGTACGGAGCTGAACCTGCGATTCCAGTTCGTCGGCTAATGTCCTGTATTTATCCTCGCTGATTTTTAATGCAAGCTCATCCTCTTTCCGATCTGTAATGTCCATCATTGTCCCCAGCATCCTGTGCGGGCGATGGTGATCGTCATACAAGATCTTTCCCTGCGTCCTGATCCAGTGGATGGAATTATCCGGATGGATAATGCGCGCCTCGTAATAATAATTGCCGGTTTGCAACGCCATTTCAAAAGCTTTCTCCACCACCGCTTTTCTGTCATCAGGATGAAGGAAATCACGCATTTGCTGATGCGTGAGCACTTTTGTCTCTTCAAATCCAAAAATAGCGGCCAAGCGCCCCGAATATATAATATGTTTTGTATTAAGATCGAGATCCCACGTTGCCAGCTGTGTTCCGTCTGTTGCCAGGGATAGTCTTTCCGCGGCTTCCAAAATCTGCTTACGAAATGTTACTTTGTCCGTAACATCGTTCAGAGAGATCATGATGCCCGAAACTTCGTCATCAGTTTCGAATATCGGTGCATATTGAAAGTCGACATAATGCTCTTTCAACCCGTCGTTCCCATTAATGACGATAGCAGCCTCATTGTCGCGATACAACTTGCCGCTTTGATAAGCGTCGCGAAGGATTTTACCCAGGTTCTGAGTTTCCAGCTCGGGAAAAACATCAAACAACCGCTGACCAAGCACTTCATACAACTCCCTGCCCCACAGATTTTTCAGCATACTTTCGTTGGCAATGCTGATCACGAATTCAGGCCCTTTCAATATTGCTTTTGCAAACTGCGACTGCGTAACCAGTGTCCGAAACTGGTTTTCGCTGCGTTCAAGGCGTTGTTTGGCGAGAACCTGCTGGGTTACTTCGGTCGCAACCACAATAATTCCGGAAATCTCACCGGAATCTTCAATCAGTGGCTGATATACAAAGTTAAAGTAGCACTGTTCGGGCTTACCGAAACGTTTAATGATTATTTCAAACTCATTGCCATTGTAAGGGATAGCGGTTTTCAGCACCCGGTTAAGAATTTCCTCAATGGAATTCCGGGCCTCAGGGAGAGATTCAAAAAGCGGCTTATTTACGAATTCGTCTTCCCGTTTGTCCACGATACTGAGATAAGTATCATTGGCCATTTCTACAAAAAATTCAGGCCCGCGCAGGATTGTGATCCCTACCGGTGCCTGTCTCATTGTATTTCTGAACTTGGTTTCGCTATCGTTTACGCTGGTTTGCGCATAAGATTTTGTGTCGACAACACGTTCTGTTGAACCCGTTTCCTGGTGTAAATTGCCCACTAGCTTTCTTATGGAAGATCCTTACAAATTTAGGAGGTGAACAATTCAGGACTAATATTGATAGTGAAAATTTTCCGCAACCGGCTTCCAGCTGTGCTTGGTCCAGTCTATATCCAGGATCTGCTTGATGGCCTGTTTCAGTTTCAGAAAAGAACCTGGTTTTCTAATGAAATAACTCGCGCCTCTTTCATGCACCTTACGCACCATTTCTTCCTGGCCCGAAGTCGAGAATATCACTACCGGAATGTCGTCCCATGCTTTTGTGCGCCTGATTTGTTCCAAACATTCAAAACCGTTTTTTCTGGGCATATTAAGATCCAGAAAAATCACGTCCGGCGGGGGTAAGACGGCGGCTTCCATTAAATTAATTAATTCAACCCCATCATTCGCCGTAGTTAGTTCCGTTGAAGTGCTCACCTCTCTCAATGCATCTTCGAACAGCATGCAGTCATCCGCATCGTCGTCAGCAAGGAAAATCGTTTTAATTGGTTTTGCGCTCATAGTCCGGTCTTAAATTCTGTGATAAACGTTATTTACTGGCTCGCGACAGACTGAGGGGATTATTAGGTTAATTTATTGCCGAATAGCAAGACAAGTTAAAAAAATTTACCGTTTAATAAAATTTTGGGGTATTAAAATTCGCCTTCAACACCCTCTTTTGGTTTCTTTTTAGCCTGGTGCAACCTGTAATTTAATGTCAGGTTAACCTGCCTTCTGCGCCCCTGGGAATTGTTTAATGTATAAAAATTAGCTCCCTCAATCACCGACCGGAACTTGCGGGAATTGAAAACGTCGATCACGCTTAATGTTAGTGTGCCATTGTTTTTCAGAATGTCACGACTGGCGGCCAAATCTAATGTTGCCATAGCTTTTCGTTTGCCCTGTGGCGTTTGCTGGGGCGCTTCATAGTTGCCTCTTAACTGAACATCCGTATTCTTCCATAACGTAAAACGTGACATCATTCTCACAAACCAGCTGTAAGTGTCGCTTTGGAAGTCTTCATCCAAGCCGGTCCCATCCGTAATAGCCCGGAAAAAATTGACGCTGCCATCGAGTTTCCACCATTGATATAGCGTGAAAGAACTCGTGAATTCCGCTCCGTAAGCGTCCTCCGTTCCCAGGTTTTCGGGACGCGTGTAAGAACTTCCGTCTTCCTGAACCCGCCTGATGCTTGTAATCTTACCGTTCGTGTGCCGATAATAAAGTGAGGATGTCAGTGATCCTTTGCTCATATATTTAATGTGACCAAGCTCAAATGCATTCGTGAATTCGGGATTAAGGTCAGGGTTACCGCTCCAATAGTTACGGTTATCACTATAAGTTGCAAAGGGGCTCAGGTCATTGTATTGCGGCCTGCGGACGCGGCGACTGAAACTCAGCTGGAATGCATTCTGTTTGGCAAAATCGTAAGTCACGTGGACGCTCGGGAATAAATTGGCATAATTGCGCTCATTCACCTCTTTTGTTTGTTTCAATTCCGTTGTAACACCCGTCCATTCTGCCCGTAAACCCGCCTGATAGGAAAATTTGCCAGTTTTGTTCCCAACAATCCCATAAGCGGCATTGATATTTTCTTCGTACAAAAAGTCGTTGGTAAGGCTGGGCAAAGGGATCCATCCTTCACTGGTTTCCTGCGTTACGGCGTAGTCATTCGTCATGTCGCGCGAGCTGCTCCTTGCTCCCGCTTCAAATTTACCCTCCTTGCCAAAAGGATGCACATAATCCATCTGAAAAAGCAACTGTTTCTCCGTTTCATAATTCACGGCACGCTGCAACAGCGGAGGAATATCCGAAGGGCTTCCGTCGGGTCTGTAAACATTCTCGCGGTAATATTGGTCCGAATTTTCCCAGTTGTCCAGATAGCGAACGTCCGCGGTAAACTCTTGCCCCTTTTTGTCAAATGTCTTTTTATAAGTGATTGAATATTCGGAGTTTGGCTCGGTTTCCGTTTCGTCCTGTGTCCGGTTTGTAAAGCTCGTCAGGTTGTTAATGCTTGTCAGGTAATCCCTGTATTTCAATGTCGAGAACCGTTTTCCTTTGCTCGTCCGCCATGTGTATGAGCCGGTCAGAATGTTTTTTGGATTGAAATAATAATCAATTCCCCCGCGGGCACTGTTGTTCATCCCTTTCAGGTTGGAAGTCATATCGCGTTCCATAATGAAGGTCGAATCGTTCCGGTAAAGCTCCTGATATAGATAATTTTTACCCGGCGTATTCCGGTAGGACAATGTATAATTAATAAAGAAGTTCAGGTTTTTGCGACGGTAATTAACATTCGCAGCTACACCATAGTTTGTAGGATAACCCGTAATAATATCGAAGGAGCCGTTAATGCCCTCTTTCCTTTCTTTTTTCAAAACAATGTTGATAACCCCTCCCATCCCCTCTGCCTCATATCTGGCCGAAGGATTGGTAATAATCTCCACGCGCTCGATCATGCTGCCCTGCAATTGCTGCAAACCACTGGCACCCTTGATACTAACCAATCCGGATGGTTTACCGTCGATTAATATACGTACGTTTCCGCTTCCCCGCAGGCTCACATTGCCTTCCACGTCCACCGCAACGGATGGAATATTGGTAAGGATATCCACCCCGGTCCCGCCAGCATTAGCAAGGTCTTTTCCTACATTAAATATCTTTTTATCCAGCGACAACTCCATCGAGCTTTTCTCCGCCTGAACAGTAACTTCATCCAATGTTTTGGCTGAGCCTGACACTTTTATCGTACCGATGTTCAATGGCGATGTGCCGGCAGTAAGCTTGATATTCTGCGTGACCTGTGGCTTATAACCAATGAATTCAGACAATGCATAATAGGAACCCGCTACAATGTCAACCACAAATCCGCCAGTCTCGTCCGTGATCGCGCCTGCGGTAAATGTACTGTCCGCCGTCCGGAAAAGTCTTATGCTCGCATAACCCAGCGGGCTATTGTTCTGTCCATCAACGATCTTACCGGTAACCGACAGTTTATTTGCAGTTTGCGCAAGCAATGGCTGACAGCCGCAAATCATTATGAATAACAAGCCCAACCTGGCAAACGTATACGTTACCGTTGCCCTACCGGGCCCTCTTGCTGCAATGCTGCTTCTAATAGCCATTATAAAATTTTGTAAGCGTTTTATCGATATTCACTTTTGCACAAATATAGAAACCTATTTTCTCATTGTTTTTACTCTACCAAGTTACTGGACAGACGAATAATTCCGGGACTTACCAGGATCGGTAGCGGGCATATTTAAAGAAGACAGCTTTCAAGCGAATCAAACTTATTCCGGATGGGTTATCTAACTTTGCAGTCTTTTTTAGTATCTGTTGGCAAGCCATGAAAAACGAAGCATCACAAACATTAAAATTAGCTTTACCTATCATTATCGGAGAACTCGCCCAAATGGCCCTCCACCTGATTGACAGCGCCATGGTCGGCGCGATAAGTTACAAACAACTTGCCGCGGCCGCCCTGGTCATCAATGCCATGAACATTCCATTTGTGATCGGCATAGGAATGACGATTTCTGTTTCGCAAATGGTTTCCCTGGCCAATGGGCGCCGCGATTCACAGTTAGTCTCCCATTACCTGTTCAATGGTTTTTGTCTTTGCGCATTAACTGCCCTGGCCATTTCCTTTACGCTGGTTTTTGGAAGAGATCTTTTGCATAACCTCGGACAAGACCCGGAAGTGGTCACGCTGGCTATCCCGTTTATGAAACTGATGGGCTTGTCAATCATTCCGATGCTGCTTTTCATGACGTTGAAACAATTCGCTGACGGCCTGGAATATACCAGAACCGCCATGATCCTTTCGCTGGCGGGTATGCCGCTGAATATTTTGTTGAACTGGCTGCTGATTTACGGCAACTGGGGCTTCCCACGACTCGAACTGGAAGGCGCGGGCTGGGCGACATTGATCACCCGGACTTGTATGTTTTTAGCGCTCGCCGCCGTTGTTCTGAAACACAAAACATTCTCCCGGTACATTGCCGTGAGCAGCAGCCAGTGGAAATTTAAGGCGCAAACCTGGCGCGAATTACTGCATATCGGCGTTCCAAGCAGTTTGCAGATTGGTATGGAAGCGGGTGCTTTTGCGGTTTCAGGGATCATTATTGGGACATTAGGCGCTGTGGCGCAAGCTGCGCACCAGATCGCATTGAGCAGCGCTTCGCTCACCTTTATGGTGTCTATGGGCCTTGCGCAGGCAGGTTCTATCCGCGTGAGCAATGCACTGGGCAGGAAAGACCGGCTCAAAATTTTTGTCATCGGGAAAAGCACTATTCTGACCGCATTAATTTATGGGACCATCTGCGCGATCCTGTTCGCTGCTTTCAGACACCAGATCCCTACATTATTCAACAAAAACACAGAAGTTTTGGCCCTATCCGCCCTTCTGCTGCTATTTGCGGCCGTTTTCCAGATCTCGGACAGCACCCAGGCTATCGGCGCCGGGCTTTTGCGCGGGATCAAGGATGTGAAAACGCCAACCATCCTCATTGGCATTGCATATTGGGTGATCGGCATCCCGGCTGGTTACCTCTTCGCCTTTCATTTTGAAATGGGGGCAGTGGGTATGTGGGTCGGGTTGATCCTGGGGTTGACGATGGCTTCGATCTTCTTGATCACCCGGTTCTTCAAAATGACCAAGCTTAGTAATATTTGACAATTTTAAGTCATCTTAGGTCGAAATCAATCCATTAAAGAATTTTAAAGTCCGCTAAGTTTGTTTTCGTATTAGGGATAAAATGGCTAAATCTCGTCATCATCCCAGTGTGTTTAAAAATGTTCCGGTTCCACAATAAAAAATGATTCAATGGATTTCAATTCCACGTTAAAAAACATCTTTGTTGAAGAAAAAGACATTCCTGCGGAGTTTTTGCTCCCCTCATTGATCCACCAGCGCGAGTATCTGAGCGATGGAGAGATGAAGAGCTGGGATGGTCCTGTACACGAGGTGTTTTCACCCGTATGCGTCAAAACCGAAAACGGTCTCGAAAGAAAGCTGATCGGCAGTTATCCGATATGCACAGCCGAAGAAGCCAATGCTTCTCTGGATGCGGCCGTTAATGCTTACAACAATGGCCGTGGTGAATGGCCTACGATGAGCGTTGCCGAAAGGATCCACCGCGTGGAGCAGTTCACGGGTAAAATGATCGAGCAAAAGGACATTATCGTCAAGCTCATTATGTGGGAGATCGGGAAGTCGTTTGCTGATTCCGCCAAAGAATTTGACCGCACCATCGAATACATTTATGCAACCATTGACTCCCTGAAAAATCTGGACCGCGATTCGTCAGGATTTGACATTGTAGACGGCATTGCCGCGCAGGTAAGGCGCTCACCGCTAGGCGTTGTGCTTTGTATGGGGCCATTTAACTATCCACTAAACGAAACTTTCACAACCCTGATCCCTGCGCTGATCATGGGTAACACCATACTTTTTAAACCTCCCAAATTTGGAACATTGCTGCACTATCCTTTGCAGGAAGCATTCATGAATAGTTTTCCAAAAGGCGTGGTGAATGTAATTTACGGTCGTGGTAATGCCATCGTTCCGGGCCTGATGCAATCCGGTAAGATTAATGTGCTTACACTGATCGGTTCGAGCAAAGTGGCCAATGAATTGAAAAAATCCCACCCGAAAGTAAACCGGCTACGCGCAGTTTTGGGTCTGGATGCTAAAAATGCAGCGATTGTTACGCCGCATGCGGACATTAATCTCGCTGTCAAAGAGATCATTACCGGCTCACTTTCCTTTAATGGTCAGCGTTGCACAGCGTTGAAGATCGTGTGGGTGCACAGAAGCATTGCGGATCAATTCCTGAAGGAGCTGAGCGCTGCGGTTGGTGAGTTGAAGTTTGGTATGCCCTGGGAAAAGGGCGTCGCGCTCACGCCGCTGCCGGAAACCAATAAAATCGAATATCTGAATGGCTGCATTACCGACGCACTCGAACACGGCGCTAAGATCATGAACGAAAACGGCGGAACTTCCGAAGGCTCGTTCTTCTATCCAGCTGTGGTGTATCCTGTGAATGATAAAATGAAACTTTATTATGACGAACAATTCGGCCCGATCGTGCCGGTTGTGCCGTTTGACGACCTGGAAGAAACGATCGAATATCTGATCGAATCAACACACGGTCAGCAGGTTAGTATTTTCAGTAATAATGCTGACGAAGTTGCGTCCCTGATCGATCCATTGGTAAACCAGGTAAGCCGCGTGAATGTGAACAGCCAATGCCAGCGCGGGCCGGACGTTTTCCCTTTCACCGGCCGCAAAGACAGCGCAGAAGGAACATTATCCGTCGCTGATGCCATCCGCGCATTCTCGATCCGCTCACTCGTTGCATTTAAAATGAATGACGCAAACAAGCAGTTGATCAATGAAATTGTTCACGAGGATACGTCCAACTTCCTGAGCACGAAATTTATTTTCTAGTCGGTTTAAACACCTGCTGTGATGGGCCGGTAATCGCGTTAATGTCAGTAACAATCATGCGGACATTAAATGTGGTTACCGGTTTTTTATTCGCAAAACAAATCACCGCTGGCTCAATAGTTACCAAACTAGTTTTACAAAATCGGTTTTAGAACAGTATTAAACATTATAAATTAGCTTAATTTTAGATGAATATTGGAAAGAAATAAGTAATGCGTTCAGAGTTTACAATCGAGTCTTTGGAAATGGTGATTTCCGGTATTAATGCCGGAATCTGGGATTGGGATTTTGACACAGATAAGCAGATCTGGTCGGACCGATTTTTTGAACTTCTTGAATATCAACCAAATGAATTTACACCGGGATACGAAAACTTTACACAACTCCTCGTTCACCCGGACGATAAGGAAATCGTCGCCCTTGCAGTAAAGGCACAGCTGGAACAAAATATTCCCTACAATGTCCAGGTCAGACTTCGCACAAAATACAGTGGTTACCGATATTTTGAGTGCCGGGGAAATGCCAAATTTATTGATGGAAAACCGGCACGCATGGTGGGTTCCATCACAGACATTCACGAACGTTATTCATTGCGTGAAAAGCTGAGCGTGGTCTTCGAGCATTCAACCGACGCACATTTGCTCATCGATGATAGCGGCATCCTGGATTGCAACGAAGCCGCCGTCAAGATGCTGCGATGCAAAAACAAAAACGAGCTGCTTCTCATCCATCCTGCCAAGTTTTCTCCCGAAGTGCAACCTGACGGACGCCGTTCAGATGAAAAATCTCTTGAAATGGACCGGCGAGCCTACGAAACGGGATATAACCGCTTTGAATGGACCCATAGGCGATTAAACGGAGAAGAATTCCCTGTTGAAGTGACGCTGAACCCGGTGCACATTGAAAATAAAAAAGTATTGCTGGTGGTGTGGCACGATATCAGTCACCGAAAGAATGCGGAGGAGGTAATCCGCCGAAACGAAGCAATGCTTGCAGAATCGCAGCAACTGACGCACAGCGGAAGCTGGGAAGCTGACCTGGTTACGGGGCAGAATTACTGGTCCGATGAGGCGTTCAGGATCTTCGGCCTGGAACCTGACAGCACCGGCCCTAACACCGAGCTATTTTCTAAAATGATCCATCCGGATGATATGCATTTGTATAACTCTCATATCAAAGATGCGATCAACAATCTGAGTCCGGCTAGTTTTGACCTCAGGATCGTGCTTCCGGATGGGAAGATTAAGTTCATTCACGCCATCGGAAAGCCTTTTGTAGATCAAACAGGCCGCGTGGTGAAGCTTTACGGTGCCATCATGGACATCGATGCCCAGAAAAAGAATGAACAAGAATTGATTAAAGCCAAGGAGGAAGCGGAAATGGCGGGGGTAGCTAAGTCACAATTCCTTTCTACTATGAGCCATGAGATACGCACACCTATGAACGCGGTGATCGGTTTCACGCACCTGCTCTTGCAACAGGACCCGAGGCCGCAACAAATGGAATACCTCAATATTCTGAAATTTTCGGCTGAAAACCTGTTGGTGCTCATTAACGATATCCTGGATTTCAGCAAAATTGAAGCGGGAAAAATAGAATTTGAGGAAGTGGATTTTAACATCTTTTCTCTGCTTGAAAACATCCGCTCGGGTAACATTCATAAAGCGAACGAAAAAGGGATCTTATTAAAGCTTGATATCGATAAACAGCTGGATCTGACCGTTATAGGAGATCCTGTGCGGCTCGGCCAGATCCTGACTAACCTCGTCAGCAATGCGGTCAAATTTACCGAAGTCGGCGAAGTGACCGTTTCAGCTTCCGTGGCAAACCGCGATAAGGAGTCGGTAACGGTTGATTTTGAAATTACGGATACTGGCATTGGCATACCCACAGAAAAAACCGGCAACATTTTCGACAGCTTCACGCAAGCCACATCAGATACAACCAGAAAATACGGCGGTTCGGGCCTTGGGCTAACCATTACCAAGCGATTGCTGGAATTGCAGAACAGCACAATCAATCTGCGCAGCAAACAGGGAGAAGGCTCTGTTTTTTATTTTAGTCTCACTTTCAAACTTAGTGAGACGCAGATCGCAAGCAAGGAAAACGGTTCAATTGCCAATACTCAGAGTTTGAAAGGCATGAAAGTGCTGATCGTGGAGGATAATGCGGTGAACATTTTCCTGATGAAAAACTTTATGAAACAATGGGATATCGAATATGATGTTGCTGAAAACGGTCTTATCGCGTACGAAATCGTGCAGCAAAATGATTACGATCTTGTTTTGATGGACCTGCAAATGCCGGAGATGGACGGCTACGAAGCCACCGCCAAAATCCGCTTTCTCCCGGATCCGAAATATGCGACCCTTCCCATCATTGCACTCACCGCATCTGCAATGCTGGACATCAAGGACATTGCCTTTCAGGTTGGCATGAACGATTACATCAGCAAACCATTTACACCTACCGAGTTATATACAAAGATCGCGGCTTACAGAAAAAAATAAAGGCAACCGCCGCGTGAGCAGCAATTGCCTGAAAGGACCGCAATTAATTGCGAATAGGTGTGTTAATTGATAATAGGTGTGTATTAATTTTATGTCAGGCAGTTTGTAAAAAGATAACCCGTTTGTAAAATTCCGGGTCGTACTTCACGAGCACCTGGCTGCCTTGCTTCATTGAATCATATTTTGAGTAAGACAATGTCTCGGTTACTTCTGCAACAAAATCCGTGCCTTTTGGGTGTTGAATTTTGACTTTCATCTGATATTCCGGAAGGTTATTGGAATATTCGCCCGTCGGCTTGATATTTAGGACCGTCGCATTTGCCTCGATGCCTTCACGCAGTATTTTTTGCTTCTGTTTTGCCCTCTGATTTTTCCTGATTGTTGAAATGACCCAGAAGATTATCATTCCAAATAAAATGATCGTCGCGCCGATTTCCCTATTGCTTTCCACGGTGTTTGCTAGTTATGAGTGACGTTCAAAATAAGCCAAATTAGGCCGCAAATGCAGTATTTGTGTTATTGAACGGTCTCTTTAATTATTAAATGGCAACCCATTGCGTAATACTACGCGGTTATTGCAGCACATTTACTTAAAGGAAATACAAGGCAGAACCCGCTCCCGAAAATTGACATTTTCCGAAACGGGTTAATGTATCCTTTAGTACTGTAAATTGCCTGCATCTTACTCGTCCAGATCTAATTCTGCTGATTTTTGTTCTGGCTCCTTTTGGGTTACTGCGGGCAGTTTGTTGTAGTCTAACCAGTAATGGCAAATCGTCTCCAACATAAACCTAAGCTCCTCAAATTCAACCGGTTTTTTAAAAAAAGAGTTTGCACCAGCGAAATAGCATCTGCTTATGATCTCATTCGAACTGTTATTACTCAAAATGACAATTGGTATGGTTTTCCATTGCGTATCCGCATTGTCCGGTGTTTGCCGAAGCAATTTCAGAAGCTCTAAACCATTGATAGCTGGCATTTTAAGGTCAAGAATAATCAAACCGGGGCGTCTGCCGGTATAATCGGGTGAAGATTGCAGGATCAGAAATTGGTACAATTCATGTCCTCCCTGAAAAAAACGTACATGATAATTGGGCAGGAACTTATTAAAAATCGTCCTCACCAGATATCTGTGGTCAGCAGAATCGTCTACCAGGTATATCTCCTTTTTGTCCATTTTACAGTAGCATTTAGGTTACCTTATATTGTATGAAAATTTTGAGAAGATAATTTTCGTAACTCAAAAATCATTCCAAATAAGAGTTAACCGCCTTAAAAGTGCATTTGGCATGGTTTTGCTGACGTTTTCTATCCGGAAAAATTCATTTTAACCTGCTGCATCAATGGAAATTAAATCAAACCAATCTACCGAAAATCGTCCGGAAGGAGACCGCATCCTGGACGCACCTTATGTGTTCACAGATATCCCAATGTATCTGGAACAGCTTAAAACAGAACATTCCTGGGAAAAAAATGACCGCAATGCGATCACAGTGTATAAATCTGAGAAGATTACAATCGTACTTTCCGTGCTGAAAACCGGTGCGGTTGTGAGCGACCATGCCATTGGTGAATGTCTCAGTTTTCAAGTCTTGTCCGGGGAGTTAAAGGTGGAGACGCAGGGCAGGATTTTCTACACAACGCCAGGTCAGATGATGACTTTTCATGCTGGCATAGCTCATAGCATTCAAGCAATTTCTGACGCTGACATTATGATCACAACTTTTAAACGCTAACTCTCAGGCCAATTTAGCCTGGCCAACGACACACGTTCATGCAGAATATGAACATTCTTGCAGGCTCGATTTTTTAAAGCCAAAGGTCTTTTCATTGATAAAGACTACAATTATGGAGCAAGTAATGGCACAAGCGTCCGTGCTGTCGCAGCATCTTTGGTGGCAGCATGGCGTTATATATCAAATTTATCCAAGATCTTTTCAGGATTCCAACGACGACGGCGTCGGGGACTTGCCAGGCATTATTAGCAGGCTCGACTATCTGCAATGGCTGGGAGTAGATTGCGTGTGGCTCTCTCCTGTATTTTCATCTCCTATGGCCGATTTCGGTTACGATATTTCTGATTACCAAGGCATTCACCCGCTTTTTGGAACAATGGATGACTTCGATGAGCTGCTCAAAGAAGTGCATAACCGGGGCATGAAACTGCTGCTTGACCTTGTTCCCAATCACACATCCGACCAACATCCCTGGTTCCTTGAAAGCAAGTCGTCGAGGGACAATCCCAAGCGCGACTGGTATATCTGGCACGATGGAAAAAATGATGGCGGGCTTCCCAACAACTGGCTAAGCGTGTTTGGCGGGCATGCCTGGGAATGGGATAACACCACCCAACAATATTATTATCACGCTTTCCTTAAAGAGCAGCCAGACCTGAACTGGCGCAATCCGGAAGTGCAGGAGGCCATGATGAATGTAATGCGTTTCTGGCTGGATAAAGGGATTGACGGTTTCCGCGTAGACGTGATGTGGCATATGATTAAAGATGCACAATTGCGTGATAACCCACCATTCCCAGGCTCAACTTATGATGCTAATGACCTGATATACGACCATTATACACCCGTATACTCGACAGACCAGCCCGAAGTTCATGACATTGTACGCATGATGCGTGCGGTTACGGACGAGTACGACGAGCGCGTGCTGATTGGCGAGATTTATCTTCCCATCCACAAGCTGGTTACCTATTACGGACAGGATAACAAGGGCGCACATCTGCCTTTCAACTTCCAGCTTTTAACATTGCCCTGGGACGCGCCGCAGATTGCAATGGCCATAGATGAATACGAAGGTGCGCTTCCTGAAAATGGCTGGCCAAACTGGGTGTTGGGAAATCACGATAAGCCCAGGATTTCGAGCCGCGTAGGGCGTGCGCAGGCCAAAGTAGCCGCATTAATGTTGCTTACGTTGCGCGGCACGCCTACTATTTACTACGGTGACGAAATCGGCATGCGTGATGTGCCTATCCCGATGAACGAAATCGTGGATCCTCAAGGATTGAATATGCCTGATCTGAATGTAAGTCGCGATCCTTCACGTACACCCATGCAGTGGAGCAGTGACATTAATGCAGGATTTTCCGGCCATAAGCCTTGGCTGAGATTGCCGATCAATTCAGGCCGCGTGAATGTGGATAAGCAGAAAGATGATGAATATTCCAAACTTTCCTTTTACCGCAAACTGATCCGGTTGCGCAAAGAACATGCGGCACTGAACATTGGCGATTACAGGCCCGTCTACGCCGACCAGCAACTGATCTCTTATATCCGCGAGTGGGGTGATGAAAAGTTTCTTATCATCTTGAATCTCAGCCACCGACCGGCCTACTTTAAACCCAGACAAGAATCTTTCACAGGAACTATTTTACTGGGAACGGAAGTGGAACGAATCGGTATGATAGCAGAGGACATTATCACGCTGGGCGGTGATGAAGGTTTGCTTATTCAACTTTCCAATACAAAATAATACGCTTATGCCTTCACAAATTATAAAGGATTGCAGTAGCGCACTGGCGGCCAAACGCCTTACAGTGGCTTTCGTGGAAAGTGCCTCCGCTGGCCGGCTCTCGGCAGAGTTTTCCCTTTGTCCTGAGTCTGGAAAAGTCTTGAAAGGTGGTCTTGTCTGCTATGACGCATCGCTGAAAATCGGAATTTTACGGGTTCCCAAGAAAATGATCGATACGTTCACACCCGAAAGTGCGGAAGTTACGCATGAGCTGGCCGAGCGTTTACAGAGGTTTATTCCGGCTGATATCCACATTGCTATAACGGGCCTGACCACACCAGGTGGCAGCGAAACCGCGGAAAAGCCCGTGGGAACGATATTTATTCATGCATACTTGAAAGGAAAATCCGTGGCAGTACGGGAAGTTTTTTCTGGCAGTCCGGAAGAAGTTGTATTAAAATCCATTGACCGGGTAGCCAAGCTAATCCTGGACGAAATTCCAAATTAATTATTTCAACAAACTAACATTCATTATGAAAGCATTAAAATCAGTTCTTACAATGTCAGCGCTTGCATTATGCATTTCACTTTCTTCATGCGGAACAGTAAATGATTCAGAAAAAGGAAGTGAAGGTTCAGGCAGCAAGTCGGAAACCACACCAAATGACAGCAGTGGCGCGGAAAGCAGAGCAGCTACGGGTGTTGGTGAGGACAATCAAGACGACAGCCTGGGCTATCCAGCTAATCAATCCAACCTGAATGCCGACTCGACCAGCCGCAAGCACGACGACAACTTGACAAAAAAACCGCAAAGCAAGAATTGATCAGGTAAATGATATAAAGGCCAGATAACCTATGATAATCACCGGGAATCCGCTCATGACCAGCGCCCACGTCGCGTGTCCGCTGTTCATTAGGAAATAGGAAGCGACCGCACAACCGATTAGCAAAAGAATGGGCAGGAACACCATTGCTTTCCCGGCAGAATCCTGGTCGCTGCTAAAAATAGAAAACAGCAAAAAGACGGCGGTGCAGACATCAATTGCCATGCAGGCGTAAATGAGGGTTCTCATATTGAACATGTTATGTTCCGAAAATTATCCAGCTTCCAAATCAAAAGAATCGGGAGCTGGATAACTAATATTTATCCCACCAATTCCTTCCAGACTTACTATTCGTTCCGCAATCCTATGGAGGGCCGTGCGATGATGCGCTCCGTTAAGTGACGCTTGGGTGAGCGGGTAACTCATCCGCGTGGGAACGACCTTAACATTGTTGTCCAGCGAAGCGTCTGCGGGCACAGTTACACAAAAATAAAGGGCCGACAGATGCCGGCCCTTTACCTTAGTTCGTTGATGATGAATCGCTTAATGTGCGGCTTGTGCTGAATCACGAAGGCGTTTGATTGTATCGTGTCCGTCTTTTAGTATCGCTTTTTGTCTTGTTATCAATATTCTCAAATCAGCGGTCAGCTCATCTGATTGCAATGCTGTTTCATACGCTTTCTGTGCAGCGTCCTCACCGAACTCGGAATTTTCAAGAGACGTTTTTCTGCCATCATTGCTGAATGCTGACTTCACATCCATCCAGGTCCTATATAATTTACCGGAAACCATTGTCCCCGTTGCTGGCTCTCCGCCTAATGCTGTCACTTCACTGGTCAGTTCCGAATTAATGTTACGGCTGTGGTCTGCGAGATTTGAATATAACGATCTCAGATCTGTGTCTGAACCATCCGTTTCATCACTTGCTTTTTTATACCCTTCAATACGGTCGTTGTTAATAAGGATCAGATCATTGAGTATATCTACTACTGCTGAATTACTTGCCATGACTCATATTTATTTGGTTATGACACTGTTACAAAAATTATTGTTCCAATGCATTAAATATGCCGAAATCAAGAATTCGTTATAAAATTTGTGGAGGTTTTTACGCCGTATAGGCGCAAGCACCCGTGTACAGGTGCAACATTATTTTACTTTTCACTCAGTTTTTTTCGCACTTTACTGAGGAATTCAGGCGAGAAACCCAGATATGACGCGATGTAGTGCTGGGCGACACGTTGTGGAATGGCGGGGTAACGATTAAGGAAATCCAGATACTTTTCGACAGCAGTCGTGGAAATGGTGCGGAAGAGCCTTTCCTGCAATTGAGCAAGATTTCGCTGCACCATAAGCCGGAACATTCGTTCAAAGCCGGGCACCTTTGCGAGTAATTTTTCTTTGGTTTCCGGTGTGAGGACCAGGAGCTCACAATCTTCAAGCGTTTCAATGTACACCAGGCCCGGCGTTTGGTTTTGGAAGCTGGTAATGTCGCTGACCCACCAGTCTTCCACTGCAAACTGCAATGTAACTTCCGCGCCGGAATTGTCAATGTGATAAGTCCTGATACAGCCTTTCAGAATGTAGGCTTCAAACTGGCATATTTCGCCTTCCTGCAATAGGAAGCTCTTCCTGGGGTATTTTTTGAATTGAAGCAGAGAATCGAAATACTCCAGATCTTCGGGAGCGAACATCATGCACCGCAGTGCATAATTATTTATTTTTTCAAACATGCTTCAATTTGTTTCAGTTACCGTTGCGCGAGCGCATGCTGGATTTCCGAGGAAAGCAGGCCGCTTCCTCCTCCATAATGCCGCATGCAGATCGTTTCAGGCGCAATTGACTCGCATAGGCGCAAAATTTGCGATTCAGCTTCGTCATCCACGCCAACGCCTAAAAGTACTAAATCAAATTTACTTATCTTCAAAGCTTCCTGCGCCTCGGCATAACTGGCAACGCCTGTGCCATTCCATCCGGCATTTTTGTTGATCAGTCGAATGATGGTTTCCAGTATTTCTGCATGATCGGCCAGAACGAGAATATTTATATTTGCCATGTTATTGGAATTAAGCTTTTAATCATTCGCCGATGGGCTTCACATATTTCACCACTTTTCCGGAACCTCCATTAAAAGCACTTCTGCGTCGCTGTCGGCAGTGATTTTCACATCTGGATCTGGCCACAAGCCATAGCCGTCCCTTTGGTCCAAAGACTGACCATTCACAACAATTTTCCCTTTCATTACGAACACATACAGTCCATTACCGGCTTGCTTCAGGGAAAAATTAGTTTCAAAACCCTTGTCTAGTTCCGCGATATGGAACCACGCTTGCTGCTGGATCCACACGCCCTCGTCGTTCGGATCGGGTGAAAGAATTTGCAAAAATTTGTTGTGCTTATCACCTTTACTATAATCGAGCTGGTCGTAGCGTGGGGTTACGTTTAATTTATCCGGATAAAGCCATATCTGGAGAAAGGTTACAGGCTCAGCAGGATCTTTGTTAAACTCCGTATGATAAATGCCTGTACCTGCGCTCATTGCCTGTATTTCACCCGGCTTAATAACCGCCACATTGCCCATGCTATCCTGATGTTCCAATGTGCCTTCCAATGGAATCGAAATGATTTCCATATTGTCGTGCGGATGTTTGCCGAAACCTTTTCCACCATTCACAATATCATCATTTAAAACCCGTAAAGCGCCAAACTGAATCCTTTGCGGATCATAATGATCATGAAAACTAAATGTCTGTGCGCTTTTCAGCCAGCCGTGATCGGCCACGAAACGGGAATCGGCCTTATGCAAAATGTTGTCTTTCATCACTTCCTTACATTAACTTTCTGCTGAAATTTATGCACCTAAAACATGCTTGTTAGCTAGCTGAATTTCCTGCGAAGAAATCGTGTGCTGGCGTCCTGGATAAATCGCGAATGTTACGAAAGCATTCATCCGCTCCAAAATCGCAATGCTTTCCTTAACCCGGGAAACCGGCACATGCGGATCGGGATCACCCGTAGCAATGAACACAGGCGTCCCTGCAAAGTCTCCCTGATAACTCTCCTCAGTCATCTCCTCTCCGACCAGTCCACCCGTAAAGGCAATAATCCCGCCATAGCGCTTTGCATTTCTGGCGGTATACTCCAATGTAAGACATGCACCCTGCGAAAACCCCGCAAAATATATGTTTTCCGCTGCTATTCCGTCTGCCTCAATGTCCGCAACCAGCTGACCAATAAGCGCCAGCGCCGAATCCAATGCAGGCTGATTTTGCGCCACAGGAGCCATGAAACTATAAGGATACCAACTGTTATTAGTTGCTTTTGGCGCATAAATGGCCATATCACTGATATTAAGCACTCGTTTTAGCGAAATAATATCTTCCGCAGAACCGCCCCGGCCATGTAACGTGACAATGGCTTTTTTGGCTTCGCCAATCGCCACTCCGTCCTTTATGATTTGCTTGCTATGGGTATACATGATATTTGAATATAATGTTTAAAACTTAGCCGGGCTGATATGCAGTCCGGCTAACTAGCATGTTTTCCTTAAACCAATTTGGGAAGCACACTTTCAATCTGGGCCCTGCGGGGTTCGTATTGGGGTGGAAGTTGCAAACCTGTCCCCAGCTCCTCAACCGTTTCGTCCGTTGCAAATCCAGGGTTATCGCTTGCAATTTCAAATAACACGCCACCTGGTTCACGGAAATAAAGTGAATAGAAATAATTCCGGTCTATTTTATCCGTGATCTGGTGCCCGGCTTCAATGACTTTTTTACGGAATTCCATTAAAATATCATCATTAGCAACCCTGAAAGCAACATGGTGAACAGATCCGCCCGCCACGTGACCGGCCCTTTCGCCAGGGACTTCAACCAGGTCGACGATTGCTGCATTCTCAACCGCGTCAGTTACAAACCGGAAGCGGTTAACATGTTGTTCCAGTAATTTGTATCCAAAAATATCCGTCAGAATTTTGGCGGTTTCTTCGATTTTGTTGCTGGTAATGGTAATGCTGTGAAATCCGCGTGTTGCGTTCTCGGCAGTCACTTCGGTTGTTCCATAAGGCGTTCTGTTATCGACTGTTTTTGGAACAGTAAGCTCAAATTTCAGACCGTCTGGATCCAGGAATGTCAGATATTGTTCTCCGAATTTTTCAGCAACCTTATTATAGGTCACATGGTTAGCATCCAATCTTTTCAACCAAAAATCAAGGCTTCCTTCCGGAACAGAATAACCGATTTCAGTAACCTGACGGGTTCCCCGGCGCCCCGCAGGAATTTGGCTGCCCCAGGGAAAAAATGTCAGGATTGTGCCCGGCGTTCCTTCTTTGTCGCCATAATAAAAGTGATATGTGTTCGGGTCATCGAAATTGACGGTTTTTTTCACCATTCTCAAACCCAGAACCCTTGTATAGAAGTCGTAATTTTTTTTGGCATCACCGGCAATGGCTGTAATGTGATGTATCCCGTTGATTGTATTTTCCATGTTTTCCAAAAGTTTAGTTCTCTTTGTTTTTGTTGATACAAAGATACCATCCCCCCAAAGGCGAAAACATTGAACTAGGACAAGAAAGTGAGCGGGTGACGAAATTTAAATGGAGAGTTTAAGTGCCGCTTCTCTCAGCAGCGCTTCATCCTCTGTCACCCGCTTATTAGCCTTGGCGGCTTCCAGGTAGACACTCATGGGATATTTGCCATCGAAGGCGGGATCAATTTCTACCATGGGAACTCTTAGCCTTGCGTGCTTGATGCTTTCGAGATCAGTGATGGAAACGTAGCTTAGCTCGGGTTTCCCCTGCCCGAGATCACATAGGCCGAATGCAATGTTGTTGGTCGCGTCCAGTTCCGAAAGCAGCCAGATCGCCTTGCCGTATTTTGAATGTAGCTTCACAACAGGTGCATGATCCTTGGCCAGGTCACTTTGCACTTCCTGGGCGTTGTGGATCATTATTTCTCTTAAATTCTGCGGAATCATATTTACCATTTCACAAAAGTAGCGGATTCTAATTTAATTCGGCAGCCCGGAAAAATCCCCTATACACTACAACCCGATAAATAAATAATATTACAGAACATGCAGAATTACTAGATCATTGACTAATTTCAATCCGACGTTTTTTCATTCCTGATAGGTTCTCACCCCGACCAGACTGACAGAAATCAGCCCCGACGAGTCAAGACACTTGTGCCCAGTCGATTATAAAATTTTTTAATTAAACCAATAACAAACCATAATAACGATTACTCTATGAATAAAAATTTACTCCGTCTTTCTTACCTCCTCCTTCTATTAGTTTCTCACTTAAGTTTTGCACAGGTTACCGTAACTTTTCCTACTGAGAGAGCCGTTTTTCAGCGAAACAATGCTAATGAAGCCAACGTATATATTGGAGGGTATATCACAGAACCTTTTCAACAAATAGAAGCACGCTTTATTCCGCGTGTCACAGGTGAAGGCGAGGCCGCTCCTATTGGTGGTGGCTGGACAATTATTGATGCAACACCATATGGAGGGCATTTCTACGGCATGATGACCATTAAGGGCGGCTGGTACAAGCTTGAAGTGCGTGGAGTCAAAAATGGAAGTGAACCTAAACTTGCCAGCGTCGAACGTGTGGGTGTCGGTGAGATTTTTGTGGTTGCAGGTCAGTCCAATGCAACGGGTGGCGACGCCAATCCCAATGGCCCGGGTGCATCGAATGATCAGGTTAACAGCGTGAATTTTCAAAATGTCAGCGGCGGTACGATCACGGAATACAACAATGTGCAACTGCCTTGCCCTGAATTTGTACACTTGGATGCAAGCACGAAAACAGCTCCATTTGGAAATTACGCATGGTGCTGGGGCTCATTTGGGGACAAAATTTATGAAAAATATAAAGTGCCTGTCATGATTTTCAATGCGGGCTGGTCGAGCACGGGAATTGAGGAATGGCGACAAACCATTGACCCGAATGCTGTTACAACCGGACCCTTTGGCTACACTTTTCCCCGGGGTTTGCCTTTCGGGCACCTCAGACTTGCATTAAATAATTACGTTGCCCAGCTGGGCATTCGCGCGGTGCTCTGGCATCAGGGGGAAACGGATAATTTTATCGAAAGCTCACTAACAGTGAACCCGAAAGACCGCTACCGTGACAAATTATGGGAAGTGATCAATGCAAGCCGAAACCTTTCGGGCAAAAGCAATTTGGCGTGGATTGTGGCGCGGGCATCGCGTTTCACTTTTGATGGTGCTACAAGGACTTCCGCCAATGTTGTAGCAGCTCAAAATGAATTGATCAACAACGACGGAACTTATGCCCATGTTTATCAGGGCCCTGAAACGGACCCCTATTACGACATTCAGTATCGCAGCGACGAGGTCCATTTTCGCGGCGATGGCGTTACGCCTTCTCCCGATGGCAATGTTTATTCAGGTTTGATCTCTCTGGCTGGTTTTTGGAACGATAAGATCACCAGCGACTTTATGAGCCAATCGACGCCATATCCGGCCCTGCCACCAGCCGAAGTTACTGCTACACAAACACCGGGAAGCACCGATCTGACATTCACCGGACCAAATATCCCGGGGGGGTCGGTATACAACTGGCTTAATGCAGATAATTGCAATCAGGTGCTCAGCACTTCGCAGCAATGGACCGCGACGACAGGTTTCTACAAACTAAAAATCGTCGACTCAAACAAAAACACCATTTTCTCGCCGGGCCTCGCCGTTTCCGGCACTTCGCTTCCGGTTGTATGGAAGTATTTCAATGTTCGGAACACCGGAAATAGCCGTCCCCTTATTCAATGGGCAACTTCCCAGGAAATGGATGCGTCGCATTTTGAGCTGGAGCGTGGCAGTAATGCGATCTTTTTTACCAACATCAAAACGATTGAAGCAGCAGGAAATTCGAAAAGTGCAAACACGTACGAATATCAGGAAGAATTTCTGCCCTCAGGCGTTTATTACTATCGAATCAGGCAGGTGGATCTTGATGGCAAGTTTAATTACAGCCGTGTTGTAAGCACCAAAATCGCTGAAAACGATGCGATTAAGGCATATCCTAATCCAGTAACCGACATGCTGAGCATTGAATCAGAAAAAGTGCTGGGACTGGTAGAAGTAACCAATGTGGCAGGAATAAAACTCCATATATCCAGACAAAATCTGAATGCCATGACGCTTGATATGAGCAAATTCCCAACGGGTTTGTATACAATTACCGCCAACGGAAAGAGTTACAAGATAGTTAAAAAGTAATTTCGAATGCTCAGGGAACAATGTTCATTTTTCCCTGAGCATTTTCACATTTCAGGAAGCCAGTGCCAGCACTCCCCGCCGAAATTCCGATGGACTCACGCCTTTGTATTTCTTGAAGGTCTTCGTCAAATGACTGTCATCCGTGAAATTTAGTTCCGCAGCTATTTCGTTCAAACGCATATCACTATGCTTTAATCTGATCTCCACCAGCAACAATTTGTAGTTAATTATGTATTGCTGGAGATTTTCATTGGTATGTTTCTTGAAGTACTCGCTGATGTAATTCAGTGAGATATTGAAATGCGAAGCGATATTTTCAGCCTTTAATTTGTCCGGGTTGTAAATATTCTGGTGAATGTAGTGTATAATCTCTAAAGACAGACTCTGGCTGAGATTGGACTTTTCAGGAATATGCAGCGAAATATTCCTCGCTACCACCGTAATCAATGTGTTCATCAGCTGCTGCACAAGCTCTTTATGTAGGGTTTGCTGGTTTACATGTTCCTGCACAATCGCATCCATCAAGGCCCTTACCAAGGGTTTATCATGCACATTTCTCAAAATACACCCTTGCAAATGATTGCTGTTTTGGAAAATGTATTCCAGTTTATGTGCCCAGTCTCCCAGGTTACTATACCGCTCATTTGCCCTCTGCGCATTCAAATAGATGTTATTGAAGCGGATAAACATGAACGAAGTGGTGGTCAGTACTTCCGTATAATGCGTATCCATAGGCATCACCAGAAACAAATTTTCTGGCGAATACTTGAACTCGCTTTGATTGATATGGTAAGTGCCTTCGCCTTCCATAATGTATATCAATTCGATGAAAGTATTCTTATGCGCTTTCACCGGACATTCGTTGACTTTAACGAACCGTATATCAAAGGGTTGAAACAAATTATGTATTTCCATACCTATAAAATTACGGAATTAACCCAAATTTTTACAAGAAATAAGCTCTATCGTACTGCGAAATTTGTATCGTTAAATCAAACAATACATTATGAAAGCGATAGCATTAAAAGAAACCGGAGGAATCGAAAATCTGATTTTGATCGAAACAAAAACTCCACAGGTTAAACCGAATGAAGTTCTGATCAAAGTAAAAGCAATCAGCATCAATCCTGTCGATGGCTTTGTCAGAGGAAATAAAGCCT
This sequence comes from Dyadobacter fanqingshengii, assembly GCF_023822005.2. GTDB lineage: Bacteria > Bacteroidota > Bacteroidia > Cytophagales > Spirosomataceae > Dyadobacter > Dyadobacter fanqingshengii. Next base: position 2,409,483 of record NZ_CP098806.1, read on the forward strand.
ATCATGAAAGAGTAATAAATCCGCAACCTGGTGAGAATGTGATACTTGGTTGGGATGTTTCAGGAACAGTTGCCGAGATCGGAAATGATGTTTCTGATTTCAAAATCGGTGACGATGTTTTTGGGATGGTCAATTTTCCCGGTCACGGAAAAGCTTATGCCGAATATGTTGCGGCACCAGCCGATCAGTTAGCACTTAAACCTGAAAACATTACGTACGAAGAAGCAGCTGCGGCGACATTGGCCGCGTTAACTGCCTGGCAGTCGTTAGTTACCTATGCCAAAATCAAAAAAGGCGATAAAATCCTGATCCACGCGGCAGCTGGCGGAGTCGGGCATTATGCAATCCAGATCGCTAAACATTTTGGGGCGCATGTCATCGGAACTGGCTCGGCGGCAAAAAAGGATTTTATCATCGGTCAGGGAGCGGACGAATTCATCGATTACACTGCTGAAAAATTTGAACAAAAGGTTCGGGATGCAGACATTGTGCTGGACTCAATTTTCGGAGACCACGTGGTACGCTCACTTGAATCGGTAAAACACGGCGGAAGGCTTATTTCGCTGCTCACCTTTTTCACAGACGAAGCTCTCCTCAAAAGGATCGCCGAAAAAGCAGTTTACGCGCATCGGCTGGGCGTGGTTTCCAGCGGCGAAGACATGAAACAGATTGCCGGGCTCCTTGCCAACGGAACATTACATTCGCACATTTCCGCTAGTTTTAGTTTCGAAGAAATCCCGCAGGCGCAGACGCTTGTTGATGCCGGCAGAACGGTTGGTAAGGTGGTGATTACATTATAATTGCCAAGTGTTCTTTAATCAGGAGATTTGAGGAAGGGAAGAGCAATTCAAGTCCTCCGCCAGATCCTTCTGCGTCATTTTACGCTCGCGCAATGCACTCAACACAATGACGCCGATGGCAAACGAAAGCCTCAGGCACGCATGATTTTCTTGCCTGGCTTTCGCCTCAGGCAGCCAAGTCATATCCTGCTTGGCATTTTTCAGTTTTTCTCTAAACTTTTCCATCGCTTTAATAATTAATCCTGCTTATGCTCGTGAAAAAACTGATCGAGAAACTCCGCATCGTTCCAGAGCTCAAACATCACAATTTTCACAAACAAAAAAACGGACACCTTGCCGGGTGTCCGTTTTTTATCAAATACAAACCATCAAATGCTAGCTCATTTCCTGCAATGCGCTGACGAAGAGCTTCATTTCATCTTTTGTTCCTATGCTGACGCGACACCAGGGCTTCTCCCGGATGTCCATTGCTTTGATTACAATGCCCTTGTCGACCATCTTTTTGAGGAATTCTTTGCCGGGCATATTGATGGGAAAAATTACAAAATTGGTGAAGGAGGGCACATACTGATAACCCATCGTTTTCAGGTTTTCGTATAAATAGTTCTTCGCCTCCGTGTTCAATTTTCTGGTATTATTTTGAAATTCGACGTCATCCATGGCCGCAGAAGCTGCATATACAGATGTACACGCAATGCCGGAACCGCCGCCTTTGGCTGTTTTCTTAATCATATCCAATGTAGCAGGCATTGCCGTAATGTAGCCAACGCGCAGCCCGGCCATTCCCATGATCTTCGAAAAAGTTCTGGCGATAATGACGTTTTTATTTTCCTTTAAAAGTGAAACCATACTTTTGTTATCAGCGCCTTCGACGAGCTCAATGTAAGCTTCATCAATAAATATGGGCACTTTTTCAGAGACGCGACTGCAAAAATCAGTCAGGGCTTTGGTAGAAGTAACCGCGCCAACAGGGTTGTTCGGATTACAGATGTAGACGAGTTTTGTGTCCTTATCAATGGCCTTTTCCATCGCGTCCAGATCATGCGACCAGTCGGCTTTACAAGGCACCGGTTTCCAGGTTGCGCCAATAGACTCGGCGACGCGGATCAGCGACATGTAAGTTGGGTCTGCTGAAACCAGGTTACCGCCGTCTTTGAAAACCGCAAGCGCAGTTTTTTCGAGCAAATCGCCTGATCCATTGCCCATCATAATGTAATCGCCACTCACACCTTCTTTCGCGGCGATCTTATCGGTAAGTGCTTTCAGTTCGGTGCGGGCGTAACGGTTTCCCTTTTCAATGGATTCGGCAATTGCCTTTCTTGCCATGGGTGGCGGGCCATAAGGATTTTCATTGGAGCCGATCCTGGCAACCATTTTAGCAAGATCAGGCTCCTGGTCCAAAAAATGCCCCCTTACCATAGGACTGTAGAAGATCCGGTTCAACTTGTCTAGCCTCATCGGCGTGCTTGCAAAAGCGCCCTCCGTTAAAAATGGCGCGACTGCCAGCGCACCCATTGACGCAAAACCGGATTTAAGCAAACTGCGACGGTTGATTTTCTGTACCATTGGAAATGTGTTAGTGGTTGAAATGTGACATTCGGTTACAGGATTTAATACAACTATGAAAGAAAATCATTGTTGTTGCTTGGAGGCAGTGCGGCTACCGGGAATTTTGCTTGCGGCGAGGAATACAAATAATCTTTCGATTTTATGCAACATTTAAATATAATCAATTGCTTTATTGCAGAAAAGCAATAAATAAAACAAATGCGGGTCCTGAGAAATATTAATGCTTAAATATTCTTTTTTATAAAATAAGTACAACAACATCAATGAGTTAGCAGCCTTTTTTGAAGTCAGGGAATGAAAAAGGGTAGTTGTGTTGTTGTTAATGCATTGCCGGAATTCAAGACAAATTTTATTGGAGCTTTATGAATTGGATTACAATCAATAGCACGGAAGAGGTCGAACAGATTTATAAGTCATCGGAGTATGCTATTATTTACAAACATAGCCCGCGGTGCATGACCAGCCTGATGGCTTATCGTCAGTTAAAATCGGATGTTAATACGGTCCCGCATGTGGATGTGCCGCTTTACATCGTGGATGTGGTTAATAACCGTACCGAATCCATGTCGATTGCAAACAGCTTTAAGGTGCAGCACGAGTCGCCTCAATTATTGGTTGTTAAAAATGGCGAATGCGTGTTTGATGCTTCGCACGAAGACATTTCATTGCACGATACACTTTCCTATTTTCAATAAACGGATATTATTCGGATAAAAAAGAGACCGTTTAGCAGGTTACCCTCGCCGAACGGTCTCTTTTTATGTTAATGCCGGCAATCTGCTAGGTGGCCAGCGGAGGACCCGACGGGATCATGATCTTCTCCCGCTTCATTTTGAATTTCAGCTTTTTGGCAGTGAATTTTGCCGTCATATATTCCCCCATATAAATCGAGCCGGTCATCACATCATCTTTCACTGTCCCAGAGAACATGAATGTGATCGCATCCCCGGGCTGGCGGTCGGTGCTGCGCATTTTGAACTCATTACCCTCAACGGTTCCCTGTAACTCACGTACACTGAACTCCCCTTTGTGAGAACCTTCGAGCCAGTTTCCGTCCTGCTCGATAATGAGCGTTTGCTTGCTGGTAGACGAGAAAAATTCAACATTCGCGTCCCAATGTCCTTTGAGAGAAACTGATGCGGCGGCCATTTCTGCCTTTTGCGGAGCTCTTTTTTGAGATAAAACTTCAAATAAGCGATCCGAAACCACCTTATCATCTCCCGGCTGCATTTGCCCTGTTGTGATGGAAATAAATGTGGCCCCGTCGCGGCTGCCGCCACCCAATGCGATCCGCGGTTTAGTTCGTCCGAAAAGCTCAGCGATTTCTTCACCCGTAATGTTCAGTTTAGCCGGGTCCCAGGAAACCCGTAATTGCGGGGTCCGGTTTGAAAGCTGTTTCGGTTCAACAACCGTTGTCTTAACGGATTCGATTGTGGAAACCTTTTTAGAAATGTTGTCCAGCCACGAAAGCCATCTTTTCCATTCGCCCGCATGGTCCCGTTTTATCCAGGCTTCCACCGCGGCAACCATCCCCATCGTCTCTTCCCTGCCCACCTTATTGTCGCGTCCGGGTCCGTGATGCGGGGCGCTTGCCTGCCAGGCCGACATTAACAGATCTTTTCTACCCAAAACCAAACCAGCACATTGCGGTCCGCACAATGCTTTTCCACCGCTGTAAATCACAACATCCGCACCCAGTTTCAAATGAACGTTGGGAATAGTAAGGTCTTCGGCGGCTGCATCCACCATTACGGGAATGTTTTTTGGCTTCGCTAATTTCGATATTGCTTCCAGGGACATTGGCCCGCTCATGGACTCGTCGCCAGCCATCAGATAAATCATCGCCGTGCGCGAGCTGATGGCATTGGATAGTTCTTCAATGGAATCGACCGTAATCAATGTTACGCCAACATTGCGCAGCGCATGGTCATACACGTTACGCGAATATCTTGGAATGATGACCTCTGTTTTATCAAAGCCGGCCAGGTTCGGAACGCGGATCAGCTTCTCAGGATTTCCGCCCGTTACACATGCAACGGTCACATGTTTCATGCCTGCTGCACAACCAGCCGAAACCAGCCCCCATTCCGCTCCGGTAAGCTCGGCCAGCCGTTTTCCGGCACCAAATGCAAGCTCATCGTACTGCACAAAAACCTGCGCTGCGGCATCCATGGCAGCGCGCACTTCCGGCCTCTCGATAGAACCGCCAATGATGGTAAATGTTCCCCGGCAGTTGATGATCGGTTCCACGCCAATGGCCTGGTAAATCTCTTTGCTCGCAGCTATTTCAGTGCTTCGCGAAACAGTTTCGGCTGCCTTTTTTTGCGGAAGCATGATACTTCCAGCGAGCGGAAGCATGGATAAATCTTTGATTGCATCTCTACGTTTCATTACTTTTTTAAAGCGGTTAAGGAATGTTAAATGGATTTAGCGGACAAAAGCGCGGTAAAGTATAAGATTTCGCATAATTGAACGACGGCAAGTCATTATATGGCATTCATGCAGAATAACGGAGCGAGTTTAATACTAAAAGGAATCTTAACCAAATCCCGACCCCCCATTAACGGGTAGGTCCCCGTGCATAAATTTTTGGTTTAAACCATCACACCTTATTTGGAACTCCAATAAACACATCATTTTTCTTTGGTGATATCGTCGAACGTCGCATTATTTCGCGATCTTTACAATGACTTCCTAACCTTCCATAAGACCTAAAATATAGAGACTGTTTTGCGTTTCAAATCCACGCTTTACAATTTTTGGATCAAATTATCCGGGCCACCCTCCGAATTTCCCCTAAATGCCCGGATATTTCATTCGGTATGCCTGATCTCGTTCGCTGCGCTGACTTATAATGTGCCATTCAACTACTTCATAGGATTACCAAAAATAGCTTTAATCAGCCTGGTCGTTCTGCTTGTAACTGCATCCTTATATTATACATCCCGCTTCCGAAACCAGTTTAGTATTTCCATACTAATCGCCAACATTGTTGGACTGATATTATTCATAATCAATTACTTCCTTAATTCCGGGCTGCGTGGTCCTACCGACCTCTTTTTCCTGCTCTTCCTGTTGCTGAGCATTGGAATTAGCCCTGCAAAGCAGTACAAAATTTGGATCCCGGTCAATATCCTGGTGGTGGTGACCCTGAATACCATCCAGTATTTCTATCCCGAGACAGTTCCTTATACATACATCGACAGATATAGCGCGTTTATCGACCATACGTCTGCGTACGTCGTGGTGTCGATCCTGGCATATATTTGCACCGATTATATCCGCCGGAGTTATGAAAGTGAAAAGACGTCGGCACTGGAAAAATCGCGGTTTATTGCCGAGAAAAACCAGCAGATCATTAAACAAAATGTTGAGCTGGAACGCATCAATGGTGAAAAGAACAAGCTGATGTCCATCGTCGCGCATGATGTGCGGGCGCCGTTGGCGAGTATCCAGAATTTCCTTGAATTATTGACTGAGTATGACCTGGACGAAGCAGAAAGACAAGACATCAAGAGGGAACTGCTTAATGCTACCAATGATACAATGGCATTGTTATCCAAGTTATTAAACTGGTCGAAATCTCAGCTGAACGGCGTCTCGGCACATCAGGAACGGCTGAACCTGGATGAACTGCTGAACACGACACTCGCTCTTGAAAAAAGCAGCGCTACGCGAAAAAACATCAAGCTTGATTACGACACAGACCCAGCAATCGAGATTTTTGCAGACCGGGATATGATGCAGGTCGTGTTCCGAAATCTGATTGGTAATGCGATCAAATTCACGCCCGAAGGCGGCCAGGTGAGCATAGGATCTCAATTATCCGGTAATGAATGCATTATCACGGTCAGGGACAATGGGATCGGGATTTCAGCAGAGCGACAGGCCGTCATTTTTTCGCTGAATGTGCAGTCTACTTATGGTACGAAAAATGAAAAAGGCGTTGGCCTGGGCTTGTTATTAACCCAGGAATTTGTGGTCGCGCAGGATGGGAAGATCTGGTTTGAATCGGTTCCTCCGGATGGAACGACCTTTTTTATCGCTATACCACGAGCTCCCAAATCTTCCCTGGTTGGTGAGCCGGATCAATTGCAATTGGGCACTTCCGACAAGTTGTAAAAAATCTGCAAGCCACGCTCCCGGCCAATGCGCACGTCTTCGTCTGCTCCTTTCGAAGCACCTTCCAAACGCAGGATTGCGTCGCATTTGTGTAGCAAACGCTCAGCAACCGGATAGAGGATTTCTTCATATGGAGCATCACCGGGCACTTTTGAGCCAGCCAAATGTAGCAGTGGCAATGCCACCCACTCTCCGATGACCGGCAAATGGCCCGCCCGGAACAAGTCCAGCGTAACTGATTCCAACCTGGACAGATTCTGCTGCATCAGCGCGGGGTCATCATTCGTTCCTGAACGATAAGGGCCGGCGACAAGTATCATTAAACCTTTCATGATTATTGGTTTGAATTAATATGGATTTACAAACTGCTGCGTTTTAATGATTAATTTTGACTTACAAGCATAACAAAGCCAAAACAAACATTATCGTTTTTGATCAAATTTGATTATTTTTGATCAAATATATAGATCTTTGAAATGAATTTCCAAGAAAGAAAGAAGAAAATCCTGGCAGCGGTTGAGGAATCCGGCAGCCTGTCGGTGTTTGAATTGTCTGAAAAACTAGCCATGTCGCCTGCCACCATCCGCCGTGACTTGCACGACATTGCAGATGAAGGATTGCTCCTGCGCACGCACGGGGGCGCTATGAAGATTGAAAATCCGGTTTTGACCAGCTTCGTAGCAAAAGCCGGCGCCAATGAAGAAAATAAAGAAAAAATAGCGCAGCTCGCCGCTGAATATGTGGCAGATGGCGACATCATCTTTCTCGATTGTGGCAGCACCGTTTTTAAAATGTGCCGGTATCTGAAAAAGCGCAATGGCATCAAGGTAATCACCAATTCCCTGCCCATTATGGCCGAATTGATCGATGTCCCTTCCATAAGCCTGAACTTGATTGGCGGCGAAATTGACAAACAACGAAAAGCCATTCACGGCCACAAAGCCATTGAACACATAAATGGTTACCATGCCCACAAGGCATTTATCGGGATAGATGGAATTTCGGCGCAAAATGGCCTTACCGCGCACAGCGAGCATGAATCTTCGATCACATCAGCATTCATCAGAAACGCTTCGCAGGTTTTTGTGCTCTGCGATTCCTCCAAGATTGGAAAGGACAGTCACATTAAATTTGGCAGCTTGTCCCAGGTTAACAGCCTGTTCACAGACCAGGACCTGGATCCTTCCCGGAAGAAAGGGCTTGCTGAAAAGGGACTGGATGTAGTTATCGCCAAATAACTGGGGTTTTCAGCCTGTGGTCAGATGCTTCTGGTATATACCGGGCGTTGTTCCCGTCCACCTTTTAAATGCTCTGGAAAATGCGCTCAGTTCGTTGTAACCAAGCATATAGGAGATTTCCTTGACATAATATTTGCCGGAATTCATATAATGCAGCGCCAGCGACTTACGCACTTCATCCGCCACTTCCTGGTAAGTAACATTTTCATCTTTAAGCTTGCGCTGCAGACTTCTGGGACTGACATTAAAATTGGCCGCAATCTCTTCCAGTGATACAATTCCCAAATAAGCGTTTTTGAGCAAATATTGATAAATCCGCGCCCGGTAACTGTCGCTCTCCGCCTGAGTCAGTTCCACCAAATTAACATTCTGGAGCAGGCTGGTCTGCAATTCGTAGTTGGCTGTAATAATGGGGAGGTCCCAGTATTTGCTGTCAAACGTTAATGCATATTCGTCCTTTGTTTCCAGCGGTTCGCAGCGCAAAAGTCTTGCATACTCTTTCCCCGGTGTTGAGATGGGCAAACGGGCTTCTTCCGGTTTGATTTTTTCGAGAATGAACCCATCCAGCTCGTGGATCATAAAGACCATGAAAAAATCCAGCGTTTGCTTAAAAGCAAATTCCGAGTCCTTACGCCTGGCCTGATCCGGAATCAAATAGATCGCGAACCGCCCTTCACCCTGCCGCACTTCCATCTTAAAGAGGTCTGTAACCAGTCCGGTGAGCGAGGTCGCAATGGTTATTGCATTTCCGACAGTTGTGCTGGTTTTCACTATTTCGCCAACAACTCCCAATGCTGCGAGTTGCAGCGACTCGCCCAAATGCAAGCCAAAAAGCGGATCGTTACTCAAATGACAGGCATTAAGCCACAGATCATTGAGCTGCTTGGCCGTATAACGAATGTTATTTTTACCCATTAAGTCGGGAAGCGAAATGCCCGAAAGCCTGCATAATTTTTCCGCTGAAATGTCCCGCTGCACTGCATAAGCAACAATGCCAAGCACGAACTGTTTTTGCTGATCTTCCATGTCATAAAGATATTATTAGCATGGGTGCGGAAAAAACGCCTGTCATAAAATGACAATGAAATGTCGCCCTAAGACAAAAAAATATCCCTCCCACAAAGCGGAAAGGATATTTATGATACTCAACGTTAATTAATGTCCGAATCTACGGCTTAAATCATGCGATTCATACGGCGGCGCATTTTTTTTGCAAAGTCATTCCGGACCAGGTGAATATAGATACGTATCAAGCACACCGTTACGCTCATTATCAGCGAAATACAGGAAATTTAGGGCCGGAACTATAATGAAAAATTCCATGGTTGAATGCCTAATAACGCGACCAGTGGTTATATCAGGCGCTATATCTTACCAAATAAAAAACCGTTTGATAGAATAAATGCTACAAATCTTTACCAAATATTAACAACTTTGATGGGTCATCTTATTAATTTCGCTATTTTTAAAGGAATACAGACTCACACTCCGAAAAAGACCTGGCTCCGAGAATGAAACAGATTTTACTTGTCGAAGACCACTCAGTTGTCAGACTGGCAACCCGTTTCCTGATCAATGACCTGATCGGTTCGGCAAGCGTTCTGGAAGCCGCAAATTTTGACGAAACGCTCACCCAGGTGTCCTCATCGCACTTTGACCTGATCATTCTCGACATTGACATTCCGGGCGGAGAAGGTTTTAATATGATCCCCAGAATCAGAAAATTGCAGCCTAAGGTTTGCATTCTTGTATTCTCAGGCATGGATGAGGCACTCTATGCAATGCATTACCTGAAAGCCGGTGCAAACGGGTTTTTGGCTAAAAACGCTCCGCAGCACATGGTGAAAGCCGCTATCCTGGCTGTTTTGGAAAACGGCAGATTTGTAAGCGAAATCGTCCAGCAGCAGCTTATGCGGCATACTTTCGAGGCCAATGTCGACAGTGAAAACCCGCTTGAAAATCTTTCTCAAAGGGAATTGGAAGTAATGGACCTCCTGTTGGACGGGAAGTGGACCAAGGAAATAGCAACGCGGCTCAACATTACAGGGAGCTCCGTGAGCACCTATAAAGCCCGGATTTTCGAAAAATTGGAAGTTTCCACCATCATCGAAATGTTTGTAAAAGTAGAGCATTACAAAAATCGTAAGGCCAGCAAATAAGATTGTTTATAAATTCAATTCATTTGCGGAAATAGCGGCCCAATAACTGCGCAATGTGCAATTTCACTTATATTTGTGATTCACAATCTTCAAATGAAGGAACCCAAAACCATCTATCTGGCTGATGATGACCAGGACGACCGCTTCTTCCTGCGGCAGGCCATTAAAGCTGCCAATGCTTTCACCGAAATTATAGAAGTGGAAAATGGTCTCGAGCTGATCACCGTCATGAAAAAACAACCCAGTCTTCGGGCTTCGCTGATCCTGATGGACATGAATATGCCCAAAATGAACGGTCTTGAAACCATTACGGCTATCCGGGCGGATGCCACGCTCTCCACAGTCCCCGTTGTAATGATCTCCACATCTTCCAATTCTTCCCTTATTGAAATGGCCTACGAAGCCGGTGCGGATAGTTTTATTACCAAGCCGAGCACATTCGAGGAATTCAATCGGCTCGGCGTGCAGCTCACGGAAAAATTTCTCTCATAAATACTCAATTTGGGTGTAGACTGGCATTCTTCGACACTTCTATTTCCACGCCCGCACAGTTTCAGGCGAATTGGTACGGTATTTGTAAACGTTGACTACAAACGTCAACTCAAAGCGCATTAGAACAGCATAATTTCGATGAATACCAACTCCTCTGAATCACAAATCAGCCTGCCGCAACTGCAAAAGTCCCGCACTGGCATCAAAGGTCTTGACGAAATCACTCATGGAGGCTTCCCACAAGGAAGGCCGACCTTAATTTGCGGCTCTGCAGGATGTGGCAAGACGCTTTTCTCCATTGAATTTCTGGTTCATGGTGCGCTTGATTATGGTGAACCGGGTGTGTTTGTCGCTTTTGAAGAAAAGACCGAAGAATTGACAGTGAATGTTGCATCGCTGGGTTTTGACCTTGCGCAGATGCAAAAAGACAAGCTCATCAAGCTCGACCACGTTCACATTGAAAGAAGTGAAATAGAGGAAACCGGCGAATATGACCTGGATGGTTTGTTCATCCGCCTTGGCTATGCTATCGATAGCATTGGTGCAAAACGGGTTGTACTGGATACGATTGAGAGCCTTTTTTCAGGACTCGATAATGAAGCGATTATCCGTGCGGAACTGAGAAGATTGTTCGAATTTCTCAAAGAGCGAAAGGTTACAACGGTCATAACGGGTGAAAAAGGTGACGGTATGCTCACGCGCCAGGGACTTGAAGAATACGTTTCTGACTGTGTGATCCTGCTCGATCACCGCGTAGAAAATAAAATTTCGACGCGACTTTTACGCATTGTAAAATACCGGGGCTCGGTGCACGGAACCAACGAATATCCGTTCCTGATCGACGAAGACGGCATTTCTGTCTTGCCTGTAACATCGCTGACATTAGCGCATGATGCTTCCAGTGAACGCATTTCGTCCGGGATTCCAGCATTGAATAAAATGCTGGGCGGTGAAGGATTTTTCAGGGGCAGCAGCATTCTCGTATCCGGGACTGCAGGGACCGGCAAAACGAGCATTGCAGGTTCATTTGCCAACGAAACCTGCCTGAATGGCGAACGGTGTGTTTACTTCGCTTTCGAAGAATCACCCAAGCAGATCGTGCGTAACATGCGCTCCATAGGTGTTGATTTACAAGCGCACATTGACAATGGTTTGCTAACATTCCATGCTTCCAGACCAACATTGAATGGACTGGAAATGCATTTGCTGGCTTTAAACAAAATGATCACGCAGATTAAACCTACAACGGTTGTCGTTGACCCGATCACAAATCTGATCACCGTTGGCTCCGTAAGCGAGGTAAAAAGCGTGCTGATCAGGCTAATAGATTTTCTTCAATCCAAAGGCATTACTGTGTTGTTCACCGCCCTTTCTTTGAACGACAACATTTCAGAACAAACAGACGAAAGCATTTCTTCGCTCGTGGATGCATGGTTGCTCGTACGTGACATCGAATCCAATGGTGAACGAAACCGAGGACTTTATGTGATGAAATCGCGCGGTATGAACCATTCAAACCAGGTAAGGGAATTTGTGATCAGTGACCACGGACTAGACCTGGTGGATGTGTTCCTGGGACCAGATGGGGTGCTTACAGGTTCTGCGAGGGAAGCGCAGCAATTGCATGAACAAACCGGCGTAGCATTGAGAGATCAGGCAGTATCCAGGAAAGACAGGGAAATTGAGCGAAAAAGAATGGTGCTGGAATCCAAAATTAGTAGTCTCAAAGTAGAATTCGAATCGCTGCAGGAAGAACTGAATAAAAGCTTCATCGACGAAGAGCTTAAAAAGGAAGTTTTTGAAAAGAACCGGCAGGAAACTACTCAGATACCGGACAGTGGCCAGTCAAAGGAATAACAAAGTGCACAAAAATAATTTAAATGGAAGATACATCGGAAATATGGGAGCTTAGATTATATGTGGCCGGCAAAACCGCTAAGTCGGTTACGGCGCTTACGAATCTCAAAAAATATTGTGAAGAACATTTAAAAGACAAATACGTCATCGAAGTAATCGACCTGCTTTTGCAGCCGCAGTTGGCTGAGGGAGACCAGATACTCGCCATCCCTACGCTGGTAAAGAAAGTGCCGGAGCCAATCCGCAAGATTATTGGTGACCTGTCCAACGAAGAAAAAGTATTGGTTGGATTAAATATACGCCCTGCAAAAAGAATAGAATGACCGGAAACACAGATACTGAGCCAAATGACCAAAATGACGATGACGATCACTACGTACTTCGGCTGTTTGTGACAGGCGCATCCCTTAATTCAAGAAGAGCGGTTGTCAACATAAAAGAAATCTGTGAAACCTATATGAAAGGTAAATACTCTCTGGAAATCGTGGATGTTTACCAACAAAAAACCATTGCCGAACAAGAACAGATCATTGCTTTACCCTTACTGATAAAAAGTGCGCCGCTTCCCGCTAGAAGGTTGATCGGCGATATGTCCGACACACAAAAAGTACTCAGAGGTCTGGGAATTTCGATTGAAACATGAATAGGCAAAAAACATACGAAGAGTTATTGAAGGAAAACGACGAGCTGCACCAGCAACTGGAAGAGGCGACGGATACAATCCAAGCAATCCGGTCCGGCCAGGTAGATGCGCTCGTAGTGAAAAATCCGGATGGCGGGCACCAGTTGTTTACGCTAAAAACGGCCGATCAGACCTATCGTGTGTTTATTGAAAAAATGAATGAGGGTGCTGTCACGCTCAATTACGAAGGCCTTATCCTTTATTGCAACTCCATGTTCGCCTCCATGATCAACATGCCTCTTTCAAGGGTGCTGGGTTTGCATTTCAGTGATTTCATTGCCGAAGGATTTCAGGCCATATATCAGGATCTGTTTAACAACGGCTGGAAGGAAGACAGCAAAACCGAACTATGCATTACCAGAGGAAGCGAACTGGTTCCCTGTCAGCTTAGTGTGACCATGCTGCAGCTGGACGAAGGCCCTGCTTTGAGTATTATTCTGACAGATCTGTCGTTTCAAAAAGAAATCCAGCAACTGCTCAAACTAAATAATTTAAGACTCGCTGAAATTAATGCAGAGTTGGAAGCCAGCAATCATGATTTGCAGCAGTTCGCATCCATTGCTTCGCATGACCTTCAGGAGCCGCTGCGTAAAATATTGATTTTCTCTACAATGCTCAGGAACAAGCTGCTCCACGAGCTTTCGGACGAGAATGTTACGTACCTGGACAAAATTATCGCTTCTTCTCAAAGAATGCGGAATATGATTACCGATATTCTAAGCTACTCGCGGCTTTCGACAAATCTCAATAATTTCGCTGTGACCAGCCTGAATGAGGTTATTGATGAAGTGCTCGAAGATTATGAGATCCTGATCCTGGAAAAAAAGGCTGAGATTGTTGTGGACAAACTCCCTGATGTTGAAGTTAATAGAGGACAAATCAAACAGGTTTTTCAAAATCTGATCAGTAATTCCATTAAATTCTCAAAACCCGGATTGGCCCCTGTTATCCGCATTTCCGGTGGCATGCATGAAGACTCGGATGCATCACTAAAAGACCCCACGGAACCAAAAAATTGCTTTATTACGGTCTCCGACAACGGAATAGGGTTCGACGAACTCTACTACGAAAAGATTTTCTCCCTTTTCGAAAGGCTGAATACAAAAGATAAATACGAAGGCTCAGGCATAGGACTGGCCATCACCAAAAAAATAATTGACAAACACAACGGCAGCATTTCCGTTTCAAGCAAAGAAGGAGAAGGTGCCGCTTTTGAGCTGACACTCCCTGTTTCACAAAATTCAGAGCAACCATAGGTTAAAGTAGTCGGCGATGATTTTAAATTAGCAATTGAAAAAAAAATCATGAAGTCAGCCGCCTTTTTAATCATCATGTTAGGAAGTTATCTCAGCTGTTTGGCTCAGAAACCAGTCGATTGCAATTCAATTGCGGTTCAGGACAGCCTTTTTGATGTTTATTCCAAAAAAGCCCGCTCCTTCGGCTACGATCATCCCGGTTGGGATCAGAGTTATGACAGCCTGCTTGCTATTTGCCCGAATATCTCCGAAGCTTATCAGGAAAAGGGACTACCGCATTTGTTCAAGGGGAATTTGTCAAAAGTATTTGAATACAATGATAAGGCTGTGGAATTGGATCCAAAACGCTGGACGGCATACCGCGGTTATCTGCATTGTGTTTATGCCAAAAATTATGAAAAAGCGATTCCTGACTTCGAAAAGGCCCTTATACTAACTCCAAACGGCTTCATTCAGGACCACACGTTTTGGTTTTTCCTGGCGTTATGCAACATTGAACTAGGGAATTATGAGAAAGCCGAGGAATTTTTGCAGAAGGACATTGCACAACAAAGGCGCGGAGAGGGGAAAAACGACCTGCATTTTAATTCGTTACTGTATTTCGGTATCGTGTATTATTTGATGAATGAATACGATCGGGCTGACAAATGGCTGCGGGACTGCCTGCAACTGTACGATCAGCATCCTATGGCCAATTATTACCTCGCTATGACAATGAAAATCACCGGAAATACGCAGCAAAAATTGTATTTCGAGCGAGCACGGCAATATGCGCGTGAGGGTTACAGATTAAATGAGCCTAATTCGCAAAACCTGACTTTCCCTAAGCAGGTTTCTATGGAAGAAATGGAGAAAGAACTATAATTTTCGCTCAATCCAGACCGCCAGAAAGCAGAAAATTAGCAGCGCAAACCACATCCAATCTGAAAATTCTTTCCTGACGCCTTTTAAATACGGGTTGGGAAGTGCCGATTTTCCGTTCCGTTTTTCTTGAAAGATATGATAAGATTTTACAAAATCAATCAGCCTGGCTGCCTTGTAAATGTTGCTCGCACTTGTCTGGTCTTCAACATACATCTCCATGTTCAGTGAGTCTTTTGCACGGGTCCAACCAGATTCTGTGGGTTTAAAACGCGTTTTTGCAGACTTGGGATTTAGTGGGGAGTTGTTCGTAAACAGCGTATCAGCTCCGATTTTTAGAAATTCAGGCACTTTCGAAAAGCCATTCAGTGAAATCTCCGCATTCATGTTCTCGAATAGAGGAGCTTCCACTTCAACATTGTTTCCGGCCACTGGCAAGACTGGCGCCAAAACCGCGTCCCAGACCTTTTGATAAGCTACGCTATCTCCTGTCAATTGAAGCGGGAAAGTCTCATTTAGTAAACTCACTCCCACCTTACCCCGGCCTTTTTCAACCGCAACAGGCAACGTTTCAGAAATAAGGTAACGATTGCCTGGCGCAAACCTGAAAGGCAGCGCCGTCAGCCCCGGGCTCAAAGGAACTGATTCCTTCGTTGAAATTCTACTTACATTAAATTGGGTTCCCAAAGCAGCATTAATCGCTTTGATTTCCGCGGCCGGATCTGTGAGATTGATGAAAAGAACACTTTTCCCCGTTGCTAATGCCTTCTTTACCAAACCGTTGCCAGCATTGCCAGCGTCGGTTATGATTACTTCCGGATCTTTCGCTTTGTTAATCGTTTGCTGACTCCTGATGTCCTTGGATAGGGTCGCCGAATAAATCACCGAATGTCCGGATTTCCCGAGCCAGTTTGCCAGCGCACGGCTTTCAAAATCCGGACTGTCCAGAATGAACTGGAAAGTTATTTTTTCCGATGGTCGTGCAAAAAAACGAATGGTGTCCTCAAGGTGGTCGTCCAAAACAAGCTCCACAACTGCCCTACCCTCAGAAAATACCGGAAATTGAAGTCGGAATTGGTTAAACCCAGTGTTTAAAACAGTACTGTCAAGCGTCTCATTTCCATAAATCAGTTTTAAAACCTGCTTTTCGGACGAATTTACGTGCCCCTGCAAAACTTGCATTTCGCCTTTCCGCACAATCCCTTTCCAATGCAAACCGTGCAACTGATCCGCAGCGAAATACGGAATCCATTGAAGATCATTGGGCAACATTGGCGCGCGCATGATCGTGCTGAACATTTCCGGCGGGAAATCTTGTCCTGCCAAAATCAATGTGTCAAAGTAAGGATTTTTGAAGTCACTGGAAACCGCTTTTTTCAAGCTTGTAATGCTGTCTTTTAATGCATTAGCCTTTGCAGCAGGAACATCTTTGCCAACGAAGAGTCCGGTAACTGACTTTGCTTCGCTTAGCAAATAAGGTTGAATGATAAACGCAATAAGTGCCACCCATAACAACACATTCAGGGCCAACCTGATCCCATCTCTCGTCGTAAAACCTTTATTATTGTTTCTAGGCAAGATCAGCCACAACTGCAAAGGAAGCAGCGCGATGGCAAACGCCAGAATGATGAGATTGAGAGGCTCTGACCAGTTAAAGTCGAATTGAATCATGCGTATTTGTTAAACCGGCAGGCTGTTTTCATGTTATTGTAACTTTTCCCAAAACGCCTCTTCCAGCTTCTTGTCGCTGGAATAACCGCGTCTGCTTTGTTCAGAATGATTGGTGTATTTGAATAAATCCTTTTTCAGGTGCTGCTTTTCTTTTAATGACAACGTTTTCCCGCTCACCAGTTTCTGCAACGAGCCAATGAATTCCCAGTTTCCCAGGCCACCATTGAAAGGCCCGCTATTGATAAGCCGGTCCGATAATGTGCCACCGGCCAACCGTAATCGGGATTGTTGCTCATTATTGAGTTTTTCATAATTCAAAAAACCGGAGACTTCCGCGGCTAGCTGGGCTATGCTTTTTTCCCTATAAAATTTCTCGGCATTCAGATCATTGCTGATTTCCTTCAATTCACCGCTCAATCGCTTCTCCCGTTCTTTAATCGGCGGCGGATCATAACCGCTTTTCTTCACATAAGTTCTCGCCTTATGCTGGGCAGATTTAAGAAATTCCAATGCCTTATGCTCAAACGGAAGCGCTTTTTCAGGTTCATACAAACGCAAATGCAGCTCCGATTGCCACATTTGCTCCAACGCCATTTTCAGCAGGCTCCTCGTTGATTGTTCGTAAAATGTATTCGTTTCGGCATCATCGTGCGCGTGCACATATTGCTCCATTAATGCCGCCAGCGGATCTTTTTCACCCGCTTCCCCCTGCCCTTTTCCATGGTCATGCCCGTCATGATCATCCTTATGCGCGGGCTCGCTGGCTCTACGTTCTGCCGCTTCGCCCTCCCCATCCGATTTGTGCGTGAACGCGTCCAGCATATTTTCACCGGACGGAATTGCTGCATCCGGCGCTCCGCCGCCGCCAATGCTCGTTTCAAATTCTTCACCCAAATATTGCCCGTAGCGCAGCCTGAGCACTTTTTGGTCAAAACCGATTTCGTTAGAGATGGAGGCAAATTCCTTTTGCGGCAGCTTCTTGCGTTTGGCGATCAGCTTCTCCGTATCAATGATGATCTGCCGCTGACTCCTGAAATATTCCGGCATAATGTTCACCGCCATGGTTGCCAGCTCCGCTTCTTCAACATTGGCTGTGTCTTTATAAACCAGGAAGTAAGTGTTTGATTTACTGAAATTTGCTTGTGGCGATTTATTATCAACTGCCGCCCAGTAGTAATACAATTCGTCCCCGGGCGTAAAGTTCAGCTCGCTGAGATTGATCTCTTTTTGCAAGTTGGCTTCTTTGAAATCCGTCGGCGTCAGCGGAAATTTTACTTCGCGAAACTTAACATTCTCACCTGATCCCCTGGCTAATGTTGCCACGATAAATGCCTGTCTGACAAGAAAGTCGTCCGAAATTTTTGCCGTAATTTTGATTGTTTTGGCGTCTTTTAAGAAGTGATATGTATACAATTCCTTGGACGCAGGCTCAATTTTCGGAGCGAGATCGGGTAATGCTTCCAGCCTGTAAAAATCAGATTGGTAAACCAGGGAATCCTTCCAATAACCCTTCATCGCATACAAACCGGATCCCGTAATCTTGTCTGAATGCGTGAAAACACCGTTCTGCTTTCGAAAAGCAATTTCCTCGCCCCCGTTATTGGTCAAGCGCAGCACGAGATTTTCCGAATGTGTGAACTTCACTCTCCAAGTTAATAACGATCCGGTTATTGTACTGACATTTAAATCATTGGATTCCCGCTCAGGCAATTTGGTGTAAGCTGGCGGAGCAACGTGAATGCTGGCAGACTCAAATTCGGGTGCCAGCAAAACATTCGCTTTTTGGGATTTTTTCTCAGCAGTTTGAATGCTATCCGCTGCTTTTGTATTAAAAGAAATGACAGGATAAATGAAATGGAACGCCAGGGCTGCCAGAAATACGCTTAAATACACTGTCAGGTTATTATAAAGTTTGGCAATAGGAAAATCAAAATTGCGGTTTGTAATGCGCTCCAACTGTAATTGCTCCGCAATGTTCAGCTCAGGTTTTTCCAGAAGATGTAGACTGTATTCCGTTTCGCCCACGTGGCTGTGAATCAGTGAAATCGCCTTTTCTCTATTATTCTTATAAATTCCTGTAAGCAAAATTCCCGCGCATAACCCCGCAAACGCTGCGAAAACGCTGGCAGCATGAAACGGCCCGGTAAAACATGACGCGAAAAGATAGGCGGAGGCGGCCAGCAGCAGGCAGCGCAAAACCGCGCCCGCATAAAGCTGTTTGGTCACCAAACCGATCATTTTCCTTAGTTCATGCATGAACCCGCGCCATGTTTTTGTTGAGTGAAATCCAACGTTCCAGGATTAATGTTAAGACAAAAAGCAACATTAACCACTTTTGCAAATTATTTGAGGACTGTACTCCTTCCGTTCTGACAATCTCAAATGCTGCTTCTAACTGCTTCTGACTTAACGGATTTAAGTGATTTTCCAAATGATAATGGTCAATCATCATTTCCCCCAGCAATTCCGGCAACTGGCCGTTTTGCACTACATCAGAAGTCGCTAAGCGCAATGAATCACTCACTTGAATGACATTTTCAAACACACTGTCGCCTATATTTCCTTCCCGGACGACATACACTGTTTGTGCATTTCGCTTTGCTATGGGCTTATCTGTAAATATCCAGTCATACTGAGTGCGTGATGCTGTTTTCAAATCAATGTTAAATGGAATTCCGAAAACTTCTTTTAAAGCTTCCAAACCAGCCTGAACCGTTTCGGCTTCATCCGGATTCCGATAATCGATCAGAACAATGATGTTGTCTTTCCCGATCTTCTCAGCCAAGCCAATCAAAGGGTTTTCCAACTTTCGCGCTGAATCTCTGATAGCTTTCAGTTTGTAAGTCCCAGGGATAAATATTTTAGGTAAACGGGTTATTTGCTGATTGTTAGTCAGATACAAGTTCAGGTTTGTGTTGTCATTTGCAATGTCATTAA
Organism: Dyadobacter fanqingshengii; assembly: GCF_023822005.2. Classification (GTDB taxonomy): domain Bacteria; phylum Bacteroidota; class Bacteroidia; order Cytophagales; family Spirosomataceae; genus Dyadobacter; species Dyadobacter fanqingshengii. The sequence goes on from NZ_CP098806.1 coordinate 2,429,127, forward strand.
TGCTTTGCTGCAATAAGAACAAACCGTCATTGTTCTTTGGAATTGAACCAATGTCGGCCAAAGGCTTTAAATCAGCGCCGATCCAGATTACTTTTTCCTCTCTTTTCAGCGCACTTTCCAGCTCGAACCGAAAGTTGCTGGCCACTTTTGGATCGGCCTGCACCAAATGAATTTCTTCTTTTTTAATGTCTTTGCCAAGCCACTTTACAACCGGCTGACTCAATAATATAGCAAGCAAAATTATCAGCACACAGCGGATCAAAAGCAGCGGAATTTCATCCAGCCTGATGCCGCGGTGTTGCAGCGAAGTTTTATCAAGAAGCCATTGAGAAGCAGCCCAGGCAAGTTGCTTACCTTTTTTTTGATACCAAAAATGAATGATTACCGGCAAGGCCACCGCACACATTCCCCACAGCATATGTGGATTCAAAAACTCCATTTATCCTTTCCGTTTCGTTAAAAAAGCCTTCAAAACCATTCCAATGGGATCGCTCATACGTGCCCGTACGAGGCTTACATGCGGAATTTGCAACGCTTCTTTCAACTGCTGCAAATATAAATCCGCCGATTCCTGAAACTTCTCCCGCACTGATCCGGCATCCAGCTCCAATTCCCTGCCCGTTTCCAGATCTTTGAACCGGTAAAAACCTTCAAGATTAAAATCCACTTCCTGGTCGCCCAAAATTTGAAAAACCACAATTTCTCGATAGGGGCTTGCCAGCGACCTGATCAAGTTCAACCATTCGTCTTGTGCTTGCAAAAAATCGCTTACAAAGATCAGCTGTTCTTTTTTCTTCGATTGCAGCTCAGGAAATTTGATGTTTCCATCACTATCGGCTTCCCGCCGCCAGGGCCCATTCGCAACCGTTTTTTCCAACCCCACCAGCATTTTTTGAAATGCCTGCTTACCCGAAGACGAAGTGCCAGTTGCGGAAATAGTCTGTATCGCACCGTCTTTCAATGTATACAAACTCATCTGATCATTCTGAATGTAGCAGAGATAACTCAGCGAGGCCAGCAGGATTTGGGCATATTGAAGCCTGCTAACACCATTTTCAGCATAATTCATGGAACCGGAAAGGTCGAGGACAAACCTTACTTGCTTGTCGCTCTCGGTCGATGATTCCCTGATCAAATGTTTATCCGTCCGCGCAAAAAGCTTCCAGTCGATGCGTTTCGGATCGTCTCCGGGCTCGTAATGCCGATATTGCTCAAACTCCACCCCTATCCCCGACCGCTTACTGGCATGGATACCCAGCATCAGTTCTTCGCTCACCAGCTTCCCGGTCAGTTGCAGATTTTTCAGCTTGATGAGCTGAGATGCGAGTAAACCAATGCTTTTTGCCATATCAATATTGCTGGCCGTCAGGCCTTTATCGTTCGCAACAACTGATCAATCACCTGATCCGTGCTGATGTTTTCGGCTTCGGCGCGGAAATTCATAGCGATCCTGTGACGTAATACGGGATAAGCCAATGTTTGGATATCTTCCGGGATCACGGAAAAGCGTTCGCTCAGGACTGCGCGTGCTTTGGCGCATAATACGAGCGCTTGCCCTGCGCGCGGGCCGGCTCCCCAGTCGCACCATTCTTTAACGAAGTCGGACGGACTTCCTTCTGGTCGGCTCGCCCGCACCAACCGGTTAATCCATTGAATGAGATCATCGCTAATGTGCACTTGCCGCGTTAATTTTTGTAAATCGACGATTTCAGAATCTGTTAAAACGCGCTCAATATCCGCTTTGAATGATCCCGTTGTGCCTTTCAAAACGTCCAGTTCTTCCTGTTCATTGGGATAATTCAGTTTGATATAAAGCAGGAAACGGTCGAGCTGGGCTTCCGGCAGCGGATATGTCCCGGCTTGCTCGATAGGATTTTGAGTGGCAATGATCAGAAATGGATTGGGCAGCTCATAATTCGTCCCGCCGTAAGTAACGGATTTTTCCTGCATCGCTTCCAGTAATGCTGCCTGCGTTTTGGGAGGCGTCCGGTTAATTTCGTCGGCCAAAACAACATTGGCAAAAACAGGACCTTGGTTAAACTTGAAAAATTTCCTGCCGGTTTCGTGATCTTCTTCCAGAATCTCGGTTCCTACAATGTCACCCGGCATCAGATCCGGCGTAAACTGGATCCTTTTAAAGCTCATATGCAGGGCTTCCGACATGGTTTTGACCATTAATGTTTTAGCCAAACCAGGCACGCCTTCCAGCAAACAATGCCCCGAAGCAAGCAGCGAAATCAGTATTTCGTCAATGGCTTCATGCTGCCCGACAATCACCTTGGCAATTTCCTTTTTAAGCAGCGGCAGCTTGGCGACAAGCGTCTTATAATGGGTTAGGTTGTTTGTTTCCAATAGCAAATTAAGTTAATTGGCATTCAATGCATAAACCACGATATTCACGCCGAAACGCGTATTATCGACGGCCAAAAAGCGTTTGTTCCGAAAATCATAATCCCATTCGCAGCCGTAATCTTTATTGCTGTACAACACGCCAATCCTCCCGTTAATCGTGATCGCTTTGAGATAATCGTGCACGAGATCGTCGCCCCAGCCGTTCAACTCGAATGAAGTCGTTGGCGGGCCCTCTTCAAATTTGAAAAAACTGTGATATAGCGGATGGTTATTGGGGATTTTCTGCAAGGCTTTTGGACCAAATGTCCGTTCCATTTCCTGCTCAAATGATTTGGCGAAAAGTCCGTCGATATCATGGTTGCAGTCGTCTACAAAAACGAAGCCGCCATTTTGCACATATCGCCGGAAGTGATCCCTTTCCTGCGTAGAAAACTCAACGAGCTTATGCCCACTGAGATAGCAAAAGGGACTTTTGAAAATTTCATTACTATTAAGCTGAACCACTTTTTCCTTCTCGTCAATGGGAATTGTGGTGTATTCTACCAGCGAATGCAACAAATTGGAAGGCATTCGCTGGTCGGTGTCCCAGTTTCCGGACGTGTATTGAATTCGTGTAAAGAAAAAAGGCTTCAAACTGCGTCGGAAAGTGAAGAAAATGTAAACTCCCTGATTTTCATGGGTGGAACCAAATAGTTCCTGTCTGACTCCGTGCTCACAACCCTTTCCGATTTACCCAATGTTTCCAGATTGTTCAGCATAATGACCGGACTTTCGTTGAAACGGAAGTTTTTGACCGGATGCTTGATGACCCCGTTTTCAATGTAGAATGTCCCGTCGCGCGTAAGGCCCGTGAGCAGCAATGTTTGCGGATCCACTTCTCTGATATACCAAAGTTTGGTTACCAGAATGCCTTGCTTCGTTGATTTGATCAATTCTTCCATCGTTGCCGTTCCGCCCTCCATAATCACATTGCTGGGAAAAGGAACGGGCTTAACATTGTTTTTCTGTGCCCAGTAACGTGAATAAACCATGTTTTTGACGACACCTTTTTCAATCCAGTTCATCTTTTGCAAAGGCTGACCGTCGCCCGACCAGGTTGATGCCGGCAAATCCGGATGCATCGGATCTGAGTAAATGTTCACGCGTTCGTCAACGATTTTCTCTCCTAATTTGGTCTTCCCGCCCGGCTTGCTCAGGAATGATCGGCCTTCATCCGCGCTCCTTGCATCAAAATTGAAATATATATTTTCCAATAAAACCGCGGCCGCCGTGGGTTCAAGTATAACTGTGTATTTTCCTGGTTCCAGAGCCTTTGCATTCATAGAACCGGTGGCTTTTTGAATGGCAATGGTCGTAGCCGCTGCCGTATCCAGCTTATTTACATCGCTATAACCTCTCGCAATGTACCCCGAACCTGTGCCATCCGGCGTGCGGACAGTCAGGGAGAAGTTTACGCTTGTGCTTGGGTAATAGGCAAATAAGCCTTTCGAATTCATCATGGCCGAATAACCTTTCTGATTGTCCAGGAAACCTGCCGCTGTTAAATTTTTTGCCCGCGACAATTCCAGACTTTTTGCAACCGCGTCGGCGCGCTTGTCTGCATTGATTGCTGCCGTAGATTCGAAGAAACCAGAAGATTTAAGATAGGTCTGAGGCCCGAGAATACTCACATATTCAGGATTTTCCGGAGCTAGCTGGGCCAATTCTTCGGATCTTCTCACCACTTTTTCCAATGATTCGTCGCTGAATTCATCAATCGTCGCAACGCCTACTTTCTTGCCAAAAGACGATTGAACCGACAAATTCTGGTTAACGAGCGAACCGCTTGTGGACACTTCGTTTCTTGCGTAACGCAGGTTGCCCCGCTCCTCGCCCAGCAGGTTTATTTCGCATTCATCCGCTTTGGAGTAAGCCAGCACTTTTTGCAATAATGCTTTTGCTTCTGATTCAGATAATATGATTGACATGTTTTTTGAATTTTGAATGAGTGAATGATTGAATGACTGAATGTGAAAGAAAATATTCATTCACTCATTCAATCATTAGATTTTTCTGGCTGTATTAATCACATTTACTCCATTGAAGCGGGTTGTTGAACTTCCGTGTGAAACGGCGCTGGACTGGGAAGGCTGGCCTTTTCCATCGAAAAACGAACCGCCGAGGCGATAATCTTTTTCATCGCAAACCTGCACACATGAATTCCAAAATTCTTGCGTATTGGACTGATAAGCAACGTCTTTCAACATTCCTGCAATCTTGCCATCCTTGATCTCGTAAAACAACTGACCGCCAAATTGGAAGTTATAACGCTGCTGGTCAATCGAGAATGAACCGTCGCCAATGATGTAAATGCCTTTTTTCACATCCTTAATCATATCGTCCACGGACAAGGGCGTTTTGCCGGCGGCGAGGGACACGTTGGGCATCCTCTGGAACTGAACGGAAGACCAGCTGTCGGCATAGCAGCAGCCGTGCGATTCCTTTTCGCCGATAATGTGCGCCTGATCACGAATGGCCTGGTAATTCACCAGAACACCCTCTTTTACGAGATCCCATTTCTTCGTATTCACACCTTCGTCGTCCCAACCAACAGCGCCCAGCGACCCTTCCTGCAATTTATCAGCGATCAGGTTCACTTGCTTGCTGCCATACTGGAAGTTTTTGGATTGCCATTTGTCCAGAGTTGCAAAGGAAGTTCCTGCAAAGTTGGCCTCATAACCCAGCACACGATCCAGTTCGAGCGGGTGCCCAACGGATTCGTGAATGGTCAGCCAAAGGTGCGACGGATCGAGGATCAGGTCATATTTTCCCGCTTCAACCGATTTTGCTGTTAATTTTTCTTTGGCTTGTTTGGCTGCGGCAGTGGCATCTTCCAGCATGTCGTAACCTTTGTTATAACGAGTTGTTACGCCCGTAATTTTATCAGAAGGATTGGCTTGCAGATAATCAAAGCCCATGCCCATTGGGGCGCTTAGTGCATTCCTGGTTTCAAATTTTCCGCTTTTCGGATCAATGGCAGTTACATTGAAGATCGGCCAGATGCGATGCACGTCCTGATCAATGTAGGAGCCATCCGTGGAAGCAAAATATTTTTGTTCATTTACCAAAAAAAGCACTGAATTCACATAATTAGCACCATTTTTCATCGCTGCATCATTGACAGAAAGCAGCAGATTAACCTTTTCCTTAATGGGCACTTCAAAAGCATTTTTCTTGATCGGGGCTTTCCAGCTTACTTCGCCAAAACCTTTTTGAGGGGCCAGTTGTACAGGCTCTTTCATCAGCTTTGCATTCGCTTTTGCAATGGCAACGGCATCTTCGGCGGCTTTGGCCATTTGGGCTTCATTATTTACATCCACCACTGCGGCAAAACCCCAGCATCCGTTGGCAATCACGCGCACGCCCACACCATAAGATTCCGTGTTAACAATGTTCTGGACTTTGTCTTCGCGGGTGACCACAAATTGATTGAGATATCGGCCAATCCGCACATCCGCATAGGAAGCCCCCTTGGATTTCGCAGCGTTCAGCGCAGCGTCTGCCAACCTCTTTTTAACGGCTACATCGACGCTTTTTTCAAAAAATGCCTCGGGTGAAACATTCCTGCCCATTGCAAAGGCGGGTATCATGAACGCTCCGGTTCCAAGGCCAGCCAGTTGTATAAAGTCTCTGCGTTTCAAAGTATATATGTTTGCTAATAGTGAAGAATTTGGCTTTTGAAAATAAAAAGTGCAAAGCATAAGCTAACGAAAAGACCCGATAGAATCAATGCACTTTTTACATAAGGAAATTAACCGATTTAAGCGGCAACGCCCTGCTACACAGCGTCCGAAAGACTTGTAAATGTAAAGTCTCGGATTTTGAGCGGAGGCACCAGATTGCCACTCGCGCGCACTGGCTTGCCGATGGCTTCCACATTATTCAGCATAATAACCGGACTTTCGTTAAACCGGAAATTCTTCACCGGATATTTAATCTGGCCGTTTTCAATGTAGAATGTTCCGTCCCTGGTTAAGCCTGTGTAAAGTAATGTTTGCGGATCCACGGCTCGGATATACCAGAGTCGGGTTACCAAAATGCCCTTTTCTGTTCCTTTAATAAGGTCAGCCAGTGAATCGTTACCGCCCTGAAAGATAAATCCTGAGGGCGGAGCAATGGCCTTAACACCCTGTTTTTCGGCCCAGAAGCGCGAATATGTCATATTTTTAACAACTCCGTTTTCAACCCACATTACTTTTTCCTGTGGCCTTCCATCGCCGCTGAATGGCGATCCCGGAATTTCAAGGTTTTGCGGATCTGAGTAAATGTTTACCCGTTCGTCAAACAGCTTCTCACCTAGCCGCGTCCCGCCTCCTTTTTTGCCTAAAAAGCTTCTTCCTTCGTCGGCATTTCGGGCGTCCATGCTGCGCATCATGTTTTGGAGCAAATCTACTCCCGCGGTCGGTTCAAGAATAACTGTGTATTTGCCTGGTTCCAATGCTTTTGCAGTAGAAGATGCCAATGCTTTTTGCATCGCTACTTCCGTTGCGGAAGCGGTGCTGAGCTTGGAAGCATCATTGTAGTCGCGCGCCGCATAGCCTGAACCTTTGCCGTCGGCCGTGCGCACGGTGATGGAAAAATCTATGGAAGTTGCTTTGTTATATCCAAAAAGCCCTTTGCTGTTTCCCATCGCAGAAAATCCGGCAGTGTCTTCCATGTAACCGGCTGCCGTCAGGTTCTTTTTAATGCAGGGATCAATGCTGTCGAAAGCGGCTTTCGCCCGATAATCCGGGTTAATGGCTGCTGTGCTTTCGGAAAATGAATTGGTTTCCAAATATTGTTGCGGGCCGAGAATAGGAACATATTCGGGATTATCGGGTGCCAGTTTGGCAATTTCCTCCGCCCTTCTCACCGTTTTTTCCAACGAGGCGTCGTCAAATTCATTGATCGTCGATGTTCCTGATTTTTTCCCAAAAACAGATGTGACAGACAGTGAAAGATCCGAGGTTTCTCCACTCGTGGAAACAGAATTCCTTGCATAGCGAATGTTGCCCGTGCGGTTGCCGGAAAGACCGATGCTGATCTCATCGGCTTTTGAAAATGCCAGGACTTTATCAATGATTTTCTTCGCTTCTTCTTTGGATAAAATGGCCATGGTAGGTTTAATTTTCAATGACGTAATGAGTGAATGAGTGAGTGATTTAATTTAAAGTATCAACTCATCCCGATCAGTCAGTCAGTCAGTCAGTCAGTCATTAATTTGATTTATTCACTCATCGCCCGGCGACCCGGTCACTCATCGCCCGGCGACCCGGTCACTCATTAAATCTTGCGTCCCGTATTGATGACATTAACACCATCGAAACGGGAAGTTGCGCTGCCGTGAGAGACCGCACTTACCTGCGCAGGCTGCCCTTTTCCGTCGAAAAATGAACCGAATGTGCGGTAATCGTCTTTATCGCAAAGCTGAGAACATGAATTCCAGAATTCCTGTGTGTTGGATTGGTATGCAACGTCGTCCAGCATGCCCGTGATCTGTCCGTTCTTAATCTCATAGAAAACCTGACCACCAAACTGGAAGTTATAGCGCTGCTGATCAATGGAATATGAACCCCGGCCTATGATATAAATGCCTTTTTCCACGCCTTTGATCATATCCATCACGCTGCGCTTTTCGGTGCCGGGTTTCAGAGAAATGTTGGGCATACGCTGAAATTGAACTGAATTCCAGTTATCCGCATAGCAGCAGCCATGCGATTCTTTTTCACCAATAATCTTTACCTGATCGCGAATGGCCTGATAATTGACCAAAACACCATCCTTAATAATGTCCCATTCTTTACACGGAACGCCCTCGTCGTCATAACCCACAGCTCCCAGTGTATTTAGCTGCGTTTTGTCCGCCACAATGTTCACAAGCTTGCTGCCATAGGCGAAGTTTTTAGACTCCCATTTATCCAATGTGGCAAAGCTTGTCCCGGCATAATTGGCCTCATAACCCAGCACACGATCCAGTTCGGTAGGATGCCCAACGGATTCATGAATGGTTAATCCAAGGTGGTTGGGATCCAGAACCAGGTCATACTTACCCGGAAGCACCGATTTTGCGGTCATTTTCTCCTTCGCCTGCTTGGCAGCACTTATCGCATCTTCCACCATATCATAAGAATTGCGGTAACCAACCAAGCCGTTTGGACCAGCAATTTTTTCCGAAGCCAGACCATCCAGATATTCATATCCCATGCCCATCGGCGAGCTGATCGCATCGCGGGTTTTGAATTTTCCAGCTGCTTTATCTGTGACTGTTACGGTGAATGTTGGCCAGATCCGGTGCACGTCCTGGTCTATGAATGAGCCGTCGGATGAGGCGAAATATTTTTGTTCGTTTACAAAAAACAAATTGGAAGTGACAAAGCCGGCGCCATTTTTCATCGCCTCGCCATTCACATGCATCAAGAGATCTATTTTCTCCTGAATAGGAATTTCAAATGCATTTTTCTTGATGGGCGTTTTCCAGGTTTTGTCGCCAACTCCCTTTTGCTCAGCCAAAACCACGGGCTCTGTCTGGAATTTGGAATTTGCTTTGGCTATTTCAACAGCCGTTGCGGCACATTTTGCAATGCCTTCCGCAGTCACATCGCTGGTGGCTGAAAATCCCCACGTTCCGTTTGCGATCACCCGGATGCCGACGCCGTAGGATTCAGCATTAACAATGTTCTGAACCTGTTTTTCACGCGTAAAAAGATATTGCTGCAAATAGCGCCCGATCCTGACATCCGTGTAAGTTGCGTCTTTGCTTTTGGCCGCATTCAGCGCAATTTCTGCAAACTTCTTCTTAGCAGCGACATCGATCCAGGGTTCGAGCAAATGGGCAGCGCTCACAGGATTTCCTACGGGCACGGACGAAAGCAGCATAGCTCCTGCGCCCATCCCTGTCATTTGCATAAAATCTCTTCTTTTCATCGAATGTTCAGGAAGTAAAATTGAAATCACAATGTAAAAATTATTTCCAACAAATATTGCTGTGGCAATATTTTTAGCCGATCGATGCCGCCGCCGGTAATGAAAATGAGCGCGTCCCATGCCGGAACGCGCTCATCAATCATATTTTAAAGGAAATTACATTAAGCTGGTGATAATCAACCTTCTCAAATCTTGTTCATCCCAAGGTTTAGTAACGAAATTATGGAGATATCCCTTGACTTCCGCATGTTTAATTTCAGCGCTGTAAGCTTGCCCGGTAAGTAACACCCGGATGCTCTCAGGATATTCCTTTGATGCGATTTTCAAAAATTCCAGCCCCGTCATATCGGGCATTTGCTGGTCGACGAAAATAACATCGATCTGTTTTTCTTCCAGGACTTTGAGGCCTTTGTCTGTCGAGTCCGCGAGATAAATGGTAGCGTCTCTCCTGAATGAAGCTTTAAAGGAGTTGAGATTATTGACCTCATGATCAATGTAGAGTATGCTCATAGAAATTCTGATAGTGGGTTACGGTTGCTGCTAAAATACAACTTTTTACTTTTCTCAAATAGTTTTCCAAACAATACTTTACTCTCCTGTAATTTTCAGGTTTTAAAAACGCTCTATTATTCGTTACCAGCCACTTACAACCAAGTTGTTATCAGACTCATAATACTCCTGCCACACATCCAGCAAGTTAGGGTCACCCTGCCATGCTGAGCCATCAAAATTGGTAATCTGGTTATTATCCAAATCCTGTCTGAATATCACATGGTGAATGTTTCCGTCCTTGGTTCTCATGAAGGCCTTCACAGCGTATTTTCTCACATAAGTGGTTTGCCACTTACGCGGATTGGGCATTGGCTCTGCCACAGGTGTTTCATCGTGAAATCGATGGTAAAAATCGGCTATGGCCGCGTCGTAGTTATATTCGAAAGGTTGGTCAACCTGAAAAAAATTTGACTTAAAAAAGTCCCTTAACTGCTCTGGTGATGGTCTCATTGCTAATTGTCGAAAGGCATGCGCCGGACATTCGGTTGCCAACTTGTAAGATACACTAATTAACAATGGAAAGCTAACTAAGTGGGGCAAACAGGACAAATGTTCTTAAACCCTTCATTAACCGCAGGATAATTGATCCGAAGCCGCTGGGTAAACGAGAGCAGCTGTTCGTCCTCATTCTAAAAATTCAAGTCGCAGCATTCGCCTTATTGCGACATCTTTTTACGAAAACCGTAATGTTATTATGACAAAAAAACTATTTTCTTTTCGACTGCCAGCGCAGATCCTCCTCCTTTTATCAGTTGCTATTTTTTCATGCGGAAAAAGGGAGCTTAGCCCGCAAAATGATGCTCCTGTCAACGCCGAGGCTCATTCTAATGCATTTGTCGTGAGTCAGGCACTTTCGCAAACCACAATGCCCGGCTACGACATTACGGACATACAATACAATGCCGACCATTCACTCAAAAGCTACCGCACGGAAGGCGGCACTTACACGACCAATGTGACATATGCGCCCAACAAGGTGATTTATACGACCATCTTCAGTGGCATAAAGAGCTCCGACATTGTTTATGACCTTGTTAACCAATATGCTGTGAAAAAACTCGAAACATTTTACACCAGCGGCGGGAATGTTTCCGACATAATCCAGACCGACTACATTTATCAGGCTGGTAAAGTGGTTAAAGAATATTATCGCGAAAACAATTTACCAGATGGCTACCTGGCTTACTACTATGACGATCATAATGTTACGTTTCAAGAGCGTTACGACGCGGACGGCAATATTGTAAACAAAACGAGCTACGAATACTATCTGAAACACATGGATAAGTCAACGGTTTTCAGCCAGTTCAATTTTAAAATGGATGCAAAATTGTTTCCTCAAAGATCGCTGAATCTGGTTGAAACAAAATATTTGAAGAAGCCTGGCAAAAACCCTGTTGCCACACATTACACATACGTTTTGAACGGCTCCGGTTATCCCGCGAGCGGCAGTGTCACAGGACCCGATCCTTACAACTGGACCAGCATCTGGCAGTAGGTGAATGTTATTGAACCAGTAACTTATGCGTATATAACCGATATCCGGATTGGTTGCTGATCTGTAAAATGTAAAGATCTTCCGGCAAGCCTGATGTGTCAAAACGGGTGATTTCGTTGGATTTCAGGTCGAATTGTCGGCGGCGCATTCCACGCTTGTCGATGAGTTCACCCGTTAGAGTATTTCCTTTTTCCAGACTTTTGGTGTGTATTTCATAAAAGTTTTGCTGCTTTCGCAAAACTTTTATTTTAACTCCGTTGCATGGATCTGCTGTATGAACTGTCCGCGTCAATTCGTATTTACCGTCGAGGTCAACCTGTTTGAGCCTGTAATAGTTGTGAGGGCCGGGTAAGGAATCCGAGAAGGCATATTGCTGTCTTATTCTGCTTGATCCGGAGGCAGTTACGCGGCCAATATCTTCGAATGTCTCTCCGTCCAAGCTGCGTTGCACAGTGAAGTAGGCTGCATTGGTTTCCTCGCTGGTCGTCCAAAGCAGGTCCACCTGACATTGTTCGGCCCGGGCTTCAAAACTTTCGAAACGGACCGGCAGCACATCATTTGTTGCCGTACTGAAAAATGCAAATGGCGCGATTGTTACGGCGATTTCCTGAACGGTAAATTCAGACATTTCCACGGCTTCCCGCGCATCCGTATAGCGACGAAGCACCGGGTAAGGATCTTCCTTTTTAAAACCATACGGATAGCGATTTAAAGAATCCTGAATGGCAAAACTGGAAGGCCTGTTCATCACGAGCGAAGCAGCCGGGCCAAACACCGGAATGCCGGGAACGGGCGTCGTAAACTTGTCTTTAACCGTGGACCAATGTAAAGGGGCTTCGGTGAATTTTTACCAAAACCCGTTATCATGGTTTTGGACAAAGGATTGTTGCCCAATGGAATATCCAACTGAATTTTCGCAAGATCCAGCAGTTCCGGCTTCGACAACAAAAAGCTAAACATAATGTAATCAAATGCATAACTCTGCGCCATTCCAAATGTGCCATAGCCAACATAGCCTTTAAACGGATGATATGCCCCATGATAGGCATGAATATCCATCGTCCTTTTATTATAGTTCATTAAAACCTCCTCGTTCAGCTTGGCTTTGAATTCTGTAACCAGCACATTATCAACCGGAAATTTAGTTGTTGCATATGCCCAGGCAGCTTTAAATGTGTGCTGTGACCAGCTCATGGTCGCGTGAAACTGATGCGGGATTTGTGCATAGTAATCTAGAAAAGCCGTGTGATAAGGCTGCTCACCCGTTGTTTTATAAAGTTCTGCCGCGGCCCAGGCACGATTATCCAGATCGATGGGATCAGGATAAGGCCCGGCTGAAATGCCCGGAACATTCACAACGGGAGAGGTTTCGGGATGCTGTTGCAGAAATGCCCAGGCCTTCTTGGCCAGGCTTAGGCAGTTGTTTGCGTAATCGGGAAGATATTTTTTGAAATTTCGGGACGCCACGGCCATCGCTGCTGCAAAAAGGGCGGTGGATTGCGTGGTTTTTTCGGAAACATATAGTGCATTAAGTTCTTCCTCAGGCAACCCGGTGGACCACGTTGCAGGCGTAACGCGGAAGTAGACTCCGCCGTCTGGCGCCTGCATTTGTTTCAGCCAATCGGTTTCATACTTTATCTCGTCCAGAATATCCGGAATGTTGTTGCCACTTTCGGGAATGTTGTAATAATCGTCCGGGAATTTTTGCGGATATAGTTCGTGTGCGGTAAACAAAATAAATAAGGCGCTTGCAGCAGTGGGAACATAACGCCCATAATCGCCCGCGTCCAGCCAGCCGCTCGTCATTGGGATGTTAGTTCCGACAGGAAAATCGGAAGCATTATTCAGCGACGAAGAAGCATGTGAAGCATGAATCTCCGCAGTTGTTGCAGGCAAAGCGCCGCGCTGCCAGTTTTCCGCATAAGGCCCATCCAGCTTGCCGGTTCTTTGGTAATACAAAGCCCGCGCAGTCTGCTTGTACAAATTGTCGTAGACATCGTCGGCAATGACGAATGTTTCGGAACGGCCATATCCCTCAACATATAAATAATACGTTCCCGGCGTGTTAAAATCAGAAAAATCCAGATCAAAAACCAGCTCGCCGCTAAATGTAGAATCCGCTTTCAAAAACTGGCTTGTGCCACTGAAAACAATTTGATCTGACTCATTCCTAACCTGGAAAACTGGTGTATTAACCGTATCAACTGGCATAAACCAGGCATCGCCAAGAAAATTCCCAAGCTTGCCCAATTTAGGACCGGCTGGCAAATAACCAACCTGGTTGGCTTTTACATTGCCATAAATTTCGGTGTCATTGAAAGTAAATGTTGTATCAAGATGAGCTGCATTGCCCGACAAATCCTTAATATCATTCACCGTCAGGTTATATACGCTGCCTATTTTTACTGGTTCATTGACAATTAAGAAGAGCTCATAATCAACTATTGGAGCTCCTGATGGAGAAAGCAATGCTGCCACCTGATGATGTCGTCCGACTTTAACGGGATTTCGAAGAACCTGATAGTCAGGATCTGTCTGGCTTTTCAGACCATAATTACGAACCTTGTAACATCCGGTTGTATCAAACCGCTCACTAATGCGGATTTTTAGCACTTGATCAGACACAGGCTGCAACATAAGATTGGGTGATTGTAAATCTACAACCTGAATGTTATCCACAAAGAAGAATAGCTGATTAACAGTTGTTGTCGCAAACTCCAAATATTCGATCGAACTAAGATCATAACCCTGCTTTTTCAGCACATTAAGCGGGATTCTAACCTCCTTATAATCAGTCGAAATACCGCCTCCGCTTTGTATGTAAGGAACCAGATCAACCCAATTGCTTTGCGCGAAATAAGTTGTAAACCGAATGGAAGTCGTTTGCCCATTCTGATTCGATTTAATGTAGAAACGCAATTCATTAAAACCAGAAATATCTGCCCGCCAGGCATTGCTACAATTAAACCCGATTTTCGAAGTATGAAATTGATCCGGTTCAGCCCGAAAGCAAGCATTCCCATCATACGCATCGGCCCCGGAAATAACAGATCCATAAGCCTTATTGCAATTGGCCGGATTTGCTTCCCCATCCCAAAGCGTTTTCGTTTGTGAGAAGCATGGCGTCGCGACGACAGCCATCAGAAAAAACAATATTTTACACATATCAGCACTTGAATGTTTGTATTCAGCAAGCGCTAAATCAGTGCCATGAGAGCGGGTTTCAGCCCACTAGTTTTCCGGCGGAGGGTTTGAATGATTTATCGGTAAATTATCGGGAATCGGGGATTTGCCGGAAGAAGATTGCAAATTATAAGCTACACTTATAATCCACATAATGAGATAGTTAAGTTAAAAATCACTTAAAATTTATTGACCTTTCCGGAAGAAATACATAGCTTTACTTTTCTAATTTTTCAAATCGTTCGCCACACTAACCATGGAAATTTCAAACTGTAAGTCAGGTCATTTTAAGAAAAACGACTGGGATTCAATTATCTCCGCTGCTCTTTCTTCATCTTGTGGAGGAGCATTTTTAGGCGGGAGTTTATTCAACATGCCAGGCGCGCTGATTGGCGGAGCGGTTGGAATATTTGTTGAAATCTGGCCATTTCTACGATTGAAAAATTCACAAACTCCGAATGAAACCCTATAGTTAATTTCTTCTGAGTTTGTGAACTTACTACATGTTGTCTTAGACGAGATCCTTGTTCCTCGAATCATTTTTATTCTGGCATTTATTGCTAGCATTCTCTACCTTATTGTTTACAAGTGTCAAAATCGCTTCCAGGAAACTAATCTTTCTGGATTCATTGGCACAGGCTTTCAAATCATGTCAATCATAAGCGGCTGCAAGCTTATCATTCGCGTGCTGATCGAGCTCCATACGATGGAAATGGACAAGTTTTACACCGGCTACGGCGGGGCAACAGTGATTTGGATTTCGATCGTCGCTTTGAACAAGAGGTTGAGCCAAACGGAACGAGTCTAAATCATTTTCGGAGCACATTAATACATCGATCAAACCTTTCCAGCCGCATTATAAATGATGATATCCTAAGACCGTCAGCATTATCCGCACGATTTTTCATCAACTCATTCAAATAACAAACCGGTCCGCAAGCATCACCTTCATCAAAGAATTCCCGGATACAGGTAACTAATTGCTCTTGTTGAGCAGCTAGCATTTCATGCTTTATTTTACTTATTGGAGTGCTTTTATAACCTTGTTCATAGTTCGCTTTTAATTCTTCGGCTGTTCGCATACATTTACAATGTTTGATTATTACTGATTAAACTTCCCGGAGCGTCTCGGCCTCGTAAACTTAGAAGCTCCGGGTTTTTATTTATTATTGATAGTTTGGGAAACTCAAACTTTTTTAAGCAAAAAAATATCACTCCGGAATAAATGTGACAATCGTCTTAACGTCCACTGTCCCAAACTCGGAAAGAATTTGTTTCATCCTCTTTTCGGAAATGCCTAAGTTATAAGTGTAGTCTCTCCAGGCATTTTTCAAATGTCCAGTCTTTCGATTAGGTGGCAATGCCGGATATATTTCTGTGATCCACCATTTAAATGCCTCCTCCATTGAGGTAAAATGTTTCATTGGTTCAAAGATGCAATAAAAGTTTGGATAACTCAAACTTTTATTGCATTATTCTAGAATTCCTCGGACAGTAGAATTTATTTTAATTATGAAATTGCCTGCAGAATTCAGTAATTCAGCTTCACAGTTCATTTAATGACATTTTCCATGCTAAAAATTCTAGCTTTCCTAATCTTGGCAATCGTAACCACATTGAGCGCGCAAGAGGCTCCGAAAAACTCCAAGGTAATAATAGTCACTGTCGATACAACTCAGCGCGAAGACCTTTACAAAACTTTGGCTCAGCACCTTATAGATCAAGGATATGCCTTGGATAAAACAGATAAAGATTTAGGGCTTATTAGCACCGAACGTAAAGCTGCGAAAGGATCAATAGAACTAAGGATATTTGCGTCAATCCGTAGAAATGAAATTCGATTCACAGGCAAGCAGTTCTTGATAGGGTTTGATAAGTCGGAATCCGACATTGTTAATTTTGGAATGAAAGGCTCAATGAACAAAATCACCTTCAATGAATTACACCGAGTTGCAAAGTCAATGCCTAACATTGCATTACGCTATGAGCAATAATCAACCTTAATAACGTCACCTTCATTGTACTGCAAATAAAAAAGGGTTAGCCAAATTAGCTAACCCTTTAATTTTCAAGTGATCCGGATGTGATTCGAACACATGACCTGCTGCTTAGAAGGCAGCTGCTCTATCCAGCTGAGCTACCGGACCGTAATCAAAAAAATAGGCAGTCAGCGATTCGCAGTTTAATCTGCTACGGCCTAACTGCCTAAACCTTGTGTCGGGGAGACAGGATTCGAACCTGCGACCCTCTGGTCCCAAACCAGATGCGCTACCGGGCTGCGCCACTCCCCGAGGTATTTTACTTGCTAAGCTGATGTCTCGATTTCGTCAATTGTCAGCTCCTCTTTTACTCTTTTTAGATCGGTGTAGAGGAAGCGGGATTCGAACCCGCGGTACCCTTGCGAGTACGGCAGTTTAGCAAACTACTGGTTTCAGCCACTCACCCATCCCTCCTTCTTTCCGTTCTGGGTTGCAAATATAGAAGGTTGCCTCTCAGAAAAACAAACATTTCCTTAAAAAAACTTTATCAGAAGCTACAAATGCCTATTTTTGGCAAAGTTTAAATTACCCCAAAGCGTTCATTATGAACTGGAATTACCCCTTTGAGACCACTGAATATTTATTTATATTTTTTTTCATTTTAATCTACACAGCCTACATAATACGTACAGTCCGCATCGCCCGGCAACTACAAACAACCGCAAGAACACTTATCCTCAAACTCTTTTTACGCACCATTTCTTTTTCCTTATTGATCATCAGTCTGCTCGGACCTTCATTTGGCGAAGCCGACCGGCAGGTGCAGTCGAAAGGGAAAGATATTTTTATGATTGTTGACCTTTCCAGGTCCATGGATGCGGCTGATGTAACGCCTTCCCGGCTCGAAAAAGTGAAGTTTGAAATGAACCGGTTTGTGCAAAATGAAAGGGCAAACCGGATCGGGATCATTATTTTTTCTAATGAAGCATTTATTCACGTTCCGCTAACTTATGATGGCGCAGCTTTGGAATTGTTTATTCAATCCTTACAAACGGATTTACTCGCAACAGGCGGGACCAACATTTGTGATGCTACGGAATTGGCTTACAGCAAATTAATGAACGCTGCCGACCCGGACGGACGCTCCAAAATGATGATCCTGTTTACGGATGGCGAGAATAACGCTTCCTGCAGCGGCGCACTTTATAACAATTTACGCAGATTTGGAATTGGTGTTTACACAGTTGCGGTCGGCACGAAGGTGGGCATCAGCATTCAGCAGAACGGAAAGCCTTTGATGGATAAAAATGACAAGCTGGTGATCAGCAAGCTGGACGAAAATTTCCTGAAGACAATGGCCACGGCTGCCAGGGGCACTTATTATGAGCTTAATAATGCTAAAAATGAGATGCCGAAACTCACTAATGACGTGAACCAGGCGGAGGGCACATTGGTGGATTCGCGGACCATCACGGTGGTAAGTAACAAATACTACTATTTCCTGGGCGCTGCCCTGGTCTTAATCCTGCTCGATGTTTTAATTACTATCGGAACGTTCCGACTATAAGGATCAATGCTTATTTTTGCGTCTCAATGTGACCGCATATGACCGCAATAATTCTTTATGTCTTGCTCTGGCTCTGGGATAATCGGACTTTCGATTCCATTACCAAAGCAAACGAGCGGAAACTGGGTGCGGAACAGGCGTATAATAATAAACAGTTCAAACAATCAGCCGACCTGTATTACCAGATCACTTACGGCTCGATATTTTCGGACCCGGCTGCGCGGCTAAATCTCGCCCACTCCTATTATCAGATGGGCAACTATAAGTTGGCGCTGAAACATTACGAGTTACTGGATCACATTGATAATAACACCATTGCATCCATCGCAAACACCCAGATCGCGTTAATCAAGGTAAGCGAAAAAGACACCGCGAA
This sequence comes from Dyadobacter fanqingshengii, assembly GCF_023822005.2. Classification (GTDB taxonomy): domain Bacteria; phylum Bacteroidota; class Bacteroidia; order Cytophagales; family Spirosomataceae; genus Dyadobacter; species Dyadobacter fanqingshengii. Next base: position 2,447,576 of record NZ_CP098806.1, read on the forward strand.
TGCACTTGACTATCTCAAAACAGCGCTGCGTCTTGAACCAGCCAACGGGTTGGCGAGGAGTAACTATATTGTTTTGAAAAAAGCGTTTTCGGGGATTGACGAGCCATCTGATCTCAATAATAAAAAGAAAAAATCGGAACGGGAGGCAGTTGCCGAAACCAGTAGCCTGACGCCGCCAGAGCCAAAACCGGAGACGCGGGAAGTGGCCGAAGACGTTCAAAAAGAGGAATTGCTCAAAAGTTTGAGGGAAATGAATATGTCAGAAGAGCAGGCGCGTGCCATATTGGATGCCATGAAATCAAACGAATCCCAATATATTTACCAGCTCAGGCGGAAGCAATACAAGCAGAAAACAGCAAAACGAGACGAAATAGAATGGTAATTTTTCCTATAAAAAGATGAATAGCATCCCAGAAACCAATTTTCAATTTCCTGGCCAGACAGGCTTTTACAAAGGCAAAGTACGCGACGTTTACTCCTTTGAAAAAAAACTTGTGATGGTTGCCAGCGATCGCATCTCTGCTTTCGACGTGATTTTGCCCCGGGCGATTCCATATAAAGGACAGGTTTTGAATCAGATTGCTGCACATTTCCTGAATGCAACGTCGGGGATTGTCCCCAACTGGCTCGAAGAAGTGCCAGATCCCAATGTGAGCATTGGCTTGAAATGTCAGGCTTATCCGGTGGAAATGGTGGTGAGGGGATATCTGGCAGGACACGCCTGGCGCGAATATTCACTTGGAAAGCGCTCTGTTTGCGGCGTTTCTTTGCCCGATGGATTAAAGGAAAACGACAAACTTCCCGAACCGATCATTACGCCAACGACGAAGGCGCACGAGGGACACGATGAGGATATTTCGCGGGAAGAAATCCTTGCCCAAGGGCTTGTAAGCGAAGATGATTACGAGCATTTGGAAAGATATACGCTGGCGCTTTTCGCAAAAGGCACCGAAATGGCTGCCGATCAAGGCCTTATATTGGTAGATACAAAATATGAATTCGGTCAGCTGGATGGGGTTATGTATCTCATTGATGAAATTCATACGCCTGATTCCTCACGTTATTTCTACGCAGACGTTTATGCTGAAAATCAACGGGCAGGATTGCCCCAGAAACAGCTTAGCAAGGAATTTGTAAGGGAGTGGCTGATACAGAACGGTTTCCAAGGCAAAGAAGGACAAACTGTGCCGGTTATGGACGACGAACGCGTTCAACTTATCTCCGATCGCTATATAGAGTTATTTGAAAAAGTAACGGGAAATAAATTCCAGAAGAACAACCTGGACAACCCGCTAAAACGAATCGAAAACGCAATCCTGAGAACCTTGTAATCACCGTTCTGTTGATATTTTATTAAAAATATTGTTTTGACGAAACAAACATTGAGATGAACTATAAACTGGAAAAGAAAGAACAATTCGTATATATTGAGCTGGAAGAGCCTGCATTTGCAGGTGACATTCCGGCAGCATTTGAAGAAACAGCTCGCGGGATTTTCCGTGAAGGATATCATAACCTGATCGTAAATATGCAACCGGTGAAGTCTGTGGACGCGGTTGGAACAACGGTTTTGAAAAAAATCAACTGGTTATGTGCCAATGACCTTGGCCTGCTGGTAATCGTGACCCGGGATGATGATTTTATGGATTTGCTGGAAGATCTGAAAATTCCTGACATGCAAGTGTTACCATCAAAGGAAGAAGCGATAGACGCCGTTTTCATGCACAGTCTCGAAAATGAATTTGGTGCGGGTGATGATGGTTATGATGAAGAAGACTATGACAATGTGAGCGAGTCCAAAGAGCCGTAACAGGCCATTTTTCAGCTCAAATTTCTTAAATATTGACGTCTGGCTTTTATAAAGTCCGACGTTTTTTTTGGTGTTTCAGCTGATTTTATTAATTTAACAAGACGCTATTTGCATTTCGGGAAGATGGATAAATGTCACATTTCGATTGCGAATTTATCAACTAATCATAACAAGCGCTGATCTTTTATCAATATTTCCATATTAATTGTGACAAAAAAATCAAAAATCTATACAGATAGAAAATTTTGCCATTTCCGTATTCGGCCAAATATCTTTTATGGTTATCTTGCGTGGCTTTACCCTATTCATAACGCGAGAGCGGTTTAGCGCAAATTTTAAATTGCTTATTTAAACAAATTCTATTTACGAATTTGTCAACTCTAGAATCTTCGATTAATGTCGCAAATGTCTGAACCAATGGTAGAAAATCAGGGACTGTACCGTCCGGAATTTGAGCATGATGCATGTGGTATAGGTTTCCGGGCTAACATCAAGGGCCGCAAGTCACACCAGATCGTGGCTGACGCCATTCACATGCTTGAACGCATGGAACACAGGGGTGCCACTGGTTTTGATCCAAACACGGGTGATGGTGCAGGCATTTTGATTCAGATTCCACACGAGTTTTTTGTTGAAGAATGTTCCAAATTAGGCTTTCAGCTGCCTCCCGCAGGTGAGTATGGCGTCGGAATGATTTTCTTCCCGGGCAACGAAACCATGCGTGAGGAATGCCGTGACATTCTTAGCCGCAAAGCGAAAAAGCTTGGACTACATATATTAGGTTACAGAAAAGTGCCGACATTGAACAACACGTTAGGTGAAGGCTCATTGTCTGTTGAACCGCATGTTGAGCAATTGTTTATCAAACGTCCTGATGAAGTTACGGACGATCTTGGCTTCGAAAGAAAATTATACATCCTGCGCCAGGTTTCTGCACGGATGATTAAAGATACTGTGAAGGGCGTTGGCAGAACATTCTATTACTCGTCCCTTTCCTGCCGCACAATCTCATACAAAGGACAGCTTACGACTGCCCAACTTAAATACTATTTCCCGGATCTGGAAAACGAATCGGTGGTTTCGGCCCTAGCGGTTGTACACTCTCGGTTTTCTACCAACACATTCCCGTCCTGGGAATTGGCTCAGCCGTTCCGCTACATTGCGCACAATGGCGAGATCAACACCGTAAAAGGTAATGTAAACTGGATTCGTGCCGGTGAAAAATCATTTGCTTCTGAGTTTTTCAGCAAAGAAGAAATGGACATGATCGTTCCGATTTGCGACAGAAATCAATCTGACTCCGCAAACCTGGACAATGCCATCGAATTGCTTCACCTTTCGGGCCGCTCATTGCCACACGTAATGATGATGCTGATTCCCGAAGCCTGGGACGGAAACGAGCAGATGGATCCGGAACGCAAAGCATTCTACGAATATCATGCGGCGATGATGGAGCCCTGGGATGGTCCGGCTTCTATTTCATTCACGGATGGTAAAATGGTGGGCGCTACGCTTGACCGAAATGGCCTTCGCCCCTCTCGTTACTGGGTTTTGGACGATGACACCATCATTATGGCGTCTGAGGCTGGGGTTTTGGATGTGGATCAATCGAGAGTAGTTACAAAAGGCCGCTTGCAGCCAGGTCGCATGTTTGTGGTGGATATGGAGCAAGGCCGTATCATTCCGGATGAAGAGGTTAAGGCGGCAGTTTGTTCAAGTCAACCTTATCAGAAATGGCTGGATGAGAACAAGTTGCACGTAGACCAACTGGATCACCCGATCAGAACTTACCGTGCTTACGACGACAATGCATTGCTGAAACGTCAGGTTGCATTTGGTTATACGTCAGAAGATTTGCGCATGATTCTGGCTCCTATGGGGCAAACAGGTCAGGAAGCAATCGGCTCCATGGGAACGGATGTGCCTTTGGCGGTGCTTTCGGAGCAAAGCCAGCATTTGTCCAATTATTTCAAACAGCTTTTTGCACAGGTTACCAACCCACCCATTGACTCGATCCGCGAACGCTCGATTATGTCGCTGATCTCTTTTGTGGGAGGAACTGAAAATATATTAACTGAAACGCCGAAACATTGTCGTCAGATTGCGCTTCCGCACCCGCTTTTGTCGGTGCAGGAGTTTGATAAATTGCGTTTTGTAGACAAAGACGGCTTCCAGGCGAAAACGATCAACACTTATTTCCGTGCGGACGAAGGTGGAAAAGCGCTGGAAAGAGCATTGGAGCGCATTTGCCGTTATGCAACGGATGCGATCGATGACGGATTCGAAATCCTGATCCTTTCCGACCGTGCGATCGACTCGGATCACGCGCCAATTCCTTCGTTATTAGCCACTGCAACCATTCACCACCATTTAATCCGCGAAGGGTTGCGAGGAAAAGTTGGGTTGTTGGTTGAAGCGGGAGACGTTTGGGAAACGCACCATGTTGCCGCATTGATCGGTTATGGCGCAGCCGGAATTTGCCCTTATATGGCATTTGAAACGCTTGCTTTCATGAACCGCCAGAAAATGATTGAAGGCGAGTTTACGGATGAAAAACTGCATTACAACTACATTAAGGCCATTAACAAGGAGCTTTTGAAGATTTTCTCTAAAATGGGAATTTCGACATTGCAGTCTTACCAGGGCGCACAAATCTTCGAATGCGTTGGTTTGAATAAAGATGTGGTTGACAAATATTTCACAGGAACCATTTCCAGGATTAGCGGAATGGGCATTTCTGAGATTGCGCGTGAAATTCTGGTGCGTCACAAAGTGGCTTACCACGAAACGCCGGATTCCAAACCAAAGCTGGAAGTGGGTGGATTTTATCAGTGGAAACAACGCGGAGAAGCGCACATTTTCAACCCGGCTTCTGTGCATTTGTTACAGCAATCTACCAAAACAAACAGTTACGAAACATTCAAGAAATACTCAAAACTGATTGACGATCAAAGCCATAAGGCGTTAACACTTCGTGGATTGCTGCGTTTCAAGAAAGGAACGTCTATTCCAATTGAAGAAGTGGAGCCGGTGGAGAGTATTTTCAAACGCTTTGCTACGGGAGCCATGTCATTTGGTTCTATTTCTTGGGAAGCGCACACCACATTGGCGATTGCCATGAACCGAATTGGTGGAAAATCCAACTCGGGAGAAGGTGGCGAAGACGAACTGCGCTACACGCCACTGGCGAATGGCGACAGCATGAATTCGCAGATTAAGCAGGTTGCTTCCGGACGTTTCGGGGTTACGAGCCATTATCTGAGCAATGCGGGCGAGTTACAGATTAAAACAGCGCAAGGCGCAAAACCGGGCGAAGGTGGACAGCTTCCAGGCTTTAAAGTGGATGACTGGATCGGCCGCACGCGTCACTCGACGCCGGGTGTAGGCTTGATCTCCCCCCCGCCCCACCACGATATTTACTCGATTGAGGATTTGGCTCAATTGATTTTTGACCTTAAAAATGCAAACCGTCAGGCTCGGATCAGTGTGAAACTGGTTTCGGAAGCAGGCGTTGGAACAGTTGCTTCGGGTGTTGCGAAAGCGCATGCGGACCACATTCTGATCTCCGGTTACGACGGCGGAACGGGTGCTTCACCATTGAGCTCGATTCGTCACGCTGGTTTGCCTTGGGAACTTGGACTTGCAGAAACGCACCAGACTTTGGTTAAAAATAAATTGCGCGGACGTGTTACGGTTCAGGCTGACGGTCAGCTTCGTACGGGTCGTGACCTTGCGATTGCTGCGATGCTTGGCGCAGAAGAATGGGGTGTGGCAACGGCGGCACTTGTGGCTGCGGGTTGTATTATGATGCGTAAATGCCATTTGAACACCTGCCCTGTTGGTGTTGCAACACAAAATAAGGAATTGCGCGCATTGTTCTCGGGCAAGCCAGAGCACGTGGTGAACATGTTCCATTTCATGGCCGAAGAGTTGCGCGAGATTATGGCGCAACTTGGTTTCCGGACTGTAAATGAAATGGTTGGCCAGGCTCAGTATCTCGAACTGCGCAATGATATCAAACATTGGAAATACAAAAACCTGAATTTTGACGCCATCCTGTATAAAGAAGGTGATCTTTCAGTGGCTCAATTCAAGCAGGAAGAGCAGGATCATGGTATTGATAGCATTATTGACTGGGATCTGATCAAAGCAGCGCAGCCCGCATTGGATAGTCAGGAGGAAATTTATGCTGAGTTTGCATTAAATAACCTGAACCGTTCGGTGGGCACAATGCTTTCGAATGAAATTTCTAAGAAATACGGCGGACCGGGGCTTCCAAAAGGAAACATTCATTTCAAATTCCGCGGCACTGCCGGACAAAGCTTTGGTGCATTCAACACAGCCGGACTTCGTCTGGAACTGGAAGGTGATGCCAATGATTATTTCGGAAAAGGCCTTTGCGGTGCCGAGCTGATCGTTTATCCAGACCGCGATTCGAAATTCAAGCCGGAAGAGAACATTATCATTGGTAACGTTGCTTTTTACGGCGCTACTTCGGGTGATGCTTACATCCGGGGAACTGCCGGAGAGCGTTTCTGCGTGCGTAACTCAGGTGCAAAAGTGGTTGTAGAAGGTGTGGGTGACCATGGTCTGGAATATATGACAGGTGGTTTGGCTGTAATTCTTGGTGAAACGGGCAGAAACTTCGCTGCTGGGATGTCTGGCGGTGTGGCTTATGTTTTGGATAAAAACGGCACATTTAAAGAAAAAGTGAACATGGAAATGGTTTCGCTCGATCCATTGAATGAAGAAGATCAGGGCATCCTGCGTGAATATCTGGATAAACATTTCCAATACACGACCAGCAACATTGCATTCCAGCTGATCCAGAACTGGGAACAGTCAGTTAAGCAATTTGTGAAAGTGCTGCCTGCGGATTTCAAGAAGGCATTGGAAGGACGCAACATTACGCTTGCACAGCAGATTGCGGATAAAAATGTGGTTTACAAAGATATCGTGGTGGATGTAGTTCATCAATAAGCGGTTACCAACATTAAAGCAGTCATTTTTCATTAGAATAACGATTTAATAAGCAATATAAGAATGGGAAAACCAACCGGATTTTTGGAGTTTGAAAGGGAGTTGCCAAAGAAGAGAAGCATTGATGAACGTCTTTCGGATTACCGTGAGATTGAAACTGCCCCTACCGACTCTCATTCCAAACAGCAGGCAGCTCGTTGTATGGACTGCGGAATCCCTTTTTGCCACAATGGCTGTCCGCTGGGCAACATTATCCCTGAGTTTAACGATGCGGTGTTTGATGAAAACTGGGCGCTGGCTTACGAAATCTTATCGTCAACCAATAACTTCCCTGAGTTCACAGGTCGCATTTGCCCTGCTCCATGCGAAGCTTCTTGCGTGCTAGGCATTAACAAGCCGCCGGTTGCGATTGAATACATTGAAAAAGCGATCATTGAAAAAGCTTTTGAGCTCAATCTTGTCAAACCAAGAATACCTAAATTCCGCACAGGCAGAAAGATTGCCGTTGTGGGTTCAGGACCTGCGGGAATGGCTGCTGCTTACCAGCTTAATCAAGCCGGACATGCAGTTGTTTTGATGGAACGGGCTGACAAAATCGGTGGACTGGTTCGTTACGGAATTCCTGATTTTAAATTAGAAAAAAGCATTATCGACCGTCGTTTGGCGGTGATGGAAGCCGAAGGCATTGAGTTTCGCACGAATGTAAACGTAGGCGTAACGGTGAAAGCGAATGAACTGCTTGACGAGTTTGATGCAGTGTTACTAACCATGGGTTCAACGGTTCCAAGAGATGTGAAAATCGAAGGCCGCCATCTGAAAGGCGTTCATTTTGCGATGGAATTTCTTAGTCAGCAAAACAAACGCAACGCCGGCATTAACCCGGAAGTGGATCACCGCGGCGCTCCTTATACGAACGGACAGATCATTGCAAAAGATAAACATGTTGTCGTTATCGGTGGCGGTGACACAGGATCTGACTGTGTAGGAACTTCCGGACGTCATGGCGCAACTTCAATTACCCAAATTGAATTAATGCCAATTCCCCCAAAAGACCGCGATGCGAGCACACCGTGGCCAAATTGGCCCATGATGTTGCGGACTTCAACTTCGCATGAGGAAGGCTGCGACAGACATTGGTCTATCAATACAAAGGAATTTGTAGGCGACGAAAATGGTAATTTGAAAGAATTGAAAATCGTTGACCTTGATTGGCAAAAAGATCCCGAAACGGGCCGTTTGCAAATGAGAGAGGTTGCCGGAAGCGAAAGAAACATTCCTTGCGACCTGGCTTTTCTGGCTGCCGGATTTTTGCACCCGCAACAAGAAGGCCTGTTAAATGATCTGGAAGTGGAGTTTGACGAGCGCGGTAACATCAAAACCAATGGTTACCAGTCGACTTCCAATGAAAAAGTATTTGCAGCCGGCGATTGCCGCCGCGGACAATCTTTGGTTGTTTGGGCGATCAGTGAAGGCCGTGAAGCAGCCAGAGCGGTTGATGAATATCTGATGGGCGTGTCGTTCCTGGAAGCGAAAGCGGTTTCTATGTTCAACCCCGCATTTGCGCATGCATAAAGGAAACCAGAAGGGCTCTTAAACGCTCTGACATATTATTGTGATAAGAAAGCTGCTCCAAACGGGCAGCTTCTTATTTTATATCCCTTTATATTTGGACATTCATGCCCGACATCAATACTAAATAATGTTTTTACACCATTCGCCTTTCTGGCTGAAAGCATTCTTTCCAGGCTTTGTCTGGCACATTCCTACGCAGGAGAAAAAGATTTTCCTGACATTTGATGATGGACCTATTCCTGACATTACGGAGTCGGTTCTTGAAACACTGGCTCAATTCAAAGCCCGGGCCACTTTTTTTTGCATTGGAAACAATGTTCAAAAACACCCGGATATCTTCCAGAAATTGCTTGATCAGAACCATTCGATTGGTAATCACACGTTTAACCATATGAATGGCTGGAAAACAGAGGATGATCTATATCTGGAAAACATAAAACAATGCGACACGGCGCTCGATTTGCCCACGAATCTTTTCCGGCCCCCTTATGGACGGATCAAGAGAAGCCAGTCGCGGGTTGTTAGAAAGGAACGCCGGATCATTATGTGGGACGTTTTGAGCGGAGATTTTTCCAAAGAGATCACAAAGGAGGTTTGTTTGGGCAAATCAATTCAGTATACGCGGCCTGGCTCAATTGTTTTGTTCCACGACAGCGTTAAAGCGGCGCCTAACATGCAATATGTGCTTCCCAGGTTTTTAGAACATTTCATTAATGAAGGATTTACATTCGAAGCAATGGCGATGAAGTGAGGCAGAAGCTTTTAAATCAACACTTTATGACCGTAAAATTTAGACCATTACATGCTTCAAACAGGCAATCGCATTAAGGTAAGCGTGCTCGTTGCGGCACGTAACGAGGAAAACAATATTGAAAGATGTCTGGAATCGCTGAATGAGCTCAATTTTCCAAAAGAAAACATTGAAATCATTATCGGTGACGACAATTCTGATGACTTGACAGAAGAGCTCGTTGCGCGATTTATTTGGGATAAGCCACAATTCAAATGCATTAAGATCACAAAGCAGTTAGCCGGATTAAAGGGAAAAGCAAATGTGCTGGCACAGCTGGCACACGAAGCAACAGGTGAATATTTTTTTTACTGTGACGCCGACATTGCTGTTCAGCCGATTTGGATCACACAAATGCTTGCTCATTTCAGGCGGGAAACGGGCGTTGTGATTGGTGTAACACGGATGAAACATGTCCATTTGCTTGCCGATTTGCTCTCCATGGAATGGCTGTTTGCGCTGACTGCAACCCGATTTTTCTCCTTATTCAAGATTCCAATCACCGGCATGGGCAATAATATGGCCGTTACGCGGGAAGCCTATTTTGCAATCGGCGGATACGAAAAGATCGGCTTCTCCATCGTTGAAGATTACACGCTTTTTATGGGCATTGTGAAGCAAGGTTTTGATTTTCAAATGGCTTATAAACGTGAAGTAATCAGCATCTCGGAACCTATGAACACTTTTCATGAACTGTTACGGCAGCGAAAAAGGTGGATGCAAGGCGTAATGGATTCTTACTGGCTGACGCGATTAAGTCTGTTCGTTTCATCGTTAATTGTGCCAATTTTGCTGCTTATCTCCATTTGGCTTCCTATAAACCCGCTGTCCAGCATTATTCAATATTACATCCTGATCACCGGCATTTCCCTGACGGCGGTTCTTATGCTCAGACAATTCGATCTTTGGAAAGCCGCACTGCTTTTTTGGTTTTATATGGTCAGCATTGGGTTAATTATGCTTGTTAACTATTATTTGCCGAGCAAAACAATCTGGAAGGGAAGAGAATATTAAATTTAAAATAAATGATTGAAACCCACGCACATATATACAGTGACGATTACGCAAACGATCGCGAAGCAATGCTCGATAGGGCCTGGAATGCGGGAATAGAACAAATATGGATGCCCAACTGCGACCACTCGACGATTCCAGGAATGATGGAACTGGCCGCGCGATTTCCGGGTAAATGCCTGCCGATGATTGGCTTGCATCCCACTTATGTAAAGGAGGATTTTGAAAAAGAACTGCTTATCATGGAAGAATGGCTGGAAAAAGCCAGCTTCATTGCCATAGGTGAAATAGGGATGGATTTATTTTGGGATAAAACACTCCAGGAACAGCAGGCAGAGGCATTTCTATATCAGTGCAAACTGGCTAGAAAACACGATCTGTGGATCGACATTCATAGCCGGAGTGCGTTTTGGGAAACAGTTAAATTGATTGAAGAATTTGGTGATCCCAAACTAAAAGGCATTTTCCATTGCTTCACCGGAACGCTTGATGAGGCTAATAAGGCCATTGAACTGGGTTTTAAACTTGGGATCGGCGGCGTGGCCACCTTCAAAAACGGTGGGCTGGATAAGGTTATTCCGTTCGTGGATCTGGAACATTTGGTACTGGAAACCGATGCGCCTTACCTGGCTCCTGTCCCTTACCGGGGCAAAAGAAATGAAGTTGCTTACATTGATCTCGTTGCGCAGCGCGTGGCCGATTTGAAACAGCTTTCTAAACAGGAAATTGTGAAGGCAACGAGCGACAATGCGAGAAATATGCTCCAAAAAGCATAGCGGCATTCCCTAACGCAATCCAAAAATGTCATATAACAAAATACACATCAACCCTATTTCTCCGGAACCGACCGTAGGCTCAGTCCTCGTCATTTACACCGGCGGAACATTGGGAATGGTTTACGAAGCCAAAGGAAAACAGCTCGTTCCATTCAATTTCGACCAGATTATCGATCGCGTCCCCGAGATCGGCAGGCTGAATTTCGACATCACGTTCCTCTCCCTTTCCCAACCCATCGACTCGTCGAACATGAACCCGGAAATATGGATAGAGCTCGCCGGCATTATTGAGAAGGAATATGCGAGCTATGACAGCTTCGTGATTTTGCATGGCACGGACACCATGGCCTACACTGCCTCTGGGCTGAGTTTTTTACTGGAAAACCTGAACAAGCCCGTAATTCTTACAGGCGCCCAACTGCCGATCGGCGTGGCGCGTTCAGATGCCCGGGAGAATGTGATCACCGCATTGGAACTCGCAGCGGCCATGGATGAGCGAGGTCAGCCTATGATTTCGGAAGTTTGTATCTATTTCAATTCCCTACTCCTGCGCGGAAACCGGAGTAAAAAACGGGAAAGTTCAGATTTCAACGCATTCCATTCCGAAAATTATCCCGCCTTAGCCAACGCAGGCGTGCGTATTGAATACAATTTGCCCTACATTAAACCGCACGATCCAGGTTTGCATTTGACTGTCCACAAAAACATGGATAACCGGGTTGCATTCCTCAAAATGTTCCCTGGCATAGGCCCATTAGTAGTCGATTCTATATTGAATATCAATGGATTAAGAGGCATAGTTCTGGAAACTTACGGCGCTGGCAACGCCACCACGGCTCAATGGTTCCTCGACGCAATCAGTAACGCAATTGCAAAAGACATTATCATTTTCAATGTTTCCCAGTGTGACGGCGGACGTGTAGCCCAGGGACATTACGAAACCAGCCGCTTCCTCAAACAAGCAGGCGTCGTTAGCGGCTCAGACATCACCGCCGAAGCTGCGATCTCAAAAATGATGTACATTTTTGGCAAGGAATCCGACCCAAAAAATTGCGCAGAAATGCTGGCAAAGCCGCTGCGCGGCGAAATGAGTGTTTAAAAATGTTTCAACAGATCACATTTAACATACATTTCGATTTGCATTTCAGGTCATAAAACTTATCTTTGCACCCCTTACCACTATACAGAGAGGTGTCCGAGTGGTTGAAGGAGCTACCCTGGAAAGGTAGTATATGGGTAACTGTATCGAGAGTTCGAATCTCTTCCTCTCTGCAAACAAGAATAGCAAAAAGCATCAAAAGCCTGTAAATCATACATTTACAGGCTTTTTCGTTTTTCAGATTTAGTCAAAATTTGCAAATAATCGCAATATCTAGGTGAGCATCGGGTGAGCAGTTCGGAACTATAAAAAAAGTGCTCACCTAAACTGCTGTAACATCTTAAGGCCTCTTTTCCTTCAAGTGAATCAACTTTCCCCCCGGTTGCCAGCCGAATCATTGGTGTTGTAACTACAATATCATTTGAATAATGTTCTAAAATCTGGTGAAGGTTGTGAGAATTCCATGACTCCATCCATTTATGGGCAAACGCTTGTACATCCATGCAGGGCATTATTTTAAGTTGAAGTCGATCTTCAATAAACTAGTGTGTGGCGTGTTGACTTAAAGTATGTCATGTGAAGAAGCAACCAGTTCAATACATCAATTTGTGGCAAGGTTTCCAGACCACTTTCATCCCTTTGCTGTTGGACTGTGTAGGTCACTTTACTAAGATCAGCTTATTTGCCTTTTAAATTATGAATGATGCTACACTAGATATCCACTAGTCTTCTTTCATTGCAACACCCATTCAAATAAACAACGTTTGACGCTTGCTTGCTATTTTTTGTCAAGCAAGTGAATCACTCGCTTTTCAAGCTTTTCACAGGATCCATCAGTGCTGCTTTGACACTTAGGAGCTAATGGTTTGGCCCGCAATGATGATTGTAGCAACAATTGACATAAGGAATATGGGCATGCCGATATTGACGTGATAGGCAAATTCTTGCAGCCACTTATCCATGAAAAACCACGCCAACGGAGCTGCAATAAACAAGACACCGACGATTGGCCATATGAATTGGTTAAAGAATAGGATTACAATGCTGCTGACAGAAGCGCCCAGCACTTTTCGGATATGCTACTAATTATTGTGCAAATAATTGAGCAGCCCCTCCGTTTCTACTGTCCTATGGCTATCTTTCGCGTCACCTTGCTACCATCAGCAAGGGTTAAGTTGATGAAATATATTCCTGGCTTAAATGTCTTGGAGCTGATTTCCTGGGAAGGACTTTGCCCAGAGCTATAAAGCACTTTGCCCCGGCCATTGAGGATGTTCAAATCTTTAACTTGCGACCAGTCACTAGTCTGGAATTTAATGGTTTCTACGGCTGGATTTGGGTACACTGAGATATCAAATCCGATATAAAACTTAACAACTTCAATCTTCGAATATGTGAAAGAACCGTCAATGTCGATCATTTTCAGCCGGTAGTAGTTATCGCCTCTTGTTGGGTTGGGGTGTGTAAACTGATAGCTTTTAAGGGCATCACTTTCGCCTTTTGCCCCTAGCATTCCGATTTGCTGCCAAGTTATCCCATTTTGGCTATGCTCGACTTCAAAGCGGTCGCTTTGGGTTTCAGAGCTTGTTTGCCAGTGAAGGTTTATTCCTGCTAACTCCGTTTCTGCGGTAAAGTTTATAAGCCTGACCGGAAATGAGACTTCTGAGGCAAGTTTTACAATCCAGTAGTCTAAACCGCCGCGCTGTGGCTCTGTTTTATTGCCACCAGTATTAGAAAACGAAATACCCGCCAGCAAATATCCACCATCCGCTCCAACACATGCGGCTGCAAGCCAGTCATTTGAACCGCTACCGATCGTCTTATCCCACTTTAACTGCCCATTCCCATCTAATTTCACAATCCAATAATCTTGTTCACCAAAACTATCTTCTGACTTGTCACCCCGGGCGTTTTGGTTTGTAAACCCGGCAAGCAAATATCCTCCATCAGGCGTTTGAACTATTTTTCTAAGTTCATCCAATCCTTCACTGCCATCAATGTCCGGAGTTGTACCAACGACTTCATCCCATTCGATTTCATGATTTTGGTTGAGTTTTATAATCCAATATTGGCCGGACTCCGCGTCCTCAGACTGGTCTTCATTTGCAAATGCATATGTCCAGCCACCCACTACATACCCTCCATCCTGTGTCTGCTGAATATCCTGTACAAGAGAAAATGCATAATCAACACCAATAAGATCTGACCATTCTTCTACACCACTACTATTAAGTTTCATGATGTAAAAGGGGCCTCTTGAATCTTGTGAGTGTGTTCCGCCGACAATAAAACCTCCGTCTGATGTAAGATTTATACACGTTGCCCGGTCATATCCAGTAGTTCCGGCAATTTTATCCCAGAGCAAGTCACCACTTGCTGATAGCTTAACTATCCAAAAATCTGATCCGCCCGCGCCAAGAGGGCTCGCAGTTTTATCGCCGCTCAGGCCAGAAATAGAGTTACCAACGGCAATGAATTCTCCACTCGCTAACTGCCTGACTGCAACGAGCGTCTCTTCCGAGTTGCCTCCCAGTGTTCTATCCCATTCAACAACTCCCTGAGGGTTAACCTTGATTATCCAATAGTCATTGAGCCCCCTGCCCGCTTCTGATTTTTCACCGTAGACATCCGAAGTAGACACACCGCCCAAAATGTAGCCGCCGTCTGTGGTTTGCTCGACAGAAGCAAGTCGATCATTGCCTGACCCTCCATACGTTTTATCCCATTGAATATCTCCGTTGGCTCCTATCTTGACAATCCAAAAATCAGGTGCAAATCGTGCGTCTTGTCCTCCACGTATGTCTTCGGATTTCTCATACTCCGCATTTGAGCTGGATGATCCAGCGAGAATATATCCACCGTCGGCAGTAGGAAAAATATCATATAAAACATCAATACTCAGTCCACCGAGGGTCCTATCCCATTCGATTGCGGGCTGTGCAACTAGATCTGTGGAAAGACTAAAACATATAATTGAAAAAAAACATAGCAAAAGTTTTCTCATAGCTTAGTACATGTTGATTTTGACAAATAAGTGCTTAGAGACTGAAAGCCAGCAGCTCATGCCATATACTGCCCGAAGAATATACTATGCACCCCTTAAAAGCAACATTCCAAATACCAGACTAATTGCTATTGTCCCGGCTTGCATATCATAATGAAATATGTTTTTAGCTGAAATATCACAGTCGAACCTTTACAAATCACTTAAAAAGATGTCTGGATCATTTAAATTAATCAAGATACTCAAGTGAAGAAAAGCAGATGCTCAGCGATTTCTTTTGAAAAGCGAATTAAATGGGTACAAGATCTCGAAAATGGATCAGCTTTTGGGTACGTCAATATCAGAACTTACAACATGCCTCAAAATCACATTCCGCAACCGCTCTTCGTGTTCATCGCTCCATTGCCCCAATGTGGCAATCACGGGGATTAACGTTTTTCCAAAATCAGTAAGGCTGTATTCTACTTTTGGCGGTACGACGGGATAAATTTTCCTTGTAACCAGTTCATGATCTTCCAATTCTTTCAATTGGATATTCAGAACCCTGCGGGAAGCGTCGGGGATTTTGCGTTGCAGTTCGCTTGGGCGTTGATAACCCTGGTCAATAAACCACAGCAAGCGGATTTTCCATTTGCCATAAAGCACTTCACCGATCAGGTCAAGTCCGCAATTCAGGTTTGGTGTTGTCTTTCTTTCATACATATTTCAAAATTAAGCGTATGTATCAGTTAGTGCAATAGGGGATCAATTTATCCCTATATGAATCGTAATTCCGTACTTGTCTAAACTTCATTTACACGCCAATTTTGTCCTATCATTCATTTTTAAGCAAAGGACAATACAATGGAACAGTTTAATTTCAACAATGAATTATCAGCCAAGATTGCTTTGGTAACAGGGGGTACAAAAGGAGCCGGAAGAGCAATTGCAGAAAGGCTTTTACAAGCTGGCGCAACCGTTATTATTACCGCAAGGAACGCACCGGAAGAGCAAAACGAGAAGTTGCATTTCATTTCCGCTGATTTAAGTAAGGCAGACGGATCACAAAAGGTCGTAAGCGAGGTGCTATCCGCTTATGGAAGGCTGGATATTCTGGTAAACAATCTTGGATCGTCATCAACGCCTGCCGGTGGATTTGCTGTATTGAGTGATGAAGATTGGGAATCAACGCTGCAAGCTAATTTGCTTGCCCCGGTTCGGCTGGACAGAGGATTTTTACCACAAATGATTGATCGAAAAAGTGGTGTTATCATTCACATCGCTTCCATACAGGGCATACTGCCTTTGTACGATTCAACTTTGCCATACGCAGCCGCAAAAGCAGCATTGAGAAACTACAGTAAAAGCTTATCCAACGGGGTTGCGTCTTCAGGTGTTCGCGTGCTGACTGTTTCCCCAGGCTGGATTAATACGACAGCATCAGAAGCCTGGCTGGGCGAACTTGCAAGAAATGCAAATAGTACAGTAGAAGAAGCGCAACAAGGTGTAATGGATGCATTAGGAGGAATACCGTTCGGAAGACCTGCCCAACCAGAAGAAGTGGCTGAATTTGTTGGCTTTTTGGTTTCGCCAAGAGCGAGTTACCTCACAGGGACAGAATATGTCATTGACGGCGGAACTGTACCCACTATTTAACAACCTCAAAAAAACACAAAAATGAACTTACCAAAGGCAGTTGCCGATTTAGTAGAAACGCAAAACAACTTTGATAGCGTTGCATACGCAAATTGTTTTTCTGAAACAGCCGTAGTTTTCGATGAAGGAAAAACGCACAACGGAAAAAAAGAAATAGAGCGTTGGATAGCGGATTCTAACGAGCGATACAAGGCGACAATAAAGCCTGTCGGCTTTGAAGAAAAAGAAACGGAAAGCCTTTTGATGGCAGAAACTTCGGGAAATTTTGAAGGAAGCCCTATTGTATTAAGCTATCATTTGGAAATAGTTGATGAATTGATTCAGTCGTTGAAAGTCACAGGATAATTGGTCGACTACCAGGGGAGTACCCCATTAGGCCCGAAAAAGCCTCCGTTAGCAGCTTCCAAGTTCATAGTTGCATACTTTATGGGCACTGCTGCGCCTTCCTGCGTACTTAGCGTTCCTGTATTATCGTTGAGCTCAGTCCGAATGTGCCCAGGTTCGACAGCATATACCTTTATACCGAAAGGGCCAAGTTCCTTGGCAAAAGCGGCAGTGATCATATTCAGTGCTGCTTTTGAAGCCGAGTAGCCCATGAAATTGACTTGTCCATAAATAACATTAGGATCTGAGCTCAGGCCGATAGAGCCAACAATACTACTGAACTGGATTTTCACCTAAGTGCATATCGACGAAGTTTTTTTTGAAATTAATTACTGAAATTCTTACTTACCTATTGATGTGTATGTTTGGGCTAAACTGTCAAATTACAGTTTAACGTGTGCCATTTCTATTTATCCAATCTGAAAACCTTGTTCAAGTGATGGAAACGAATCTTTGGCACCTTCAACGGAATTACGCAATAACCACCGAGTAATTTCTGCGGTTAAAGCGCATTGACGAAATCTATATGGTTTTATCTCATAAAATATAGAGACACCATATTTTCTTCAAAACGACCGTTTTCATGCACCTGTAAGCAACTTCTGGCAGTTATTTTTAATAAAAGGCTGTGCGCTAATATTGTCGTATTACCCCCTCTTAATAGTCTTTTTTGCCCGCAACTTGATTTGAGCTGTTTTTGTAATATTGCTCCGTCAATTATCTAAAGAATCAAATGAGAAAAATTATTACAAACACCTTCATGACATTAGACGGTGTAATGCAGGCTCCGGGCGGCCCAGATGAAGATACCAATAGTGGATTTGAATATGGTGGCTGGTCGGTAACACAATGGGATCACATCATGAACGAGGCAATGATCGAAGCTATGAAGGACCCATATGACCTTTTATTAGGCCGTGTTACGTATGAAATTTTTGCGGCCCATTGGCCATTGCTAAAAGATGATCCCACAGCTGACTTGTTTAACCGGATCAACAAATATGTTGCGACAAAATCATTGGCTACCGCAACGTGGGAAAATACTGTGTTGCTCAATCAAAATACAATTGACCAGATAAAAAGCCTTAAGTCAACCGATGGCATTGACTTGCAAGTACATGGTAGCGCCAACCTGATTCAATCTTTGCTGCACCAGGGACTTATTGATCAAATGAATATCTGGATTTATCCCCTTGTTATTGGAAAAGGGAAAAGACTTTTTGGGGACGGCACGGTGCCATCTAACTTCAAACTTGTCAAACATGCAATCTCGACTACCGGTGTAATCATTACATCCTTTGAACAAAATGGAAGGATACCAATCGGTTCATTCGCTTCTTAGGTGCGGCGCATTTCAGGTGCTCGATAGGAGCTTACCGCACAATCTCACCCTCGCTCAATGACCAAGAGGGAGTTTATTTCAACTGATAAGTTTACGATTATACCACGGTTTGAATGAACCCAACTGTGCAAAATATCTTTGTTATAACAGTGCAAAACAATTCTAAAATTTACATCTTGTTTATAGATGACCTCTACTACATGTTGTAATTCCACTTTTCCAATGATAACCTGCTAATGCTGATTTAGTAGTGTTTAGCTTACTTTCCTGAATGCACTATTACAATTGTTCATAAACATCGGATATCAGTTCTCCTTGGTATCACTTCTACGTCTTTCATCCGCAGCGGAGTCGCTCTTTTTGATTTTGTTGATTTGCCCGCCGAAGTTATAGGTGAAGTTTAATCGTACGGTCGTCGTTTCGTACCTGTTTTCCCAAACCTGCCGGAGTGCCAGCGATTGTTGTAAATACCTGTTTTTAAAAGTATTGAAGATGTCTGTCACGTTCAGCGAGACGGTTGCCCGTTTTTTTAACAAGGATTGCCGTAAGCCGGATGTTAATGTAAAATAAGCGTCGGTTTTAATGTTACGTTCCTGTGATTTTCCACGGTAGCGAAAGAGAATCAGCCAGGATAACTGTTTAGTAAGTGAAAAGCTGTTGTAAGTGTCAAAATTGAAGGTTGTAATGCCCGTTATATTTACATGATCATCCACCAATTGATAGGATAACTTTCGCAAATTGATATTCGTGCTTGTGTACCACCAAGGCTTGATCTGACGATTATAAGCTGTAATCAGGCTCACAGTTTGTGTGTAGCGATTATTGACCGGTCTGGTCACCGTGCTGTCTCCGCGCTCGTTCTGAAAAGCAAAATAGGTAAAGTCGCGAAAATCGATCCCGAAGTTGGCAGTTACAAAAAGTGCGTTGCGGTAGGCCAGCGTAGCCGAACCGTTATAGGATGAAACAGGTCGCAGGTTAGGATTTCCTTGTACAAAATTGTTTGCATTGACAATCCGGAGCAGCGGGTTCATATTCTCGTAGGTCGGCCGGTTTGTCTTTTTGTCAAAACTGACAATAAAGCTATGCTTTTCAGTGACTTTATAATCAAAAAATACCGTAGGAAATAGTTGAATATAATTCTGGCTGAACCGCTGGCTTGACTGCAATTGGCGACCGCTGTTCCAGGTACCTTCCACCCGTAAACCGAGCTGGTAGGATAATTTTTTCAGCTCCTGATGAAATGTAGTATATAATGCATGAATGCTTTCCGAATAGCGGTAAAGGTCACTTTGCGAGTCATTGGGTATCAATTTGCTTCCATTAATGTCATAGAGCACGTTTCGGTTATATGTCTCCACGTAGCTAGACTTGAACCCGGATTCCATCTGCGCTTTGTGTTTGAGCGGAATGGTCAAGTCGGCTTTGGCCGAATAAACGTCAAATGCATTATTCTGATCGAAGAAAGTGCGTCTCAGCTCATCACGACCCTGACTAAATACCCGCTCAGTGTTATGCTGGTCGGAATAGTTGACATTCCGGTAATAATCCAGATCGACGGTTAGTTCTTTGCCCAGAGTATCCATTTGATGGAGCAAATGCAGGCCGGAGGAAAAGTTGTTCATTTTTGTTTTGACACGGTTATCAAAATTGCTGGCCAAGCTTTTTTCATCAAGGTTCATCATCTCAGAAAAAGCATTCTTTTTAAACAATTGCAGTGCATTCGTAACTGCGAATGACAGTGTGGTTTTCTTTGTTAAATAAAGGTCCAGGCCAATACTGGGTGTAATATTGTTCATTTGCCGGACACTTTTGATCAGTGATTCGGTGCCACCGGAAATTATGCCAGGCTCTCCGGCCGGGGTTGCCAAAATGTAATTATCGACAAAATATTTATTGAAATTGTAGTCCGTATTCAGTAGCAGATTGTACTTGCCTGTTTTAAAATTAAGATTAAATCCGCCGCTGTATTTGGCATATCGCCCAAATCCCCCACCACCGTAGGCATTGCCTCTGAGCCCTTCCCTACTGCCTCTTTTCCTGACAATATTGATGATGCCGCCACTCGCAGAAGCGTCGTATTTGGAGGACGGACGAGCAATCAGCTCTACCCTCTCAATGGATGTGGCCGACATACCCCGAAGTAAGCCTGCCAGCGCATCGGCGGAGAGTGGAGTTGGTTTACCGTCAATGTATATACGTACGTTTCGACCGTTCAAATAGACCATATTGTCGGGGTTAACCTGTATGCCCGGCAGCCGGTCCATTACTTCCATCAGAGAAGAACCACCGGCAAGCTGATCGTTCAGGTTAATTACAATTTTGTCGGCTCGCTGCTCGATAAATGGCTTTTGTCCTGTAATAATAACAGCTGACAGATTTTTAGTCGCGGGTTTCAGTTGGATATCCCCCAGCTCATTAGCTCTGGCAACGGCAACAGATTCGATTTCCTTTCTGTATGTTTCGTAGCCTAGCATTGTTATTTCAAGCATAAAAACGCCCGTTGGAACATTAAGGAGTGTAAACTTTCCGTCAATTTCACTCAGTGCCGTTTTGATAACTGTGGAATCATGTAAAGCTTTCAAAATGATCGCCGCAAATGGAAGCGGCTGTTGTTTTTCGTCCAGGATCACACCGGAAACATGGGTATCAACCATTTCCTGGGCAATCGAAAATCTTGGTAAAAAGTCGAAAAACAATAGCAGCACTAAGAAGCTGGTATAACCCGCAAATTTTTTCATGGCAAAGCTGTTTGAACTGAAAATTTCTAATCAGAACAAATGTATAACTTATATTTTAGTTAATAAACTATTTTATAAGTTATTATGGCTTATTATTTAGTTATAATAATTCTGCCTTTCCCAATTCTGCTATTGTATCCTGTCAATCAATTAGTTGACGACAATTGGTAGCCAAGTTTTATTTCATGCCTCACACGCACCACTCGGCCGTCTTGTAGGCCGGGCGACCATCTGGGTGAGTTGCGGATGATCCTGACAGCCTCGCTGTTTAACTTTGCGTTCGGGCTGTCCATTACCTGGGGCGATACTACATTGCCATCGGCATCGACAACGAAGCTTACTAACACCTTTCCCTGATCGTGGTGCACTTTGAATATGTCCGATTGGCTTACCTCCTTACTCAGATAACCCAGAAAAGCATCCAGGCCGCCGGGGAAGGCCGGAGCAACAGAGCCTTTTCGGCCCATTTCGGCAGTTGCAGCAGGATTTTTGTACAAAGCAGAAAATGACGTAAGACAAAGCAGAACAGGGATTAGCAAGACATATTTCGCAAGATTTGCCTTGGAAGCGTTGTTCCTTCCCAGCATTGCGATCCGTTGTTTAAGTAAATGTTTATCAGTAAAAGCATTGGTCATCTCAGGTGAGGATTGCGACGACCTGTTCAGGATCAGCGATGCATATTGGTAGTAATTGCCGAAATGCCTTGCTGTTTCGCGATCTGCTAGAAACTCGTGCGTCCTTTTGATGCTTCGCTGGTAGAAATAAACAACCGGATTAAACCAGGCGACGATGGCCACTATTTCAAAAAACAAAATATCCAGGCTGTGCCACTGCCTGATATGCACATCTTCGTGGTAATCGATCATCTCAGAATTCGCTGCGTTGCGATCAATTACTTTGTATTTAAAAAATGAGAATGCAGCATTATGCGCAGGTTTCTTGATTTTGTTTCTGATATACAGCAATCTGATTATTAGCCAGCCGACTTTAAAAAAAACGCCCGTAAAATAGATCCATTTCAACCAATCAGTGATGTGAACATTCCACATTTGCGGAGCAACTTGCGATAGCGTCTCACCATGAATCACCAGATCCAGGGGAATAGAGGCAGATAAATGCGCGTTGACGGGAATCGCCGGAATGCAGAACGAAAGTACCGCAAGCCCAATCAAAGAAATTCTGTTAAGCGTGAAATATGTCTGTTTTTCCAGAAAAACTTTGTAAAATCCGAAGCCCGCGATAAGACAAATATGGACTAAGATGAAGTAAACTGTCATTTTCCGGATTGTTGATCTTTCAATGTGAGAAGCATTTTGTTTATTTCCTTGACATCTTCTTCCGGGATTTTTTGCTCATCAATAAAAAAGGAAAACAGTTTTTGTGCCGAGTTATCAAAATAGTTGCCCATTAATTTCATCAGCTGAAACCGCTTATATTCTTCCCTCGAGATCAAAGGATAATAACGGTGACTTTTACCAAATGCATCATAACCTACAAGCCCCTTCGTTTCCAGGACACGCATAATCGTTGATACGGAGCTATGTACAGGCTTAGGTTCCGGCATTTGATCAATAATCTCCCTGATGAAAGCTCGTTGCATCTTCCATAACGCCTGCATCAGTTGCTCTTCTGCTTTGGTAAGGTCCTTTGCTTCCATTCGGGCATAATTATTTGAATACAAACTAAAAAATTAGTTACCAAACATGCAACCCTGCACTAAAATAAAGACGAATATATATAAGACCTTTCAAAAGCTTTAAGACTAGGAATTTGTTTTGACGAAGCGCCTGGTTCTTTACAACGGAAACTTCCATATCCGCAGATTTACAATATGTTGCTTTCGATGGAGTACGGAAACACGACCGTATCTGCGAACTCCAAATCTTTGTTTTGAGGGATGGCGAAACAGGCAGTTCTGGCACGATTAAGCCAAAATCAGATGTTGGCATCAAAATCTTTAATCAGTATCAATTGAGTCGGCATTATTGAAGGAGCTTAGAAATTCATTTTTTCAACAATCGTTCGAGTTGCAGCGGTAATTATATAAATAAACCTATATTTAGACTTTCTTAAATATATAATTAACAATTATATGTGTGCTTTTATAAGTTTGGTTGCTTGCTGTTTGTTAAACCTCCCACTATCACTTGGGACTAAACATTCTGTTGAAAGAAATGTCGCTACCCATCAAACAGACTACGATTCGATCCGTATTCCTGAGGCGTATGAATTGTTCAGCTTTGCAGATTCGGTGATTGGAGTACATGGGTATAAACAAGCCGTGGATTTGCTTGGCAAATATGAGAGTTCATATAGTGATCCGATGGAAAAAAGTATGTTCAATCAGGTCATGATGACTTATTTATCATATAATGGTGATATTAAAGCGGCGCAGAAATATGAAGCACGCCTAAGTCCGAAGAAACAACTGGAAAATTACTCGTTTTCTGAAAATCTTGTGATTGAGCCTGCAAAAACGGTAATTATAAAAAGAAGTGCCAATAAACAGGTTGTCATGTTTAATGAAGCGCATCATCGCCCGCAGCAACGCGCCTTCATCAGGAGTCTGTTAGAGGATTTTTACAGCCTAGGATTTAGAACATTGTTTGTGGAAGCATATTTCGAGAATCAGGACTCCCTATTAAATGAACGGGGATACCCACTTCAAAATACCGGCACTTACACAAAGGAACCCGCTTTCGGGGAAATGCTCAGAGAAGCAAAAAGACTTGGCTTTACAATTGCTTCTTATGACAATGATACAGCTGCATGCGAATCTTCGGAGCCATTTGTTTGCGCCAATCAAAGGGAAAAGGTGTCAGCCGAGAATCTTTTTAACTTCCTCAAAGCAAATCCAAAAGCCAAGATATTGGTAGCCGCAGGATATGCTCATATCGTTAAAAAATCTGATGATGGATGGATCAAGATGGCGGAGCAATTTAAAAACCTGTCTGGTATTGATCCGCTATCGATTGACCTTGTCAGTATGGGTGAACGGTTGACTAAGGAACACGAAAACAAATTTTATAGAGCTGCTCATGAAAAATTCAAGGTCACTACTCCGTCAATCATTTTGGATAAGACTACGCAAGACGCTTTCCTGGCAAATTATCGGCCGGAACAGATCGATTTGCAAGTTGTTTTTCCAAGGACTCAATATACGAATGGGTATGCCGACTGGTTATCCTCAGGATATCAAAAAGTGATCAATGTAAACCTTTCCAAAATGAATTATAAGACAGGAGACTTATTGCAGGTTTATATTAAAAGTGAATTAGAAGCCCATAATAAACAAGCCGTCCCAATCTTGCAACACCCGTTATCAGGCATTCAACAGCAAAAACTAATGCTCCCAAGCGGTTACACCTATCAAATTGTCATTGACCACGGAATAACCAAATCCACTGCTGATAGTCAATGATTTAGGCTGAACCCGACAAGTTGAATGAAACGCCTGTGCAACTCTAAGACCGGTGGCTCTGAAGAATATTACAAGACAGCCGAAACATTTTCTCCCCTGGCTTTGACAGAAATGACAACCTGGATACTTCAAATAACACATTCGTAAATGTTAAAAGAACACAACCACTTAATTCACAATATAAAAGGCCACTTTCTCGCAGCAAGGTCTTTAACAAGTAAGAAGGTTTGCTGCTTAGCACCGGGCGCAGCATACTTTTTTGCTTTCAAATAGAAAAAATCGTTTCAAAAAAACAGCGAGTCTGTGACAAATCTTTACTGTAAGCGTACTAATAGTTGAAATAGCTTTGAAGCCGCAGAACTTATGTCCTTTGAGAAAGATTTTATCAGAACCATCCAGGATCATACCGGTATTATTAACGGTATCTGCAAGACATATTTTCCAAAATCTGATGATTTTAAAGATGCCAGGCAAGATGTCATTTTACAGCTGTGGCGTTCCTTTCCAACGTTTCGAGGAGAGTCAAAGATCAGTACCTGGATTTACAGGGTGGCTCTTAATACCATTTTAGCCAAAAGGAAAAAGGATCACAACCTGGATGCAAATGAACCATTATCACAACTGCATCTTGATCATATTACTTCCGGCGCCGATGGAACGGCAGATTTTATCCAGGAATTTTCCTGGTTGGTAAGTACCCTCGAGGATTGTGACAGGGCTATTTTTATTCTTTTGGTTGAAGGATATTCAAACAAGGAAATTGCTGTCATACTTGATCTAACTGCAACTAATATAAGCACAAGGCTGAACCGAGTAAAACACAAACTTAAAGACCGTTATCTCAATGAACAACAGTAGGTTACAACAAGCTTGGGAGCAACAAAAAATGAATTTTCAAGATCAGCTGATCTCGGAAGACGAAATTCTGTTTGCAATACTTCCGGATCATGATAAACAACAGAGAGTTCGAAGGCTGCTTTACAACGCATCGTCTTTTGTATTCTTACTCATCTTTTGTCAAACCTGTTAATGTTAGGTTACATAATCTGGGATACTGAGCCGGAAGTATTCTCTTGGTCAAGTGTGCCGCGTTGGTATGGTGTTTTTTGGGTAATTGGCATCTTCCTGAGCATTGCTGTTGCAGGTTATATCTTTAAAATAGAGAAGCGTCAACCCAAAGAAGTCGATGAACTTACCCTGTATTTAATTATTGGCACCTTGGTTGGCGCACGGTTAGGACACATTTTATTTTATGACCCCCTGCATTACTGGCAGCATCCAATCGAGATTTTGCTTGTCTCCTTAACTCCTTCATTCCATTTTACCGGTCTTGCAGGGCTGGCTAGCCATGGAGGCGGGATTGGCCTGATCACTTCGGCTTTCGTTTTCGCCAGGCGAAAAAAAATGGATTTCCTTTGGCTCCTGGACCGGATTGCTATTTTAGTCCCATTATGCGGGGCATTCATACGATTGGGAAATCTAACGAATTCGGAAATGATCGGAATTCCAACTAATATGCCTTGGGCATTTGTCTTCACCAATATTGATAATGTTCCAAGACACCCTGCTCAGTTGTACGAAGCGATTTATTGTTGTTTGATATTCGGCCTTATCTTTTATTTATGGCACCGCAAACGGCATCAATGGAGCGACGGGGTTCTGTTTGGCATGATGATATCAATCCTTTTCTCCCTACGATTTATAGATGAGTTCTTTAAAGAGAATCAGGAAGCTTTTGAAAATAACATGATGATCAATATGGGTCAAATACTTAGCATTCCATTCATTCTACTTGGATTGCTCATTATCACTATTCGCATCAACAAGCGTATTTATAAGTGAATGCAGACGAAGGACGTGCACTATTTAACGTATATCAAGTTGCATTAACTGTACAATTTTTACTTTCCTGTCAATAATATCGCATAAAACGAGAAACGACGATAGTTCGTTTTAACGACCGGATTTTTTGAAGAGATTCCTAGCTTACATACCTCTGTATCACGTCTAACGAACTCAGTAAAAATTAAAGACAAGCGACAGAGAAATTTACGATGGTCATTTGAGACTATCAATCTTATAACTAAGAATGTAGTAGTTGATGCGTCATCATTCTCAAGAAACGGAGGTTATGTATGACAGTTTAATCAGCTGTAACACTTAAAACAAATTCTGGTACCCATCATCTTCAGAGTACGTCGAGCTTGTGACGTAATCGAAGGAGAAAATCTGCTTTTCCGCATCGTCTTTAGTTCTGTTTCTGCCAAACCAGTAGACCAAACTTCACTCCGAACGAAACCAACGGGGTCCATTCTTTGCCCGGGAAAAAGTTTTCACCCTCAAAGAACGGATCATAACTCACCTCCTGCGGGTTTTCGATGCTGGTGTAACGCACATTCGTTTTTGCAAGGCCAAGTCCGGTATACAGGTCAGTTGTTAATTTTTTCGGAACGATAAATTTTGCTCCCATCTTTACTACAAATCCAGCTTTGTTTTTGCGAAACTTTGAACCGTCGAAACTCAGTTGGGTTGAATCTGACAAGTAATGATAATCTTTCCCGAGCGCCCTGTGCACACGTGAAAAGACACCTTCGGCGGCCAAATACCAGCCCATATATTCGCGACGCAGCCAGTAAAACTTCACCTCTGGCCGGATTTCCATCATATTGTATTTACGCGTTTTAAGCGAGTTCCAAGGAGCACGGTGCAGGCCAAGCACATTTAAGCCCCCGCCAAGAGATACTCCGTAGCTCCATCGCCCGGCCGTCATATATTCGGTACCAATCCGCAGAGAAGGATCCGGAAAGGCAAGCGCGATGGGCATTACGTGCACATCAATATTGGGCGCGATAGTTTGCTTCTGTGCGAATACACCGGTACTGAGCGTCAGCAGGATGAGCAAGGAGAATGTAAAGTATTTCATATCGTAATAGTTGTACGAATATAACAAACGGTTACAATTGACGATACCTTACGGAGAGATTAAATTCATTCATATTCACTTAATAAGAGAAGTTCTACTTTACGCTCCATAAAAGTATAGGCGCGATTGCCTTCTTCTTTGTCACCTAAATACTAAGTATCTCAAATATTGGACGTGAGTGAGACTAGGAAATTCTCGAGAAGCAACCGCAGGAAAACAAAATTATCTTCGTTATTGAAGAGTATTCAGGATACTTCATATTCAATTGGAAGGGTCAAATATAACCGTCGAACGTGTAACCATATACCGTCATCAACCAGTCCTAATCCAGGTATTGCCCCTTGTGCCAAACCAAAATTTCCCCGTGTTTTTGCCCTTGTTCTTCACAGAAAGTGGATTGAATCAACATTATTAGGACACTAATGTGCACAGATTTAAAGCGCTAGTTAGCAGAATGTCTGCAATGCTCTCCTAACGGCTTTGCGATTCCGAATAACCTGTATTTTCAACACCCTCCACCTCTGGGTATGGCATAAATCACATTGCCTGAAACAGATAAATTGAAGACTTTATCTTGTATAGCAGGACGTAACAGTTCCCATGTTTTTCCCTTGTCTGAAGATCTGTAAATACCTGCAGGGTGGCCACAGAACATATATTCATCAACCTCAGTAATTGAGGAAATGTAGAGGCTTTCTGGAAGATCAGCATCAATAGGCTGCCAGGTTTTACCACCATCATATGATGTCCGTACTCTTCTTGTCTCCGTTTCTGTATTGCATGTGATAGCAGCAAATCCACCTTTAATGCGTTGTATAGCAATGCCCACTCCACCCTCACTAATCACATTGACCCAGTTTTCACCTTTATCTGTCGACCGAATGATGCCTTGCTGGCTGGTAGCTAGCAGCACGCCATCTGACTCTACCAAACTCAGTACCCAGCCTCCCTCGTAAACCCGCTCCCAGCTTTTTCCACTGTCAACATATTTATAAAGCCCCCAATCGCAACCAATAAAAACGTTGTCTTCAGTTTCAAAAATGGTGCGCACGCTTTTCCCAGGAAAATCTTCATATATCGGCACCCATGAACCCGTTTCGTTTACTTTTTGTAAAAACCGACCTGCGTAGTTGAATGCAAGCATTCCAGTCTTGCCAAGTACAATGCTGCCAAGGTTGTCAGGAGCAGTCTCTTTTTCCCAAAAAGGAGCAGTGGAATTCGGTTTGCTGTAATACATCCCATTTCCAGCACGCACATAGATTCCATTGTCATTTGCAAGGAAACCATCTCTAGGAATACCATCTTCCACCAAATTTTCCGGCAATCCTTCGCTAATGTCCTGCCAGGTCTGTCCGCCATCAACAGATTTAAAAATGACGTTTGCAGCTCCTGCCTTATCCCTTTTTTGCATTTGTTTACTATTCGGAGGTGAGGATGACTGTGGAAATTCGAAAGCCCGATCAAAGCCAAATAAGAATGGAAAAAGGAGCAATAAAGCAAGGTTATGAATTTTCATGACTAGGATTGGTTTAATGAAATAATAGAATAAAATTGTTTTTAACTTCACATATCCAAAAGTAGGCACCTATGTTGCTGCTCGAAGTAAATCAATTGTAAAAAGAAATGTAAATGCGTGTAAATTCTGCTTTTACTGGATTTTTCACTGACCGGATGTTGGTGAAATGCGGCATTGCCGCGGTGATGGTTGCTATTTTTTTTATCGCTTCGTCTTTTACAGAACATCCCGGGCGGGACTTCCAGGCGAAGCAGATAAACCTCATCGTCCGTCAAGTTGGTCATCGGTTGCTCTTGCAGGCAGGGGACTCGACGTCACGCGTATTACCTGTTACCGAGATGAACGAAGGCATCTTTCTGCTCAGGTTTGAAAATGAATTCGTTTTTAACCACGACTCGCTCATGGTGTTGTCACAAGGCTTACTTCCAAAAACAAAGTTTCCTTCTGGCTACACCGTTACAGTACATGATTGCAAGAAAGGCGATATCGTCCATGGTTTCCAGGTAAATAATACCTCACCGGACATCCTGGCTTGCAGCGGCAGAAGTCAGCCCATAGGTTGTTATACAATCGAATTTACGTTTCCGGATTTTTATGAAAATATAGAACAGAAGAAAGCAGAGATCAACCAACTAACTGGCCCCGTTAAAGCGGATACTCAGGTAGTCTATCCAAAACGTGAAGAATTAAAAATGGCCACCTTCCATGACATCGACCAACGGACGAAGGAACTTAAATCGGACAAAACGGATCGCAAGGAAGTTGATCCCAAACTTGAAGAATTAAAAACGACAATCTTCGGCTATCCGTTAATCAATGTGGTTTATGGCGGCATTTTTGTGTTACTGGGTGCTGCCGTGTTGACTTGGCACTTCAGGAAAAATTTGAAACAGGTGCCCAGGCAAAATCAAAAATACTCTATCGTAAAAGAACCCGTTACGGATTTGGCTGCGCTCGGAAGTTTTCTATTTAACGTGAAGGGGCAGCTCCTGCTTTTGGGAAGCGAGGTCATTAGTCTCACAGACAAAGAATGCAAGGTTCTGGAATTGCTCCACAAAAATTTCGGTGAACTGATCCCACGCGAAACGCTGTTGCAGGAAGTCTGGATCAACGAAGGGGTATTCACCGGTCGCAGCCTGGACATGTTTGTGTCGAAACTCCGAAAGAAATTAAGCCATGATCCTGAGCTGAGAATCACGAATGTTCATGGGAAAGGATATAAGCTGGAAATACCTAAAAGACAGGTTATCTGAAGGCTGGCTGTTCAGAAGTATCATATTCTATTCTGCCAGATATATTGGTAATTATAGCCTCTGCATCACTATCACAGCCACATTCTATTTTTTTCGGCTCTTCGTCCGTTTTACATCCTTTTGCAGCCAGGAGGAAGTTGTATACAAGTGTTTTCGCTGAGATTTTCATGGCCAAATTTAAGTTAATTTAAATTATTGCTATTCTCAGAAAACCCTCGAACGTGAGACTGTTATATTCGGAATTCTTATAACTAATCATAGTCCTGGCACCTATTGGACTCTGTTTCAAAAAGCCACAACAAAGGCCAGCATCATACAGGTTAGTAGCAATAAACTCGCATTTGGGTATTTAAGTTGAAAAAGTCGGGGCAGATAATAAAAACCATGCCAGCGGTGAACTACCACCCGTGCCGTGTGGCATAGCTTTTTACAGGCGATCGGCTTTCCGCTTTGTCAACTAAACCAGAAATGCTATGTTTTATCACGTTAAGGAATTACAATTTAACGCCCGGGTTTCGAAACCGGACCCGAAGTTTGCAAGACTACTGCTGGAACAATTCGGCGGGAGCAATGGAGAGCTGAAAGCAGCCATGCAGTATTTTGTGCAAGCGTTCAGTGCAAAGAATCCGTACCCCGACAAGTATGACCTGCTCATGGACATTGCCACCGAAGAGTTCAGTCATCTTGAAATCGTAGGCGCTACCATTCAAATGTTGCTGGGTGGTGTGAATGGCGAGCTAAAAAATGCCTCAGAGGAATCAGAGATCATGAAACTACTGGACGGCACAGCTGCGAAAGAGGATTTTATTCATGAAGCCATCATCAATCCGCAGTTTGGGGTACTTACCGGAGGAGGCCCTGCACTGACTGACAGTAACGGCATCCCCTGGACAGCAGCCTATGTAACTGCAAACGGTGACCTGACCGTTGATTTGCGCTCAAACATTGCCGCCGAATCCAGGGCCAAAATTGTCTATGAATACCTGATGAAATTTACTGATGATCCTTCTGTAAAGGAAACGCTCCGCTTTTTGATGACCCGCGAGATCGCGCATTATCAGATGTTCGAGGCTGCTTTGGCAACTATTCAACCTAATTTCCCTCCGGGTATCCTGCAAGGTGACCCGCGTTTCAGTAATCTTTATTACAACATGTCCAGTGGAATGGAGGCACGCGGGCCATGGAACGAAGGCACCAGTACACAGCTGGGTGAAACATGGCAGTACATTGAAGACCCATTGCAACAAGTGCTCGACACGAACGGACTTACCACACTGGAACCAACTGGAACGGACCGTACCGAAAAATCTGTGAAAGCGCTGAACGAACAACTTGGCAAGCAGCGCAGTGAGGAAATCATGAGTGCTACTGATGAAATCGATGCACAGTGGAGCACTTATAGCAAAACGGGAGGCCTCATCAATGACCTATAAACTTAACTGAATTGGACTTATCAAACCATCAGGCGGATCGGGTAAAAATCGTTTTTTACACCGATCCGCTCTGTTGCTGGAGCTGGGCCTTATATCCCCACTGGCAACGCTTTATTGAGCAATTCAAAGATCATGTCACCTATTCCTATTGTCTGGGCGGGATGATCCCGGACTGGACCAAATACGATGATCCGTTCAATTCCGTCAGCAGGCCTGCGCAAATGGGCCCGATCTGGATGGAAGCGCAGCACCGGACTGGTGCAAAGATCAATGATATGATTTGGAGCCAGGAAGATCCGCCCTCATCCTCCTATCCTGCGTGCATCGCCATCAAAACCGCAGACCTGCAAGGTTTTGAAGCATCGGAGCTTTACATGCAGGCGGTCTGGAAAGCAGTGATGGTGGACGCATTGAATATTTCTAAAAGGGATGTCCTGCTTCAAGTTGCTCGTGGCACTAGCCTGCTTCATCCTGGAATTTTAGATTACGACCGGTTTGTAAGCGACTATGATACGATCCAAAGTCGCGATGCCTTTCGCAGCGATCTGCGGCAGGTTGCTTATAACCGCATTGGCCGCTTTCCTACGTTGACCATTACCAAATCGGGGAAGGGATTGATCATGACCGGCTTCCGCCCCTACGAGGCGCTGGTGGATGCATTCAACCATTTACAGCAGGTTTCCAAAGGCCACCCTGCTGACATTTCAATTGATTAGGATATAAGCTTTCTTTTGCTGACAAGGTTGTCCCCTACCCCTGGACAGGGAAATAGATCACGAACTTGCTGCCAGAGCCCGGCGTGCTTTCAACCCGGATACTCCCACCAGCTGTGTCTATGATTTTTTTTGCCAGGTAAAGTCCGATCCCTTGTCCTTCCCGGTCAGTTTGAAGTCTGCCGTATTTATCAAAGACCTTATCAATCTCATCAGGGGATATCCCAATTCCATTATCCTGAACAGATAAGGCAGTAAATTCGCCTGCTACCACAGTTTGAATGTTAATAACAGGACTTTCTTCCGAGCAATATTTGATCGCGTTTGAAACCAGGTTGAATAGGATACTTCTCAGGTTCTTTTTGGAAAAAAGGATGTGGCCTACTTTCAAATCGCTTGTGATCAGCGCTCCACTCTGCTTGATCGTTTCGCCAAGGCTCCACAAGATGTTATCCAAAATCTCATTCAGGTCTACCAATTCTGTCTTGATTGCTTCGTCCTCAATTTTTGCCACCGCACCAATGTCCTTGACAAGGGAACTGAAATTTTTCACCGACCTACGGATGATCTCCAAAAACGGCTTTAACTCAGGATTGTCCACCGGCATGGAGTCCATTAAACCGATACTGAATTCTATATTTCCGAGCGGTTCCAGCAGATCATGGGATGCGGTATGGACAAAGTTGTCCAGGTCCGCATTGATGCGGGTCAGGATCTGATTTTTTTTGTCCAGCTGTTGTTGTATTTCTTTCAGCTGAGTAATGTCATTAAAAGTAATGATCGCGCCCGTCCTCTTGTTGCCAAGCTGCCTTATATAGGCCATGGTCATGACCTGGTACCACTTACCATCATTGGATTGTATTTCCCGGGTTATAGAATAACCGTTGTTAAGGACATGGTTAATGTCCTCGGAGAGGGTTTCGAACCGGAAGTTGGTCGAAATATTACTGATGGGCCGCCCAATGTCGCTTTCAAGTAAGTTAATATGCCGGACTGTCCCAGGTGAAAACCGCATCAGGCGCAGATCCGAACTGACAAATAACTGACCATTGATATTGCTTTTGAAATAATTGTTCAAATCATCATTGAGCTCTAAAAGCTCTTTGTTCTTTAATTGGTAGTCGGCATTGATCGTATGCAGCTCTTCATTGATCGACTGCATTTCCTCATTGGTACTTTGCATTTCCTCATTAGCCGACAGTAACTCTTCATTGAAGGACTGCATATTTTCGTTAAGCGCAAACAGCTTTTCACTGGCAGCGGCCAGTTGTTCTTTTTGGTCTTTGTTTTCTTGTTCCAAAAACCTGGAATAGTCGTCCAGGTATAGGTTCTCATCAAATTCCATTGCTCCCGGTAGCAGCGCTGAATGCTCGTCATGGGTGAACTGGACTAGCAGAAAGCCATTAGGCCGGCCTTTATAGATCATCGGACTAACCGCAAGGGTTACTTTAATTGTTTCCTTGCTTTGCTTAATCACGATGCCTGTGACCACTGCTTTCTGAGGGGTTTCGGAGACCTTGTTACAGGCTGTCTTGAAGGCAATGGCAAGAGGGCCAGGCAAAAGCTCGGTCAGATCTGATGTAAAATTCTTTTGAGTAAGGAACTTGCCCGTAGGGCCATAGGATTTAAGCACCTTGTTGTTTTCATCCACACAGATAAGCAGGCGTTGCTCTTCATTAAAAAGGGTTTCAATAATTGCCCCATCCAGGGTGCGGTCAGGAATTTTAATATTTTCCGGCTGAGAAGGCCCTAAACTGGCAGGCTTGTAATACGTGTATTCTGGCACTGTAAATGTTTCAAAGTTCACAGAAGGGCTGGCATCCAGCTTCTTGTAAACCTTCGAATTCTTATCAATGACTTTTAGACTTTTTAATATAGGTAAAGGGTTCTCACTAGACCCTAAAAACAGGTAACCCTCCGGTTTTAGTCCAAACAGTAGCATATGATAGATTTTCTGCTGCAAGGTTGGGGTCATGTAAATCAGCAGGTTACGGCAGCTGATCAAGTGCATATTGCAGTAGGGAGGGTTTTTTACCAGATCATGTCTGGAAAAAATGAGCGTTCTCCGTATTTCCGGGACTACCTTGTAGTCGTCCCCTTCTTGCACAAAGTACTTTTCCAGGTATTTTTGCGGCACCTGGGAAACCACAGAAGCGGTATAAATGCCTTTCCCGGCATGGGCCAGCGCAGCGGTGTCGATATCGGTAGCAAATATTTTCACTTCATGCTCCTGAGCCTTTTCTCCCAACAGCTCCCGGACCAGGATAGCCATAGAATAAGCTTCTTCTCCCGTCGCGCAGCCCGTGACCCATATCCTGATCTCCTGCCCACTGGCAAGACCTTTTATGATGGCAGGAAGCACCCGTTTTTCCAGGGAATCAAAAGCTTCGGCATCCCTGAAAAAAGCAGTTACGCTGATCAGAAAGTCCTTGGCAAGCGCTTCGGTTTCACTTGGGGAACCTTTGGCAAATTCCAGATAAGTTTCGAGCCGGCTGAAGTTATTGTAGGCCGCCCTTCTTTTAATCCGTCTCAGGATGGTTGATTCCTTGTAGTCTGAAAAATCCAGTGGCAGCTGCTGACTGATGAGCTCGATCAAACCGGCCATGTTTTCCTCATCAGAAATCCCTGCCGCCAGTAGTTCAATTTCCCGCTTGACGTATTCTTCAATGACGCCGGGCATCGCCTCGGGCTCGACAATGAAATCAACCATTCCCGTCGCAACGGCGTTGGAAGGCATACTTTTAAATTCAGTGGTTTCCGGGTTTCGGGCAATCACCATCCCGCCTGCCTTCTTGATGGCTTTCACGCCGTTGCTGCCATCAGAGCCCAGGCCCGACAGAATAATACCAATCGCTTTGGTGCCGCAGTCAGCGGCAAGCGAAGAAAAAAAGGTATTGATAGTCAGGTGGGGCCCGCGCACCTCGCTTTTTTCACTCAAATATAAATGCCCCCTTTGAATCCGCATAAACTTATCACCAGGGATTACATAAACGAAATTAGTTTCAATCCTGATGTCATTTACCGCCTGCACCATCACCAGCTTGCTGTACTTGGACAAGACTTCTGCCAATTTGCTTTCATAATCCTGGGACAGATGCTGAACTACGATGTAAGCAACACCATCTAAGGGAGTATTCTCAAAAAAGGCAATCAGCTCATCAAGGCCACCGGCCGATGCGCCAATGGCAACAATGTGATGTGGTTCAATTGATTTCATTGAGAATTCATTTTCAAACGTTGAAAGTAACTGGTAGACTCTTAAAATATTAGTCCTATGATGGAAAGCAATTTAAAATAGGCCCATGATTTACCGTTAAAGCTCCCTCGTTTTGGAAAATTACTCGCATAATAGGGTGTAAATTAAGATGTCCAACTTAACTAAAAATTCAATGCGGGTATGGTTTTTTCTATGAAAGGTGGTATCAAATTTCGCAGCCTAAGTCAGAACGAGGCCTTAAAGACACATTATGAACCGCGAAATATTCATTGTCGATGACAATACGGATTATCAATTTATTTTTTTCAAACTACTCAAAGAATTGAACACCCCTTATTCGGTTAAATTCTTTGAAAATGCAAAAACCTTGTATCAGCACAGCTTGGTACTTTCCAAACAGGGTGCGGAGTTGCCATCACTTATTGTGTCGGACTTCAATATGCCAGGCATGAATGGACTACAGTTGCTCAGGGAGCTAAAAAAGCCGGTTAAGGATTCTGTCGCGCCGCTTGGAAATATTCCGGTGATAATCATGAGCAATGCGCTTACTGAACAACAGATCGTGCAATGTTATCAGGCAGGGGCTAATGCAGTCGTACTAAAACCTATAGAACTTGCTTTAATGAGAAAGACCGTTAGCTCCATTTTCGAATTTTGGCTTGAACGAGACAAAGTCCATTCCG
The DNA here is from genome assembly GCF_023822005.2 of Dyadobacter fanqingshengii. Classification (GTDB taxonomy): domain Bacteria; phylum Bacteroidota; class Bacteroidia; order Cytophagales; family Spirosomataceae; genus Dyadobacter; species Dyadobacter fanqingshengii. The sequence goes on from NZ_CP098806.1 coordinate 2,483,879, forward strand.
GCGGGTAGTGAACCTGTCCTATTGCTGGGTAGCTATCATTTCGTTATTTGTGAGCTGGTCTTTTGTTGAAAGGTTAGTATTTTCAATCCCCAACACACTGTCGTCCAAAATCCTGCTGAACTTTCTACCGGTCCGGATCAGGACTGAGCCAAGATATCTCACCCGGGACAAGTCCTGATAATTTTTCAGCTTTTCCGCATGAGCAGTATTTTTTTTAGGGCGATACTTGACATACTGCCGGACTTTTCGGTACTCCAGCGAATCTCCCGGAAGCTGCACGTAGGATACAATTCTGTCACTAAAAACCGGCTCCCAGTTGGTCAGACATGCTTCTTCCGGCAAACGTTCTATCATTTCGACCTGGGCATGGGCAGGTACGCAAAAGCCCGCGAATAGCGTCGCTGTAAGTATAATGAATTTGTATTTTTTCATAATTTGTTGATATAACCTTTCTAATTCGACATTACTGCATGGATAAATGTATTGCTTCCGCAGTTAGTACATTCCTGGTCGGTAGCATTATCGGCCGCCACGTCACTTGGAGGGAAAATGGGCAGTCCGGTAGAGTGAAATGTTTGCACGGAATTAAGTTGTTCTTGCTTGCTAACTCAATTTCCGCACCTTATTAATTGCATGCCAGAAGCGGCAGAAAAACTTAATGGAATGGTTACGGAACCTTACAGTAGAGCTTGCCGCGGCTGATCGCTAAAATTATGAAGGATCAATGTGGACTGCCCCTCATGTTCGTATTGGGCGCAAGGATATTCTTTCTTTTAAACGAAAATCATCCCCCATTCCCAGCTCGTCGCCATAGCGGATAACAGGTGCTTCAAAAAACGACGGGGAGCAGAAGACAATAAAATTCATTTCAAGCCCGAACGACCGGGTTATCAGCAATATCTTTTCAAGACAGAACTCGGGAGCGTTAACAGAATGGTTTGATCTATTTCAAATATCGTAGTTGTCATAGGACAAGACTATGGCAGCTTAAAAAAACAGCTGTCCTAAACGACAGCTGAGAACATTTCCCGGTCTTATACCGATTACAAGTTGGTGAAGCGCAGGGTTTGCCCGTAAACCACTGTTCCATTGTTCAAGATTGCATAGGCACGGTAGTAGTTACTGTTTGTACAAATTTGAGGGCCAACCTTGGTTTTAATTCCTGTTGAAAATGGCATATCGAAGACAATTTTTGGGTAATCTTCGATCGTTGGGTTGTCGTAATTCGGGCCGGAACCACCGCCTAAAGCTGCATTATAGACAATACCGTATTCTGTCACCGGTATGGTACCAATATTGAGCACTTCCAACTCGGTAGTGAATGAGCATTTGCCATGACCTGAATCGTAGAACAAGTCATGTGTACTCAACAACGGAGCTTCACCTGGAAGCTGGTGATCTTGACAAGAATAGCTAAACAAAAACAGCGATAAACAAACTAATCCTGAAACTGAAAGATGCTTTTTCATCATATGAGTGGCTAAGAATGAAAAATTGGTAATACTACAAATTTTACAAATAAATCTTCGTTTTGTAAAATAATCTTAGCTAACGGCGGCTGATATATTTTCCAGAAAAGGGAACACTCATTTAGGTGTTAGTGAAAGACTTGTAACTAATCGTGCTTTCATTATTTTTGAAAAGGCAAACATAGTACACTGGCGAATCTCGGTATTGTTAGAAAACGAAAAGAAGCAATGGAACAAACGGATATAAACGGAGCGCTATTTTTGGTAGAGGCACCTTTGGAAGACGTAATCAATAGCTTCTATCACATGGTGGTTGCGTCAGATGGAGAACCAATCACTAGGCATGTTTGTCCAAATTTGGAAATGATGCTGGTATTTAATTTTGGAATACCTGTACGCATTTCCTTTCACAATAATCCTCTGAACACTGAAATTATAAGGCGTACCGCCGCAATCGGGCCACTCCGACAGATGCTGAACTATGAACTGCTGCCCGGTGCAGACGCTCTGGTTGTTAACTTTAAGTTCAATGGTTTTCAACGTTTGTTTGGTATGCCTTTAACAGGACTGACTGGCGAGGAAGGGACAAATGCAGAGATTTTAACAGATGAGGGCCGTTTTGATCGCCTATGGGAAGAATTAGCAGCCCTACCCACGACAGAACAAAGAGTGAGTTTACTTAAGCAGTCAGCCATAGGCTTACTGAAAGAAAATGATCAGGTATTGCAGACGGTAATCGGTAACCTGGCCCAGTTTTTCAACCCACGTGTTGACCCGGTAAAGGCCATAGCGGCCGATACCCGTCTTTCGGAAAGAAGTATTCAGCTGAAGTTTCAAAAGCATACCGGCTATTCTGTTAAAGAGCTGCTCCGCTTTTTGCGCTTCAAAGAAGTTATTGCTTATATCCTTACCCGGAGCAATCAGAAAATAGCTATTTTCGATCTGATCGCGGAGCATGATTATCATGATCAGAGCCACCTGATTAAAGACTTCCAGTATTTTTTGGGCATGGCGCCTCAGCAGTTTATTAAAAACCTAAACAATGGAAGTTTCTGCGTAGTTACTGATACTTATCCCGCGCAGCCATAACGTACATTAGTCCCGCAGAACCATTTCGTTTTCTTACAATTTCCCCGAAGTCCATCCATATACATTTGTACTGTTCATTTAAATCAAACAGCATCAAAGATGGAATCACTTACAAAAAATGGAAACGGTATTAAGGGTAATATTATAAATCACCAAAATGTTCAGGTTTTAGAACAAACCAGCTTTAATACCACAGAAGTAATCATGCCTGGTATCGTCGAGCCGGAGGGGTTGTTAGTTAAAACCCGTGTATTAAATAATCCTGCTGCCGGGCAGGTAAGTGTAAAGGTGGAAGCCAGCGGTATATGTTTTGCCGAGCAGTCCATGCGCCGTGGCAGGTATTACGAGCAGCCCAAGTTTCCTTTCGTTCCGGGCTATGACCTGGTTGGTACAGTCGTTGCAACCGGCCCGGGCGTTGATCCAACTTTATTGGGCAAACGCGTTGCTGCCTTGACAAAGACCGGCGGCTGGGCAAGCTATGCGCTGCTTTCGGCCAGCGACCTGCTACCTGTTCCTGGGGATATTGATCCTCTCGAAGCTGAAACGTTAATTGTTAACGGTATTACGGCCTGGCAAATGCTCCACAGCAAAGCCCGGATCAAGCGGGGACAAACGATTCTTGTTCACGGTGCTAATGGTGGTGTCGGAACAATTCTGACACAACTGGCACTTTATGCTGGCGTCCGGGTAATTGGAACTGCTTCACCTCGTCACCATGAAGCGTTGCGGGCACAGGGTGTGCAGCCAGTAGATTATAATGACACAGATTTAGCAGGGAGCGTGCTTAAACTTGCACCAGGCGGCGTGGATGCAGTTTTTGACCATTTGGGCGGAGCAAGCTTTGCCAGATCTTTTGGTTTGCTTGCCAAAGGTGGCGTGCTCGTTTGTTATGCAATTGCCTCAGCATTAAAAGACACTGGTAATATTTTTATCCCGTTTCTAAGAGTACTGGTACAATTAGGTTGGTGGAACATCCTGCCTAATGGTCGCAAAGCTTATTTCTACAATATCTGGGAAGGAAAAGGCAGCGAAACTTTTCAAGGACAACTACGAGAAACATTTGGGCAGCTCACCACTTTGCTGGCTAGCGGAGTGCTTAAACCGCAAATTGCTGCCAGGTTTCCTTTGGCGCAAATTACAGCTGCCATGAAATTGGCCGAATCACGGACAGCTTATGGCAAGGTTGTGCTTGTACCCTGAATGAATGAACAGCTAATGTTCGGGATCAACAATTGCAGCTTGCTGTGCTAAATGGATCTCTACCCGGCGGTTCCTGCTTTTGTTCTCTTCTGTATTATTCATTGCAACCGGTGCATTCGAACCTTTCCAACTGATATGAATCTGCCCGGGGCGCACGCCGTGGTTGTTCATGTAAGTTAACACCACCCTAGCGCGATATTCTGAGAGAATAAGATTCAAATTCGCTCTGCCAACATTATCCGTGTGACCTGTAACGCGTGCAGTTAAGTTGTGGCGACGCACTAGAACTGCGCAAACTGAATCCAACAAGACCTTACTGTCTTTTCTTAGAGCATAGCTGCTTTGATCGAAATACAAAGTCTTGGGTTTTAAGATGGCAATGTCGCCCCGTGTTTCAACAGTTTCATATTTTAGAGACAAAAAATTGAATCCCCCGTTTAATACCACCGCTTCCCGTGAGATTTCATTTGCTACTGCCTTTCCTCCAACTTCAAAAAGACCAATTTTAAGTGAATAAGGGCCGGGCAACATATAATCAGCTGCTATGAATCGGTTTTCGACTGAGCTAATTATGGGCCTTGACTCCGGAATATTTCGCTTTGATTCGTCCATAAGAACCACACTTAGATCCACACTATCAGGTGCGTCCACGTTGATAAACAGCTGGCTCTTGGGGAATAATATTTCATCTTCTTTGATGGCCGGGTCCATGCAATTTTTCAGCATCGGGACTTTAATTGCAAATGCGGCATTATCATGATCACTTCTGATTCTATTCACTCCAATCGTTCTCGTTTCAAAGCCGGCAGATTCAAATATCAGATACCGGGTGGAATCCAGTATCTGAACAGCGAACTTTTCTGACTTGTCTGCGCTGATTTTTAGTTCTGTTGTACTAAAAACCAAGGTCATATTACATTTCAAACTCGTTTGGTCAGCGACATTGTAACAGTTTCCTGTAACGCGGATTGAATCCGGGGCCAGTGAAAGCAGAGAAAGTATTAGGGCTGTGAGCATAGCACGTTGACGATCAGTGTAAATATTAGTATAAAAGATCAATCGAAACCATGGCTACTCGCGAGACAATAAGGGAGTTCACATGTCAACCGTTCAGGCAAACGCAATTTGGAAAGTATCAAACAATGCCTACATTTTTGTCAGACCACTAATTACCCGATATTCCTTTTTAAGAAGACATGCATCAAAAGGGGCTTCATAAGAGTAAGGAGAATTAAGTAACCTTTGTTAGCAATCGAATTTACCATAAGCCAGGATTGTCCGCCGGCATTTAAAAGTTGTAATGAACAAACCCATGTGTATGACTACGTATATCAAAGAAAATTTTAGCCAGAAACTTTGCAAGGGCAACGGGCCACAAACCGTCTTTGCTTTGCCGCTTTTTCTTTACCTAATGATCATTACGACATTTATTGCTTGCAAGAATGATAATAAGGAGGAAGTCAAGCCAAATTATTCCGGAAAATATATTGGCATAATTGAAGGAACATTTTTTCCTGATCCTCAGATACCAACTGGCACGTCTTATTCTGAAATGGCTGAATTTATCATTACAGATAATGGAAATGAGTCCTCAATCGCGGGGTTCGACAGTGTACCCGCCAAAATAGAATTTAGTAAAGCAGATGCTGCGGCATTCGGTATTGAAGATGTCAGGAGCAGCGGAGATACGCGCATAAATGGATCAGGAAATTTTAGTGGTGATACATTAAAAATGACTGGAAGCTACATTTTCATAGACCGGTCGCGTCGTCAATATCGATTTGTTGGTATTAAAAGATAGGTAACCTTATATCAGTTCCTGCCCCACCATGTTAAATACCTGATTGACAAAACCATTATATTCGGTAAATACATCAGGCTTGATTAGAAATTCACGCGCCCCCAAGCGCAGGCACCTCTCCCTGGTGGCGTCGATGGAGGAAGTCGACGTGGCGATGACCCTGATCTCGGGCCTTGTTGCATGCATTTCCGTTATAATATCGTATCCGTTTTTTCCGGGCATATTCAAATCAGTGACAATTAGTTGCGGTTGCTGCCTGGGCTTGTTTGCCAGCCATTCCAGCAGTTGGTCGCCATTGCCAAATTCTCCAACGATCTCAAAACCGTTGGAAGCTCCGAATGCCTCTGCCATAAAAAAGCGTTCGTCCTCATCATTTTCAACTATGGCCAGCGTGATCATGTTCTCTTCTTTTATATTGTGGTAGGTTCGTTGGTGGGTATCATTACATGAAAGCTTGTGCCTTGCCCGGGCGATGATTCTGCCCATATTTTTCCATTGTGGCGCTCGACCACTTTTTTACAAATCGCCAGCCCCATACCGGTTCCGGGATATTGGTTCGGAAAATGCAGCTTTTTGAAAACCCCGAATACTTTTTCAAGGTGCTGCTCAGCAATCCCGATCCCGTTATCCGTCACCGCAATACGAACATTACCGCTTTCCGTCCAAGACCTGACCGATACTTCGGGCATTTTTCCGCCCGTGAATTTAAGTGCATTGGCCAGGAGGTTTTGGAAGAGCTGTGCAAGTTGCACCCTGTCACCAACCAAACCCTTGGCAGCGATATCTTTACTTAGCTGAGCGCCGCTTTTTTTAATGGCATCATCCAGATTTAACTCTGCTTCTGTTAAAACATCTTCCAAGTTAAGTTTTTCACGTTTTAACCCTGTTTTGCTTACCTGCGAATATTTCAGCAGGTTATCAATCAGGTCCTGCATCCGCTGGGTGCCGTTGATGCTTTTTGCAACGCTGGCACCGATTTGGTCATACTTTTGCTGTTCGATGTGCTGCTCGATCAGGTATAAGTAACTTTTGACAGACCTGACCGGTTCTTTCAGATCATGGGAGACGATAGCTGTAAACTCTTCCAGCTCCTGGTTGACAGCCGATAATGCATCGTTGGTAGTCGTTAATTCCCGCACAAGTTGGCGGTATTCGTTGGAGCGGTCCTGCAAGCTTTGCTCAGCAAGTTTGCGCTCGGTCAGATCCCGGGTCACTTTTGAGAAGCCTGACAGTACGCGTTCTGCATCATAGACGGCGGTGATGACTATATTGGCCCAAAAGCGGCTGCCATCCTTACGCAAGCGCCAGCCTTCTTCCTCGTATTTCCCGGTAGCCCTGGCGATACGCAGTTCGCGCGCAGGTTTCCCGCTCAGGATGTCTTCCTCTGGGTAAAAAATTGAAAAATACTTGCCTATTACCTCTTCGGCTGTATAGCCCTTTATACGCTTCGCCCCCTCATTCCAGCTGCCAATTCGTCCTTTGGTATCGAGCATAAAAATCCCGTAATCACCTACCTGTTCAACCAGCGACCTGTAACGGGCCTCGCTTTGGCGCAGGATTTCCTCGCTTCGCAGGCGTTCGGTCAAGTCCATTGTCACCTTTGAGAACCCGATAAGTTTATTCTGATCATTGAAAAGAGCGGTCAGCACCACGCTCGCCCAAAACAGCGAGCCGCCTTTCTTAACCCGCCAACCTTCTTCACGGTACGCGCCCATATCTCTGGCAATTTCAAGTTCCCGCTCAGGCTTTTGGTCAATAAGGTCGGTGGCGGTATAGAAAATGGAGAAATGTTTTCCTAACACCTCGCTCTCTGTATAGCCCTGGATCAACCGGCCGCCGTCATTCCACGTGACTATATATCCCTCCGGGTTCAGCATGAAGATCGAGTAATCCTTGACTGCTTCTGCCATCAGCCGGTAACGCTCTTCACTTTTCATTAACTCAATTTGCATTTGCTTCCGTTCGGAAATATCACGCAGCATTACGCAAAAGCCCTCGTGCCCATCCTCATTAAAGATAGGAGCATAGGAGCTTTCACACCAGAACCTGTTGCCGTTTTTGTTTACTTTCCAGCTTTCTACCACCAGTTTCTTATGCAGCAAGGCCTGATCCCGCTCATATTGATATTGGAATAAATCCCCCTCTCCGTTTCCCAATGCGTGAAAAGGCTTTCCTTCGAGGTCACCTTGCTCATAGCCAGTGATTTGGCGGGCGGCCGGGTTACAGGAGACGATTTTTCCAGACGCGTCAAGTACAACCACTCCCTCGCTTAGGTGTTCAAGAATAACATCATTTGTAATAAGCATACGGGAAATTTACAGCATATGAGCACAAAATCAAACATTGGAGCAGTTAAACGAGCATTCCTCTCATATCATCGTTCTCACGCTTTCTTTCTGTAATTGCAGCGTTAATCATATTGTCCAGCTCATTATTGAATGCGGCAAGTTCGCTTTTCAGGGATTCGTAACACAATTGCAGGCTCGTTATATAATTCTGATGGGCAGCCAAGGCTTTTTTCGGGTGCTTTTCATACTCCAAATATTCAATTGTGATCTGCTGATGAACGGGGTCGACGTACCATTCGCCTATCGGTTCCGGCACGTCTATGGGCGGACAGCAGCCAAGTAAGTACAATTGTCCCTGAGCAGGATATTGGAAAATCAGGACCGTAACACGGAATTTGGAATTGCTTTTATGGCCCGGCTGGAAAACCGAAGCGGGATATATGCGTTCAGCCAGCACCTGATGCCCTTTCTTGAAATCAATGTCCGGTAAATGAAGTTGAAGCGGCTGTTTTAATGCTTCAATGTGCGATTGGATTTGTTCGGAATCAAAGTAGCGCTCCGGCCACTGTCTTAGCTGGTCAAAAATTTCCCTTCGCGTTTTAAGAAAAATTGCGTCAAGGTTGTATTGAGAAAATAGCTTTATTTTCTGCATAGGGAAATTATTTTTGGTCGTCACCCAGACGAATTTTTGTTCAAATCTCCATTGACGTATATATACCCTAATCTATAAAATGCATGCCAGACATGACTCCTAAGTCGGCTCGCTGGCAGCAAAGTCTTTTTAATATGGGCGAAAAATCAGGTAACCTTTTTTGAAGCCAGCAGTCCGGCTGGTACTTTCAGAGCGCCGGTTTCAAAGTCGATCAATCCGTTACGCTCATTTTCAATGTTGGTCGCCTGGGTGTAGACATCTCCGGCCACGGACCTTTTTGCCAGTTCTTTCTTAAAAAGTGTAATCTGGCTGGCGCGATCGGTGTCATCCACAGGTCCGCCGTAGTTTTCGAAGCCAAAACCACCCCATTCACTCACAACCAGCGGCACTTGCTTGCGGTAGAAATACGGATCGCCTACTACGAGCGGGAAAGCTGCAATGGTGTCCAGATTCCCCTTTGTCAGCTCATCGAGCATCCATTGCCAGTGCGCGAGGTCCGGAGTATACAAATGTGCCGTTAGTAGGTCAGACTTAAGTCTTCCTTCAAAAGAAATATGCTGCCAGCCATCATTATCGACAACCAAAAACTGGGGAAATGCGAGTTGCATGTAATGATACATATTGACAATATACTCACGCGTATCCAGGTTGTGGGCAATGTCCTGCGCGCCCCAGTCTTCATTATACAAACTCCATATAACAACAGATGGATGGGTGCCGATCAAAGCGAGCATACGCAGAAGTTCTGCCTGATGGTTTTCCCGGCTTTTCAGTGTAGACTGATGCGGGCTTGGCACCTCAACCCAAAGCAGCATTCCAATTTTATCGGCAAGCTTGTAAATGCGCGGATCAACACCTGCAATATGGATTCTGACCAGGTTACAGCCCAACTCTTTCATTGCCAGCAAATGCCTTTTGATCTGATCATATGTGGCATTGCCTGGCTGGTAAAGGATGCCGTCCAGATAAATCGGCTTATTATTCAGATACAGGTGGCTGCCTCTTGCCTCAAATTTCCTGAGACCGAATTTTGTCTCGATCTCAGAAATAGCGCCCTGTTCGTTCACGAGCTGCGCCACCAGCTTGTATTGATTTGGATTTTCGGTTGACCATAGCAATGCATCAGGAACATCCAGGACAAGCCGCTGTGATTTCTGTCCGGCTTCGAGCATCAGCGGAAATTCATCCTCGGCCACCAAAGTTTCATTTGCCCTGGCGTCGGGCAGGAAAACAGAGAGCTTTATCTTATACAAACCGGGATCATGAATGCGGGTTGTAAGTGTAAACCTTACGAGGTTATCTTCAATAATACTCACCACGCCAACTCTGGACCGAAGACGGTTTCTCTCTACATTTTCCAGCCAGATACTGCGCACGGCCCCGGTAAAAGTCTGGTACCAAATGCCGCCCCGCTTGTAAACGTGCGATTCCTGCTTGCCACGGGGAATATCCGCGTCCATGCTGCTTGCAACACGCACCGTCAGCCGGTTTATCGGCCGCAGTTTTTCCAGTTCATACGAAAACGAAGTGTATTCTCCGATATGGATCCGCTCACCTTCAATGGTTGTTAGGGGACTACCATTGAGCCAAACCTGGGTTTCGTATCCGCAGGCTCCGAAGGTAAGCTGTGGAATGGTGTCGCTTTCTTCAACAGAAGACGCGTATTCTGGCCGCTTGAATTCTCTTTCATACCAAACTACGATCTTGTCCTTCCAGGAAGAACCTTCCTGCTGAGACGCTGCCAGATGCTGCTCTACACTTCCGGGCCAATTCGCGGTTTGAGAAAATGTGTGCTGGACAAACCAGTTTTCAGCAACTCCCCTGTCATTAGGATCAACGGCAAATTTCCATTCTCCGTCGAGCAACAAATATTCGTTAGGCCTGATAACAGCCCTGGGCAGATCGTCCTGAAAAGTTTCCTTTTCCAAAGCTAAAGGCGCTTCCCGGCTCTTGGATGACCCGTAATTGGTATGATTTCGCATGCATTTTAATGATTAATATTCATCTTCCTCACCCTTTTTGTTCCGCTTGCAGATCATCACGATCGCGGCGGTTATGGCCAGACCAACGATCACTTTTTTGGCGAATCCTTTTGGGTTATGCTTTAATTCAGATTTGCCGCCGAGTTCCGAGAAGATATTGGGAAAATGTCCACGCTTGATGTCATCCACCAAACCTTCTACCATATTGACCCGGTCTGCCAACAGCAATGGTAACCAATGCCCGTAGCTTGACTCGCTGAATTTGAATGCATACCTGCGGATCTTTCCACTTAAACCGCTCGGCGGATTAGGTGTTCCAAAAACGGCTGTGATGGTCGGCCTTTCATTGGATGTAAGAATTTCAACATGCGCTGCCTGCTGGGATGGTCTTTCCCAAACCATTCCTTTATTATCGTTTTCATTTCGATTCTTCATTGGATATGAAGGAACATCGAGTGGGTTGGCGTCAATGCCCCACCCATTTATGTCTTTGCGCTCAAAATCTTTGTTTTCCATGATTGTGATATTATTTATTGGCTGATGGTGGGATCAAAATGGTTTTGATGCAATTGTCCAGTTTTGCTGAGAAAATGTGATACGCATCGGACACTTCTTCGAGTGGGACACGGTGGGTTATCATCTCCTTTGGGTTCAACCGACCTTCACGAACATGCTCGATCAATCTGGGTAGAAGTCGTTTAACCGAAGCCTGATTGGCACGGATTGTGATTCCTTTGTTCACTACATTACCAATGGGAACCAGATTATCAGTAGGTCCGTAAACACCAACTATGGATACTACGCCTCCTTTTTTAACTGAATTGATAGCCCAATGCAGAGCAGTGGCCGAACCAGCCTGTAACATAAGCTTCCGGCCTGTAATGGTCTGCATTGCATTTCCCGCTGCTTCACAGCCGACGGCATCAATGCAAACATCTGCTCCTATATAGCCGGTTGTTTTTTTGATAAACAAAACCACATCTTCCAGCGAGCGAAAATTATACGCCTCGCATTGTGCAAACTGCTTCACAAATTCCAGCCGGTATTCAATGTGGTCGATAACGATCACGCGACCGGCACCGAATAACCACGCACTTTTTGCAGCCATAATCCCAACAGGTCCCGCTCCGAAAACCACAACCGTATCACCCGGTTTTATAGCAGCCATTTCAGCAGCCTGATATCCCGTGGGCACAACATCGGTTAACAAAACAGCATCATCATGGTCAATGTCATCGGGAATCACCATAGGGCCAACATCAGCGTAAGGCACCCTCACATATTCGGCCTGCCCTCCGTCAAAACCTCCGGCGGTGTGGGAATAGCCAAAAATCCCTCCTACCGCCGTTGCCTGCGGGTTGGATTCATGGCAGTTTCCGTAAAGGCCCTGCTGGCAAAACACACATTTTCCACAAGCTATATTAAATGGCACCAACACATTGTCCCCTACTTTCAGATTCTGAACGTCGGAGCCAATGTCTTCCACCACACCAATAAATTCATGGCCGAAAGTTGTGCCTACGCGTGTGTCGGGCACCAGTCCATGATATAAATGTAAGTCCGATCCGCAAATGCAGGAACGTGTCACCCGCACGATAGCATCGCCGGGATGCTGTATTTCGGGCATTGGTTTTTGATCTGCCCGGACCCGGTAAGGGCCACGGTAATTCATTGCAAGCATAAGTTTGTTGTTAAGTGGTTTTTTGTCTCAACTTCCATCTTTCCCTTTCGTCAAAGACATTGGAATTACGTGAGGCTACCACGCGTTCCAACAATTGTTCCAAAAGTCCAGATCACTTATCTGCACCCACTTTTCCTACTATTTATACAAGCAATGCGTTAGCGGCCTCTATTATGGGGAAGCAGTTCCCGAAAACGTGAACAATGTTTGAAAGACTGTTAAGCCGTCGAACCTGCCAGCTTACTTTTGAGGACTCGCACTTCCTCTTCCAGCTTCCGGACATACTCATTCTGCTCTTGCAGCATTGGCAGCATTTCCTGTTCCGTATATCTCGGAGTAATGTGCTGCGGACAGTTCCAGTCGTATGCTTTGATATGAAAGATCAACATCCTTTCGGGGCGGAATTTGTAATCTTCCGGTGTGAGGAGGTCATAGAGATCAGGATTATCGCTGATCTCTATGATTTCTGCCTCTGCGTAAACTTTTAATCGCGCCTGCATTGGGTAGGAAAGCAGGATTAGCGATACCCTTGGGTTTTTCGCGATATTCCCGACCGATATATATTGCCGGTTCCCGCTGAAATCTACAATTCCAATGGTTTGGTTATCAATGACTTTGATAAAACCCTGCGGCCCGCCGCGATGCTGGATATACGGGAAGTCGTTTTCCCCGTACGAAGCTATGTAGAAGCTGTCCATCTGGCCGATGAAATTGGCTTCAACGGCGGTCAAACCTTCCCTGAAACTCATTTTTTCCACCCGCTCATAGGTGTTGCGGCTACCCATTCTTTGCTGGATGGCTTTAATTCCGTCGGTAAATGCAAGCTTGGAGTAGTTCATGGCAATCCTGTTTGAGTTAGGGCTTATCCAGTCACATTATAGTGACTGGATTTGTCTGATCATCTGATTGGTAAATCCCCATTCGTTGTCGTACCAGGCCATCACTTTCACCAGGTCGCCATCAACAACCCGCGTCATTTCCAGGTCAACGATCGCTGCGAAAGGACTTTTGGCAATGTCGCTAGAAACGAGTGGCTCGTCCGTTACCGCAACTACTTTTTCATACCGCTCCGTTGCGGCTTCTTCGGTAAGGATGCGGTTGATTTCTTCAATGGTCGTCGGGCGCTCGGCGATAAATGTAATGTCGGAGATAGAACCTACCGGAACCGGCACGCGGACTGCGATCCCATCAAATTTACCTGCATATTGTGGCAATGCTTTGGTGGTGGCAATGGCCGCTCCTGTGGCTGCGGGAGCCAGGTTCATGCCGGCAGCACGGCCCATACGCGGCTCCCTTTTGGATGGTGCATCCACCAGCGTTTGCGAAGCAGTATAAGCGTGGGTTGTGTTCAGAATGGCTTTTTTAATACCCAGCCTGCGTCCCAGTATTTCAATTACCGGGCTGATACTGTTGGTTGTACAGCTCGCGCAGGAGAAAATAGAAACTTTACCTTCTTCGGTATTCACGCCATGCACAATTGTCGGCGTGTCTTTGGTAGGGCCGGAAATGACTACAAATTTCGCCCCGGAGTGAATGTGCTTTTCGGCATCTGCATAATTAGTAAAGAAACCTGTACTTTCTATCACCACATCTACCCCGAGCGATTTCCAGGGCAGGTTCTCAATTTCCCGGATGCTATGATATTTGACCGGTTTCCCGCCAATCACGAGGGTGTCACCTTCAACGCTTACTGTTTTCTCGTATTTTCCGTAATTGCTATCGTATTTAAGGAGGTAGGCAGCGTTTTCAATGCTCATCAAATCATTGACGCCAACCACTTCCAGATCATTGTTTTCGAATATGACTTTCAATGCGGCACGTCCGATGCGGCCAAAACCATTAATTGCTACTTTTTTCATGATGCTGTTTTTAAGTGAAGAAATCCTGTTGATTTCATGCCTTAAAGTTGCAACATTAAAAAATGTGTTTATTAGGCAAAAATTCCCGTTTAGTTGGCAATTTTTCCCTATTGAAGCAGGGGCTGCTCCAATTTCTCCCGATAATGACCCGGAGAGACTCCCTCTTTGCTTTTGAAGAACCGGCTGAAAGTCTGGATATCATCGTAGCCCAGCTCGTACGCAATTTCCTTAATCGACAAGTTGCTGTAATTAATCTGCCGCCTCGCGTGGATCATGATGCGGTCATGGATGATGTTCAATGGTGTGCGAGAGGAAACCAGGGAAAAAAGATTGGATAGTGTTTTAGGAGATTTATTCAGTTGAGAAGCATAAAAAGCCACATCGTGATGCGTAGCAAAATGTTTGTCTACCAAATAGTTGAATTCCCTGACAATTTCGCCCTGGGTTTTGTCGAGTTTGCCAAGGTTGTTGGACTGTCTTAATATTCGTACGGACAGAATGAGCATCCTTTTCAACAGGGCTTGCAGCATATCCTGCTGCAAAATATCGGTTTTGTGCATTTCGGACCAAAAAATTTCCCATGAAAGCTCGAAGTCCCGCACCCGGCTTTCGTCGATTGAAATAATGGGAACACCTGCTGCGCCAAAAAACAGAAAGCCTTTGCTGCCGACTTCATTATCGTGGTTTACAACGCAATAGAAAGGCTGGTTGAACCGGACCATTCTGGCGGATTCGATTTCAATGCTGTCGATCCTGTGAAATTCGGTTAAAAAAATGATCTGGTTTTTGCCGAGCTGGAAAGGCACTTTATCAATGGTAATGTTCATGCGGTCTGCCACATTCCAGATGAATGTCATATCTGTTTCACGCACATTTTGCACAATGTGACTATTGCCTGGATTAAGCTCGTAAAGACTCAGGATTTCATTCGAATTTTCAAAAACCATCTTGCCCGTTTTTTGTCTCAAAAATAGGCCAGAAGATCGAAAATTCAAGAAAACACCCACTTTCTTATCCGGCTCTGTATAACATATAGTTGCAAGCAAAGCAATTCTCTCAAAGTGTAAAACAAAAAAAACCGCCCTTAACAAAGGACGGTTTCAATGAATCTTGCCGCTAATTAAGCTTTGGCAGCATCACGAAGCAATTTGATCTTATCATGTGCAGAATTGATTCCCTGCGCCTGAGTCCTGATCGTGTCAACTGCGTTGTAAGGCAGTTCACTAGAACTCAAAGCATCCTGATAAGCCTTTTTGATAGCATCTTCGCCACGTTCAGCTTCCGAAAGGATGCTTGCACGGTCGCTTCCGCCAAATAACGATTTCACATCGATCCAAGCCCGGTGCAATGTTCCGCTCACGCTGTTGCCAGTTTCTACTTCGTCCACTGAACCAACTGAACCAACAATCGCTGCCAGCTCCTGTCCGTATTTACGGCTTTGCTCTGCATATTCTTGAAAAAGCGCTTTCAGGTCAATATTTTCATCATTGATATCCGCAATCACTTTTTCGAATCCTGCAACGCGGTCATTATTAATTTCGATCAGATCATTTATTACACTTGTTGAACCGTCTGTAGTGGCCATGATAGTTTTTATTTTGTTGAAAAACCTTAACCGTTACGAATACCGTGCCAGAAACCATTCGTGTTTTATAAAATCTGATTTTTTTTGACAAGTCCGGTACATTTTCATATATCGCCTTTTCAGTTTCTTCCTTGAAGGGCTGGTTCGTGCTTATCCCCCACCTTACTGAATGTTATTTCTGATCACATTGTAACAATATGCCAGTTTAATAGCTCATCTTGTTTGAAAAATTAGAAATGTCAATAAATATCATCCGGAAGGAAATTGTCTTCCAGCCCGATTCCAGTCGCGTTATTGCCCGTTTCTTATTCAGCAGCGAGGAAAGGGCGGGGCAGCTGATTACGCTGATCCTTAATTTGACAGAACAGGAACAAAAGCAGGAGCTCAGCAATGTTTTCCGTAAATATGCCAAACGTCACCGGAATATCCTGAGAGTCTTTGAAAGGCACTTTCATCGTCTGCATCACGTATTCAAGGCCCTGAACATTGATCCAGGCGCATTGGACACTACTCAAAAAATGCTGATCGGATCGTATTTCACGATGGAATATTCCATCGAAGCTGCTGCTTTTTTCAATCCGTCCATTGTCGAAGATCCCGATCAGTCCCGTACGGGTTTTGACGAGCGGAGGATTATCCTGAGTTTCAGGGCAACCGGGGAAGGACATATTTCTTCGATTGTATTCCGCTCCGCGATTATCGACCGGAATAACCTGATCACTGTTGAGCCTCCCGGCAGAATGCTGGACTCTCCCGAGCACGTCCGGAATCACGTCTACAACAAACGTTCGTTTCTGGCTAAGCTGGGCGAAATGCAGAATCTCGACAATGCGGCTTTTCCGGTCATTCAAAACAAACTGACTGAGACATTTACATATGAAGAGCTGAAACGTTACGTCGACGAAACCAATAAGTCCATTGAAGTGGATGAGCCAAGTCGTGTTTTTCTCCGGGAAACAATGTGGCTTGCTTTATCACATTATGAAATGGATTTTTCGCTGGACACGGACATTTCGGAGCGGGTTATTTTTCCAATTGCGGATACGGAAAAGCGCGGTATTGAAGACGCGCGTTTTGTTAAATTCCATCAAAAAGACAGCGAGCCTGTTTACTATGCTACTTATACGGCCTATGATGGGATCTCCATTCTTCCCAAGCTGCTGATGACCCGCGATTTTCAGCATTTCCAGGTGCTTCCCATTCACGGAGAAATCGCCCAGAACAAAGGAATGGCTCTTTTTCCAAGAAAAATTAATGGCAAATATGCCATGCTTTGCCGGATCGACGGTGTCAATAATTACATTGCTTTTTCGGATAATATCAGTGTGTGGCGCCAGGCTGAAATGATCCAGTCGCCAAAATATCCTTGGGAATTTGTGCAAATAGGCAATTGCGGGTCGCCGCTGGAAACGGACGCCGGTTGGCTCGTACTGACACATGGCGTGGGCCCCATGCGCGAGTATGTTTTGGGAGCTTCCCTGTTTGAGCTCGACAACCCTCAGCGTGAAATCGGCCGGCTTAGCCAGCCTTTGCTGATCCCAAACCGCAGTGAGCGTGAAGGTTATGTGCCTAATGTAGTCTACTCGTGCGGGGCGCTGATCCACAATGAAAGTCTGATCATTCCTTATGCGATCTCGGATTATGCCTCAACCTACGCGGTGGTTAATCTCAGAGATTTATTAAGAGAACTAACCCATGCTGTTGGCGCCGAGGCCTAAAATGGTTTCATAAACCCGCAGGTAACCATCCACCATTTTCTCTTTTGAAAACATCGACTGTGCCCATTCGGCGCAGTCTTTTCTGTGAATGCTGTTCACCCGCCCGACTGCCCTGACCGCTTCTTCCACGGAATGCACGAGAAATCCGGTATTACCGTCTTGTATTAACTCAGGCATCGATCCACGGTTAAACGCGATCACCGGCGTCCCGCATAGCATCGATTCGGCGACGCTTAATCCAAAAGGTTCATCAAAACTGATCGGATGGAGCATGGCGTAGGCCATGCCGAGCAGTGCACTTCTTTTTTCCGGGCCCACATTTCCGCAATAGAAAACGGTTTTGAAATCAATATGTGGTTTCACTTCCCGTTCATAATAACCTTCGTCCTGGATCAGGCCTGCGATCATGAGTCTTCGTCCGCTTTCTTTTGCGATTTGAATGGCTTCTCTGGCTCCTTTATGCGGGTGTATCCTGCCAAAAAACAAAAGATAATCGTCGGGGATATTCACAAAGTTAAACGCTCCACTGTCAATGCCGTTGTAGACGGTCGCTGCATAATCCAGGCTCGCGTCGCGATCGGCATTGCTGATCGAAACGTAGTGTGTGTGCGCATTGTATTTCTGATAGACCTGCTTGATTTTTTCCGAAGAAAAACCGTGGATTGTTGTTAAAACCGGCGTTTTGATCAATTTGGAATAAGTCAGCGGCAGGAAATCGAAATGGTTATGGATCAGGTCGAATTGCGCGGCTTTTTCCATCACATTACTGATATGCAGGCATTCCGCAACTTTCGGATCAACCTCAGGATCCTCTGCATAAGCCGTATTGCAACTTGCATCCAGTGTTCCGGCTGTGATCGAATCTGCGGTTGCAAATAATGTCACATCAATCCCCCTGGCAACGAGGCCTTCTGCCAGATAGGATGCAACCTGTTCCCATGGGCCGTACTTCCTCGGAGGCGTGCGCCAGGCGATGGATGACAGGATGGCGATTTTCATAAATGCGCCGCTTCCAGCTGCGTCAGCTCTTCAAACGCTTCCAAGACACTCAGGTGCGAGATCAGATAAGCCAATGTGCTCTCCGCTCCCTGGTTACGGTTTACGCCATAGCTTTCCAGGCCATCGCAGCAGCCTTTCGTTTCAAAATCATAAAGACTGATACGCAGATCATTTTCCCCCAGAAACCACATAAAACAGGTATAAAGCTGCTTCACATACGCCTGATCGCCGGTGAGGCGAAATGCCTGGTGGAACATGAGTACCATGGCCAGGGCATCCAGAGGCTGCTGAGCGAACATAGAGCTTTCTCCATCTTTTTGATACCATTTCTCATTGCCAACAATGGACAGGTAACCGTTCTTCAACGTGATCTCTGTGAGAAATTCCATGCTTTCCAATGCGATCTGGTTAACTTTTTCATTGTTTAAAAACTCTGCTGCGTGGAGCAATGCGAGCGGCAAAAATGCATTATCGTAAGCCAGAAGTGACTCGTACCAATGCCAGTTGTCCGTTCGGTTCAGCGCATAGTCGGCCATAAGCCGGTTGGCCAATTGTCGCAACACCTCTATCATCCCTTCGTCCATGGGATTACTTTTCAGATAATGGCAAATTCCCACCATTGTATTCGCAATGCTCCTGATCGATTGAAGCTTGACGAAATTGGGCATGGCATCAAAGAAAATTTCCCTGCCTGTTTGGTAATATGCATCATTTGGTGCATTTCCAAGCAGGTAACCGAGTGACCAGATCGTGCGGCCAAATGAGTCTTCCGAACCCACTTCATCCAGAAAATTCCGGTTGAAGCTCAGGAAGTTCCGGAAAGCGCCGTCCGGGTTCTGCATGTAATTGATATAACTCAGATACGTTGGCGATAGCCGCAGCGCAAGCGGATGCTTGTTCCGTTTATAAGTCATGAGCACCATTAAAAGCGCACGCGCATTGTCATCCAGACAATATCCTTCTTTCAGATTGGGAATGCCGTATTTGGCATGCTGGATAATTCCCGTATCATCTGTAAGTCGCTGAATATGATCGAGCAAAAACGGCGGCAATGCCAGCAGATCGAGGATCGTTTCGCTTTCCACCAGCACGTCGGGCTGTTGGGCGACGATTGTTTCGGCCAGCTGCACGTATTTTTCGCCGGTCTTGGGCCAGGTGATTTCTCTCCCGTAATTAAATGCATTGCTCCGCAAGGTTTTCATCGTCTCCGGATTATCAAGCAGATCCAGGAAAATATCGCTCAGCGCCTGCACATCATTGAAAGGAAATAGCCTGCCGCGATTTTCGGAAAGCAATTCGGCGGCATGCCAGTAAGGGGTCGAGATCACCGCAGACCCGGCGCCAATGGCATAGGACAGCGTCCCACTCGTGATCTGAGCCTCATTTGTATAGGGTGTAATATAAATGTCTGATGCGGAGAGATATTTGAAAAGCTCCGTCTGGTCAATAAACTCATTGAGGAAAATGACGTGTTTTTCAATGCCGAGCTTTTTGACAAGACCCATTAAGAAAATACGGTATTCTTCACCAGAATGCCGGATCACATTCGGGTGCGTTTTTCCTAAAACTATATACACCAGCTGCGGATATCTGGCCACCACAGCAGGCAGCGCCTTCAACACCACTTCAATGCCTTTATTTCTGCCGATAAACCCGAAGGTCAGCAGCACGCGTTTGGCCGAAAGCTTGAATTCCTTCTTAGCGGCTAGCTGGTCAAACTGTATATCAGGAACTCCGTGGGCGATCTGTGCGATCTTTTGTTCGGGCACTCCATATTCTTCCATGAGCATATCCACGGCCGTCTGGCTCATCACGACCACGCGCTGGGCAATTTTGCAAATCTCGATCATGACAGCCCGTTCGTTGTAAGACGGGGTTTTCAAGACAGTATGCAGGGTTACGATCAGCGGAATTTTCAGCCTGTAAAGTAATGGCAGAATGTAAATGCCGTTCTGCCCGCCAAAAATCCCGAATTCGTGCTGTAATACACAAATATCGGCCCCGCTAAGGTTGATGACAGCGGCCGCCTCCAAATAATCCGCCTGTTCTTCCTGGCGAATTGTGTGTTTTACTTTTTTAGGATAATCGTAACGCTGCCCGTTATCGTCGATTGCGACTACCATCACCTTGTTCGGTCCATCCGTCCCTGGTGCGGCAACTACCGAGTCGATGAGATTCTTAGTAAATGTGCCAATTCCGCATTCCCTCGGCGGGAACGTTCCTATAAACGAAATCTTCATAACATGCGGAGTTGATTTCTTCCAAGTTAACCCTATTATCCCGCATTGTTACCCTCCCGAAACAGACAGCATTCACAACAGCTTACGCTTTGGGTGATCATTTGGTTAAAAAAAGGGACGAACGTGTCTGTCCCGGGACAAGCAAGCAGAACTTTGGGAGAGCGGAATTTCCAAAATACGTCAAATGACGTATTGCGACTGCCTGGCCTTGATTTTACCTTTATTAACAGAAATTGGGACCTTACTGCTGGTTTGTATGTGAGGGTAAAAAGATATTCTGATGATAAAGGCTTTTATATTATCGATTTTCCTGACGCTTTTTCTTTCCTGTCACAAAGAAATCGAGTTTCCAGAAGCAGATTTCGAAGTGCCTGCGGGAACAATAAAGGCTGGTGTGCCTGCGACATTCAAAAACACTTCGCGCAATGCGAGTGCTTATGAATGGGATTTTGGAGACTCGTCCACCATTGTGACCAGTAGTGACGTCGAGATCATACATAATTTCAAAATCGGGGGCGATTTTAATGTGAGGTTAATAGCTAAAAATGGTGGCGGATCCAATGGGATTTCCAAAATCGTGAAAGTGGATAAACCTGACAGACCGCTACCCAAAGCAATTTTTGAACTCGATCCGGCCATTGAATGCCCCGCTCCCTGCACCGTATCCATTACCAACACCTCCATCAATTCCACCTCTTACACATGGTTTTTTGGAGATAACACACCTTTTGAAACGCGTGAGCTAAAATTCAACCGCACTTTAAATGACGCCCGCAGTTATGCCATTACATTAATTGCAAAGGCAAATGGCCTCCCGAACGACACACTGACCAAGACATTAAAGGTAACCGCGCCTCAGTCGGTGCAACCTACCGCAGAATTTGATATTTCAGGAGAAAACTGCACGTATAATTGTGATGTAACATTCACAAACAAATCCACGAGTGGGATCACTTATCTATGGAATTTCGGAGACGGAGGTCTATCAACAAATCTTTCACCAAAACACAATTACAAACGCGCAGGAGCATATAATGTCATACTTGTAACCAGAAATGGAAATTTGACCAGTATGAAAAGGAAAATCGTGCAGATTTACGCGAAGTGTAAATTTACCAAGCAAACAAGACAGCATCCGATCAGCGGAATCTACGAAGCGCTTTTCAGCTATGACGCAAATGATTTCCCGCTTCGGAGCACAGAAATAGAAAATGAAGTTTCGGGTGCTCCGGTCTCCCGGATCGTCAACGAATATGCTTATGCAGATGGTTTTGTAACCGGCCGAAATTATACTTTATCCGTGAGAAACAATAGCCAGGTTGTAGTGGAGGTAAGTTCCGGAAGATTTACTCACAAATACAATAATGATGGTCTATTGTCTTCCACCGAGATTTTAAGAACGACTGTCAAGGACAGAAACAATCCTGCCGGAGGAAGCACGATAGGCAGGTCAACGTTGCAGTATGAATATCACGCAAACTATAATGTTTCAAAAGTGAATGTGGACGGGACGGTCTACAACTACTCTGAAACGGGATTGCTTACTTCGATTAACCCAAGTAATGAAAACTCATCGGAGATCTACACCCTTAAATATCAAACTTTCAGCAAAGCCTACCGCGTAACAGCATACGTCCTTGCCAACAACCGGATTTCCGAGATTGCGTTCACAGACAATGGGAAACTTAAATTTGAATACGATAATAAGGGTCAAATCACCAAAAAGACGTTCACAGATCCGGCAGTTGATTTCACTTGTGTGGAAGAATGGAGATATGACTCCAATAACAACATTAACCTGCTCACGCCCACATTTTTAGGACATCCATCTTACTTGAAGCCAGAAGGCGCGGTGGTTTCAAATGTCATCAGTTACACGAAATTAATTTTCAAGGCTGGTTCAATTGTCGAAACCCAGACCAATGAATCAACCTCATTCTCGCAATATAACGAGCAGGGTTACCCATTAAAATCGAACCTGTTTGGAGGAGATAACACCTACACTTACGAATGTAATCGTTAAGCCGGCAATCCGGTTTCAGCGGCTGATCTCATCATTCAGAATATACTTCAATAACGAAGCATCCTGGCGGTCGACGAACAATTGGCCCTGCCAAAGTGAAAAGAGGATGCAAAAAGCCGGATCTTCGTCTTCCATAATAAACTGGCTAACAGGCCCAAAGAACTCCGCCAGTTGATCCTGATCGCATGTAGGAAGAAAAATCCGCAAAACCCGGGGATCATAAAACCGGAAATACAGCTCCTGTCCTTCTTCCGTCTGCACCATCAGGAAGCGCCGGAAATGCTTGTACAGTTCCTCAAACTCAGCATTACTCTCCACCCAAAGACCCCAGGAATTACCCCACCCCTCGTTCATCACAAATTCCACAAAATCGGCCGTATAGGGATATTCGAACAAAAACGGCGCCACAGAAGGAAGAATCTCATCCTGGCCATCTTTGTTACGATAAAGCGAAGCGTGCAACGGATTCAGTCCCCGTGCCCGATCCATGGCATCTTCCATGCGTGCAGCGTCTAGGAGGAGAGTTGTGGGCATGGGGGGACGGTTATTATCTAAATAGGGAATACAAAATTAGTTTCTTGTTTTGATCTCTTCTTGACTCAAAATTTTGCCTGTTTTCCCATCAATTTTGACCTTATATACCACATAAGGGCTTTTCGCACTGACAGGGTATGTCACATAATAGAATGGAAGTCCATTTCTCGTTCTGGATACCCATACACCCGGTGAACTGATTTTCAGATTAAATCCTAGCTCTTTTACTTTGGCAACTAATTGTTCAACATTAAAGTCATAATTTCGATCTTCATTCCAGCTTTTTAATAAGCTCCCATCTTTTGAAAATTGCTTCCATTCGCCAACAGGAAAGCCGTAAAATCGCTTACCCGTAATCTTAATCTGACCGGACTGTGAATCGAATTCGTGGTAAAGTGTCTCCGTGGAGTTAACAAGTGCGCTTTCTTGTATTATTGATTCAGGGCTTGATCTCCACTGCCTAATCTTCATCTTGTCTTCTGTGACAAATACATATTCACCATTGATAGCATGCTTTTTAAAATTCAAAATATCTAAACGTTCCATCTGTTGTCCTTTCTGCCCATTACAGACATAGTTTATGATTAGAAAAAGTACTAAGAGAGAATTTTTCATTCAATACTTGCTAGACTTTTCCTCAAAAGACTCCACTGCCAGTGCCATGTAGAGAACGGATTACTCGCGTAACTCATCACGTTGTCTGTCGTTTCAAAATTGAAGGTGTATGTTGCCGCTTCGTTGGGTTCGAACTCATCCTCTGGCTTTTCTTTATGTGTATGGCGAAGACCAAGTCCATGTAGAACCTCATGATTTAATGTGAGATTATCTCTTCCACTAAATAGGATTAGATTTTTCTGAAAAACATCATTGGTGCTTTTTATTTGACCCAATAAAATTCTTCCCTTACTTAACGTAACACGCTCAGCAAATGCAAAAACCAAAAAATGATTATCGTATTTGTCAGATCCTACTTGTTCTCGAAAAGCATTTTCTAAATAAGGA